>JBJSWT010000137.1:0-5473 GCA_046086025.1 Actinomycetes bacterium | reverse complement strand
AACGATTTCCTGGGTTAAAAAAAATTGATGTCTCCCCCCACGTGGACTTGCTATTGAGATCTTCAAATCTGTTAGTTAATTCATTAATAATTTGCTCGGGTGACATTTCAAAATTCTATTGCTTTAACCGATAAGATGTCCAAAGCAATGACTCAAGCAGATAAAAAACAGATCCGCATCGATATTTCAGCGCTAAAAATATCCAAAGATTTTCGCCTGATTTTTTCAGCTGGGGTCATCTCAAATATTGGTTCGATGATGACTTATGTGGCGATGCCATTTCAAATTAAAGAAATCACAAACTCCTACCTTTGGGTGGGTGCAGTTGGATTAGTGGAAACTTTGCCTCTTATTATTTTTGGCCTTTATGGCGGAGTTCTAGCTGATGCTTTTGACAGAAGAAAACTTATTTTGATTTCAGAATTTGCAGCAATGATTGTTTCTATTGCTCTTTTAATAAATGTTTGGTCAGGATTTAATTCTCCAGTTTTAATTCTTTTTCTAGCAGCAATTTTTGCGGCCACCGATGGAATTTTTAGACCAGCTGTAGATGCTACAACTCCTCAAGTTGTGCCCTATACGAATTTGCCTTCAGCAGGAGCCTTAAATTCACTTCGCCATCAAACTGCCTCAATTGCAGGTCCCATGATTGGAGGCTTAATTCTTGCCGCAGGTGGCATTGCCCTTGCTTACTTTATTGATGTTTTAACTTTTGTTATTTCCTTAATTCTTCTAATAAAAATAAGTCCAGCAATTCCAAGCCATGGTGCAGAAAATCCATCGCTAAAAAGAATTAAAGAAGGTATTAGTTATGCCCTTTCAAGAAAAGATTTACTAGGAACTTATCTAGTTGATCTTTCTGCCATGTTTTTTGCTTTCCCATATGCTCTATTTCCATTCGTGGCAGATCAATTAGGGGGTCCTTGGACTCTTGGTTTTCTTTATGCAGCAATTCCAGCTGGTGCTTTGCTTGCAACTTTGACAAGTGGTTGGTCAAATCATGTTTCAAGACATGGTCGAATCATTGCAATAGCTGCATGTGGTTGGGGTTTTGGCATCATAATTTTTGGATTAGTTCATTCTTTAATTTTTGCAATCATTGGTTTGATGATTGCAGGATTTTTTGACCAAATATCCGCCATTTTCAGAGGCCTTATTTGGAATCAATCCATCCCAGATCACTTAAGAGGTCGTCTTGCTTCTATTGAAATGCTTAGTTATTCAGTTGGACCTCAACTAGGACAAGTCAGAGGTGCATTATTTGCACGCTTTGGAGGTCTTGAATTCTCATTAATATCAGGTGGAATTCTTACAATTATTAGTTCTGTATTTTTTAGCAGTTTGTTAAAAGATTTCTATAAATATGATGTAAATACCAATGTTTTTGCAAAAAATTTAAAAGAATTTCGTGAAAAAAATGTCAATTTTGACCCCCATATATAGATAGTTTTAACAAATAAAATTTAATTAACATTTATAACACCCCTCAAAAAACCCCCTCTGACCTGCGAAAACGCACCCTTTTTCACTTTAATTTTTTATTATTTTTTTTAATATTTTTGTATTAAAAATGTAAAAAAATTAATAAAAAATAATTGCGACACGGCGTGTCAAAATACGCGTTACTTGATGACAATATGCATTTCTTCTGGAACGATTAGGAATTAAGAAACTTCTGTGCTTTCCGGAACAGAAGTAAACTCGCCAGGAGGAATTGTGGCAAAAAGAAGAAAAAAGGCAGCTGCTCCAAAGCGCCGTCGTAAGAAAGCAGCAAAAGCTGCTCCAAAGCGCCGTCGTCGTAAAAAAGCAGCAAAGGCAGCTCCAAAGCGCCGTCGTCGTAAAAAAGCAGCTAAATCTGCTCCAAAGCGTCGTCGTCGTAAAAAAGCTGCATAACCTTTCAAGGTTTGCTAAAAAAACCCCGGGCTTTTATAGCCCCGGGGTTTTTTATTTAGTTTTAAATTTTTCTAATTAATTATTTCTGCGGCGATATATCGCCCATACCCCACAACTAAATGAAAACAAGCCCATGAATCTCGCCCCGCTTCCAATAGGTAGTGCAAATAACCAAGCACCTGCAAATATGGCAAGGATTGCAAAAATAAAAGTAAGGATGCGAGACCAAAGTTTTGCTTTGATAAAAGAAAATCCCACTGCAATTGGACCCACAGCCAATGTTGTTAACACAACAAGTGCTGCAATTAGCGCTAAAGACTCCATTAAAGTAGTCTAAATAGAAATGAAAAAAATTACTACTTTATTATTAGCAATTTTTCCTTTATTTATAGGCCTTTTCCAGGCACCAGCAAATGCTGTGGTGGGAGGAACAGATGCCACAGGATCTGGATTTGTGGTAGCAATCAGAGTTGACTTGGGAGGAAATTTACAAACAGCTTGCACTGGTGGACTTTGGAAACCAAAAATTGTAATCACTGCTGCCCATTGTGTTGTGGAAGAAGGCACAAGCAATGTCTCTGCTGCTTCAAATGTGAATGTATATAGTCAAGGTGCAAATCTTTCAACTTCAAGACCTGTGGCAAAAGCAACAGCAATCATTTTGACTTCAGGTTATTTAAATTCAAAAACAGGATTTGTGGAAGCAAACGATATTGCTTTTTTAATTCTTGATAAAGAAATCGGCACACCTTTAGTCACAAGACTTGCCAGTGAATCAGAGGTAGCAGCAGCTACTTTGAATGGCAAGAAATTGAACTTTTTTGGCTATGGCCAAACGGATAAGGAAAGTGATGTTTCTTTAATTCCATTGACTTTGAGTCAAACCCCATTCCAATTTTTAGGTGCCAGAACTTATGTTTATGCAAGGACTGCAAAAGGTGCAGGGGCATGTTTTGGAGATAGTGGAGGGCCCGTAATTCTTTCCACTGAAACAGAAAATCTTTTAGTAGGACCAGTAGCAGGTGGCAGTGGTACACCTTGTTACCCAGAAATTAAAACCCGTGCCGTTTTATCTCTGGTCGCAAGTAATTTCTCAGCTTTAGCAAAATCTGCCCTTGAAACTGCTGGTTATTCCCCAGATGAAGCAATCACAGCATCAAGACCAAGTCTTAAAAAAGGATCTTCAACAGCAAGAGCTGTAGTAAGAAAATTGGGACTAAAGGTTGCCTCTTCCACAAGTGTGCAATTTGTGGGAGTGAAAGCAAAACCAAAAGGAGCATGCGTTGCTACTGCTACAAGGGTTGTAGTTAACTCCAAAGGAACCTGCACTTTGACTATAACTATGAAAAAATCAGGTAAAACAGCTAGGACTGCAAAAACTACCTTTAATGTTGGCTAAGTTTTAACTAATGAATTTAAGAAGCGTTCCAACCCACATAGTAAAACCTGAATACGTAGGAAAAAGATCACCTTCGATTTATCAAGGTTCTGATGTACAAAGTGTTGAAGTAATAGAGAAAATGAAAATTGCTGGAACTATTGCAGCAGATGCGATGCATTTAGCTGGAAAAAGTATTAAACCAGGAATGACCACAGATCAATTAGATGAAATTGTGCATGAATATATCTGTGATCAAGGAGCATACCCATCAACTCTTGGTTATCGAGGTTTTCCCAAATCTCTTTGTACCTCAATAAACGAAGTTATTTGTCATGGCATTCCATCAAATCAAGTAATCAAAGAAGGAGACATTATTAATCTGGATGTCACAGCTTTTAAAGATGGTGTTCATGGCGATACCAACTACACCTTTCTAGTAGGAGATGTTAAAGAAGAAGTAAAACTGTTAGTGGAACGAACTAAAGAATCACTTGATCGAGCAATCCAAGCAGTAGCTCCTGGAAGACCTATAAATGTTATTGGTCGAGTTATAGAAAGTTATGCCAAAAGATTTAATTACGGGGTAGTTAGAGATTTCACAGGACATGGTGTGCATACTCATTTTCATTCTGGCCTTGTCATTCCTCATTACGATGACCCCACAAGTAATCAAATAATGCAAGAAGGAATGACTTTCACCATTGAACCCATGCTTAATTTAGGCACTCACGATTACGACATGTTGGATGATGGCTGGACAGTTTTAACTAAAGATAGAAAGATTTCTGCCCAGTTTGAACACACGTTAGTTGTGACAAAAACAGGGGCAGAAATCTTAACTTTGCCTAGTATTGACTCATGAACATTCCTAAACATCTGGAATATGCCCATTCCAAAATTGCTGATGTTTTTGATTTTCCCAAAAAAGGAATTGTCTTTAAAGATATAACCCCAGTTTTACAAGATGAGAAAGCTTTTAATGATGTGTTAGATGATTTAACAAATCAATTAAATGGAGCAAATAAAGTAGCAGGAATTGAATCTCGAGGATTTATATTTGCTTCAGCTCTGGCGGCTAGAAATAATTTAGGTTTAGTTTTATTTAGAAAACCAGGAAAACTTCCTCGCCAAACCCATGTTGTGCAATATCAATTGGAGTATGGATTTGATTCATTAGAAGTTCACACAGATGCCATAAATAGTTCAGATTCAATTTTTATTGTTGATGATGTTTTAGCAACGGGTGGCACTATGTGGGCAGCCACTGAATTAGTTAAGAAATCTGGTGGCAAAGTTGCAAATTGTGCTGTTTTTATTGAAATTTCTGCGCTAAATGGTCGCACTCGCCTATCTTCAATACCGGTGCACTCAAGCATCATCATCTAGATTTTGAGTTAGCAAAATAAAGATTGAAGGAGAAAAATGGAAAACGCCCCTGCTCGATTGATGGTTGAATTTGTTGGAACTTTTGCCCTAGTTTTATTTGGTGCAGGAGTTTTATTAAGTGGTGGAGATTTAGCAGCAATCGCATTAGCTAATGGTTTTGCGATATTAATTTCAGTTGCTGCTTTTCGACATATTTCTGGAGGCGCTTTTAATCCAGCCGTTACAATAGCACTTTGGGCGACAAAGAGACTGCCAGCAATAGATGCAATCGCATATATGGTTTTTCAACTTTTAGGTGGATTAATCGCAGGATTATTTTTGAAAGCAACTTATGGAACATTTGCGCAAAATGTAGGTGTGCCATCCTTAGCTCAACCAATTAGTCCATTTTTTGGATTGCTAGTAGAAATAATTATTACTTTTATTTTAATGTTAGTTATCATGGGCGTGGCAGTAGACGGAAGAAGTTCGTTTGATGCAGTTGCTGCGATTCCAATAGGATTTACAGTTGCTTGCGGAATCCTTTTTGCAGGTCCTTTAACTGGTGGGGCGATGAATCCTGCAAGATGGTTTGGGCCAGCTGTTGCTTCTGGACAGTATGTTAATTTCTGGATTTGGATTGTTGGACCCATTGTTGGAGCATTGTTAGCAGCATTTGTATACGACATACTCGTTAAACCAAAGAAGTAAATAAGACATAATTAAGGCATGTTTAATTGGCCAGCGGATACTTTAACGCTGGCCATTGACATTGGTGGCTCAGGAATAAAAGCAAGTGTCATCAATAAAGATGGCGAAATGATTTGCGAACGA
>JBJSWT010000136.1:0-8316 GCA_046086025.1 Actinomycetes bacterium | reverse complement strand
CAAAAATAAAGATTTTGCTGAAATTTATTGCCATGTGGGAATGGTTTCTTATGAAGGTAGCAAGATGAGTAAATCAAAAGGCAATCTTGTATTCGTTCATCAATTAATTGATCAAGGTATAAATCCACTAGTGATTAGGTTATTGCTAATTTCAAAACCATGGCATCAAGATTGGGAATTTATCTTCGCAGAAATTGAACACTATAGAAATACATTTAATAACTTAAAAAAATGTGCCCAAAAATATATTAAACTAAATGATTTTGAGAATATTTTGAAATTAATCCTCAATAATTTAGATTTCTCCTCTGCGATCGAATATGTTTTAAATGCAGAAAATTTTGATGAGAAAGATGATTTGATATCATTAGAGTTAGTGATGAATAACTTATTTGGATTGAGTTTTGACGATGCTAATTAAATCAAAAGATTATATAAAACTAAAAAAAGCATCAAAAAAATTAATAAAATCTGATTTAATAAAACTTTTTTCTAAAGAGTTAAAACGTTACCAAAATTTCAATACCAGTTTTTCGAAATTAAATTTTGATTTCAGTAGAAATTTTATAGATAATCCCACCAAAAAATTGCTGCTGAATTTAATCAAAAGTACAAATTTGGAAAAAAAGATTAAAGAATTACTTGAAGGACAAAATGTCAACGTTACGGAAAATAGAAAAGTTGGCCATTTTTGGTTGCGTGAGGATTTTCAAAATGTAAATTTGAATGAAATTAAGCAAAAAATTAAATCTGAAGAAAATAGATTTCTAAAGTTTGCAGACGACATCAGAAGTGGCACTATAAAAAGTTTTAGCAACGAATCTTTTACAGACGTTATAAGTGTGGGTATTGGTGGATCTGATCTTGGACCCAATATGGCCTACGAAGCATTGAAAGGTTTTCATGATGGTCAAGTAAAAATACATTTTGTCTCAAATATTGATCAAGTTTATCTGGATGCAATTTTAAGAAATTTAAATCCAGCTCGAACTTTAGTGTTGATTATCAGCAAAACTTTCACCACTTTAGAAACTCTAGAAAATGGAAGATACATAAAGAAATGGCTTCAAGGAAACGATACATCAAAAAATGTTTCATCAAATATTGTGGCAATTACTACCGATTCGACCCAAAGTGAAAAATTTGGAATAAAAAAAGAACAGACTTTTATTTTCTGGGATTGGGTAGGGGGTAGATACTCACTATTTAGCGCAGTAGGAATGTCTATTGCTTTAGGTTATGGATCAAAGTTTTTTACAGAAATGAAAAAAGGTGCTGGTGATTATGATCAGGTTTTGCAACAACAAGAATTAAAAGACAATCCGTCTTTCTGGCACGCTGTTGTAAGCATTTGGAATCTAAATTTTATGAAATTTAATACTTTAGCAATCATTCCTTATTCTTCTATGCTTTCAAGATTTCCTGCATTCCTTCAGCAAACCTGGATGGAAAGCAATGGTAAAAGTGTTCAAGTTGATGGAAAAAAATCTAAATTAATTAATTCACCTATCATCTTTGGTGAACCAGGCACGAACTCTCAACACTCTTTCTTTCAAATGATTCAACAAGGAAATCAGATTATTCCTGTTGATTTTATTTTGATAAAAAATAACTATGGCAAGGATAAATTATTCAATGATCAATTGGTGTCAAACGCTCTTGCCCAAAGCATGACCATGATGAATGGAAAAAATCAAGACGAGCTATTGGATGAAGGTACCTCTATTAATTTAGTAAAACATAAATTGATGCCAGGAAATAGACCATCAAACATTGTTTGGCTTAGCCAACTAGATGCTTATAATCTAGGCCAATTAATTTCCTTTTATGAAATAAGTATTATGCTCCAAGGCTTTATTTTGAACATTAACTCTTTTGATCAATTTGGAGTCGAATTAGGAAAATCTAACGCCAAGCAGATTTTTGACAAAATAAACGGAAAGTTAAAAATCAAATTTGATCAAGCCACTGAGGAAAATATTAATTTTTACAAAAATAATTAATCTTTAGTTCTTCGTTTTAGGTAACGCTCAAATTCTCTTGCAATCGCTTCACCACTTGCTTCTGGTAAATCTGATGCATCAACCGACGATTCTAATTTCGTTACATAATCTTTGATTTCATCATCTTCAGCAGAAAGCTGATCGACTCCTTCTTGCCAAGCTCTTGATTCATCAATTAAGTCGTTTAATGGAATAGATATATCCAATAAGTCCTCTAACTTTGAAATAACAGCAAGTGTTGCTTTTGGATTTGGGGGAGAAGAAACATAATGCGGTATTGCAGCCCACAAAGAAATGGATGCAATGTCTCTTTCTGTTGCTTCATCTTGCACTATTCCAATGATTCCTGTTGGTCCTTCATATGCTGAAGGTTCCAAATCTAAGTTTTCTGTCAATTCCGGTGTTGCTGCAACAGTTGTAACTGGAACCGGTCTTGTGTGTGGAGCATCCGCTAACAAAGCACCGCAAGAAATTATCAAAGAAACTTCATAATCATCAAAAATGTCTAGCAATTCACTAACAAAATTTTTCCATTTTAAATTTGGCTCTATTCCTTGAACAAGAAGAATTGAATTAGGTGAGCCAGGTGGATCAGCTAAAAATATTCGAGTCGTAGGCCAATCAATAACTCGTTTTCCATCATCTGTTAAACGAACTCTGGGACGTGCAACTTGGTAGTCGTAATAAGGATCTGGATCAATTGCGGTTAATTCCGTAGCATCCCAAACTTCAATTAAGTGATCAATGACATTTGAAGCAGTTTCTGCTGCGTCATTCCAACCTAAAAAGGAACATATCGCGACAGGATTTTTACCTAGATATTCCTTTATAGATTTAATGTCTAAATTCACGTTCCTCCTGCGAGTCAAATACTCTTAAATGGCTTTATTTCAAAGTAATCTCTAATCTACATAAGGTTGGACAGTTTTGCATAATTGACCAATGTTCTTTAGTGAATCAGGAGTTTGTCCAAATTGCGTGCTTTATTAATTGATATGGATGGCACGCTAGTTGAGACCGAAAGCAGGTGGTGGGCCGCTGAGCGTCGCGTTATGGAGATGCATGGCTCAACATGGGAGGAAGATGACCAAAATCAAGCTATAGGTGGACCACTTTTCAAAGTAGTTGAATATATGGGTGCAAAAGCAAATGTGAATGCCGAAATTATTTTTAAACAAATAGTAGATGAAATGTTAGATAGTTTTTCTAAATACAAGTCTGAATTACTTCCCGGGTGGGAAAAAATTATTAATGAAGCAAGAAATCAGGGGATAAAAACTGCGTTGGTCACTGCCTCAAACAAAGTTCTTGCAGATGCACTTTTGCTGAATAATTCTTTTGAAAATTATTTTGATCTTGTGATCACCTCGGATGATGTAGTTGACACAAAACCACATCCAGAGCCTTATTTAACTGCAGCCAAACATTTTGGGTTAGACGTATTGGAATGTCTGGCTTTTGAAGATTCAAATACAGGAATTACTAGTTCGTTAGGGGCAGGGATTCCGACTATTGCTTTGCCGGACCGAGTGCTCTTGGACGCAAGAAGGGGTATGAGAATACTGAATAGTTTGCAAGGATTAAATTTAAACGATTTGAAAGACATGCATAAAGAGCTTGTCAAGGAATGGCAAAGTATCTAGTTAAAAGCAGGACAAATCTTTTTAAAATAACAGTAATCACACAATTTAGATGTTGTTGGATTGAAAACATTTTCAGTTAGGCTTAAATTTATTTGCTTGGCTATGGAATATATCTTTTGCTCCGTAATTTCAAGATCAGCAAGTGTTGGCTCATAACTTAAAATATTAGAATCTTTCAAATACATTAATCTTAATTGTTTGGCTAAAGATCCTGTTTTTTTATAGATGACAAGAGCGTAAAATTTTAGTTGAAATAAAACTTTAGATTCAAAATTTTGTTTGGGTGATTTACCAGTTTTATAATCATTTATTCGAATCCACCCTTGTGGGGAAACATCAATACGATCGACATATCCCTTTAGATGAATTTCGTCAGTTAAAATATGTTCTATTAATTCTTCAGTTGAATCTGGTTCGATTTTTGAAGGATCTTCAAGTTGGAAATAATTAGCTAATAAGATTTTAATTTCAGAAATCAAAGATTCGATTTTTTCTTTATCGTGTTCTATTTCTCCTACTATAGGAAAATCAATATTTGAATCTATTGCACAGTAAATGTTAGGTTCTTCTTTTAATAAATTCTCAACATATTTAAAAATATCGCTAGTTGCCCATTCAAAACTTCTTTGGGATTTTTCAACTTTATAAAGATCTTCCAAAATTAAATGAACTATGGAACCTCTTACTGCGTCTATGCCTGGTCTTTCTGGTAATTTGTCAATTGCTCGAAACTTGTAAAGTTGAGGACATTGCTGAAAATCTGAAATTCTTGATGGAGACAGTGACAAAATTGTTTTTTCCATGTTTATACCTTAGGGCAAAGATCTGACAAAGCATTATTTATCTAGAATTAAGAATCATGTCACTTGAATTTGGAAGCTTAGTTATCCTTTCAGACCAAAAAGGTCGTAATCACACACTTGTCTTAGAGCAAGGCAAACAATTTTTTACTACTCATGGATCTATCAATCATGATGAAATTAAAAATCTGGGAGAAGGAAGTGTAATTTCTAGTACGAATGGAATGCAATACACAATATTTTCTCCATCCTTGCAAGATTATGTGGTGAATATGCCAAGAGGTGCGGCGGTTATTTACCCTAAAGATGCTTCACAAATTATTGAGCTTGCTGATATAAAAAATGGTTCTAAAGTTCTTGAAGCAGGAGTTGGCTCTGGGTCTTTATCTTTACATATCTTAAAAACTATAGGCGAAAAAGGAATCTTAAATTCTTGTGAAATTAATGAAGATTTTATTAATGTAGCAAAAAAGAATGTTTTGAAGTTCATGAAACAAACTCCACCTAATTGGTCAGTTTTTTTGTGCGACATTAAGGAATATAAAAGTGAAATTATTTATGATTCAGTCATTTTAGACTTACTAAATCCGTGGGACATGGTTGAAAATATTTATTCGATGCTTAAACCTGGAGGTCATTTTGTTTGTTATGTTGCCACCACAACTCAAATGTCAAAACTTGTCGAAACAATTAAGTTAAGTGGACAGTGGACAGATCCAATAGCTTCAGAAACAATGTATAGAGAATGGCATCTTCAAGGTTTATCTGTTCGACCAAAACACAAGATGAATGGACACACAGGTTTTCTAGTTCACACAAGAAGAATGGCTGATGGTTTTAAATTTCCTGTGAAAAGACAGAAACCAGCAAAAGGTGCCTATGGAGTCGATTACGAGTCACCAACTAAATAAAGTCTTTTAGAGCAATTGTTAGAATATGAATATACCTTGGAGGAAAAATTGTCAGAGACCCAAAATATTTCGTCCAATGAAGAATTTGAAAAACTCGTAACTGATTTAAAATTTAAGAACCAAGAATTAACTAATCTTCTTACCGAAGCGCGCAATCAATTATTTAGCCTCAAGGAGCAAGTTGAGCAACTTGGTGCTCCTCCCTCAGGATTTGGAATCTTTTTAGAAATGTATGAAAAAGATGCCGACGTATTAATTAATGGTCGTAAAATGCGTGTCACAATTTCGCCAGAAATTGATAAAAAAAATCTTTTACCGGGTAGGGAAGTTGTGTTGAATGATTCCATGAACATAATTGCTGTTCATGGTTTTGAAAAAGCTGGCGAACTAGTTACTTTAAAAAGTGTTTTGGAAGATGAAAATAGAGCTGTTGTTATTGGTCGGGCAGATGAAGAAAAAGTTGTTCGGATAGCAGAGTCATTGAATACAACTGAAATTAAAGTTGGAGATTCATTAATTCTTGATAACAAAAGTGGATTTATCTATGAAAAAATACCTAAGAGTGAAGTAGAAGAATTAGTTTTAGAAGAAGTTCCTGATGTTGACTATGAAGATATTGGTGGACTTGGAAGTCAAATTGAGCAAATTAGAGATGCAGTCGAACTTCCATTCCTGCATAAAGATTTATATAAAGAACATCAATTAAGAGCACCTAAGGGAATCCTTCTATATGGACCTCCAGGATGTGGAAAGACACTAATCGCTAAAGCTGTTGCTAATTCATTAGCAAAGAAAGTATCTGAAAATTTCCAGAGCAATAGTGCTAGATCTTTCTTTTTGAATATAAAAGGACCTGAATTATTAAATAAGTATGTGGGAGAAACTGAAAGACATATCAGATTAATTTTTCAAAGAGCCAGGGATAAAGCTAGTGAAGGTTATCCAGTGATTGTATTTTTTGATGAAATGGATTCTTTATTCAAAACTAGAGGCAGTGGTGTATCAAGTGACGTTGAAAACACAATTGTTCCTCAATTACTTAGTGAAATTGATGGGGTAGAAGGTTTAGAAAACGTTATCGTAATCGGTGCATCAAACAGAGAAGACATGATTGATCCTGCAATTTTAAGACCGGGAAGACTAGATGTAAAAATAAAAATTGAAAGACCTGATGCGCAAGGTGCGGCTGAAATTCTTTCAAAGTATTTAACTCCAGATTTGCCTCTGAGTGAAGATGATTTGAAACAACACAACGGAGATCAACTTCTTACAGTTAAATCAATGATTCAAAGAGCCGTTGAAAGAATGTTTAATGAATCAGATGAAAATCGATTTATTGAAGTAACTTACGCAAATGGTGACAAAGAAGTTTTATATTTCAAGGATTTTGCAAGTGGTGCGATGCTAGAAAACATTATTTCTAGAGCAAAGAAAAATGCAATAAAAGAATTTTTAAGAAATAACAAAAAGGGAATTCGAGTAGAGCATATTCTTGCTGCTTGTCAGGAAGAATTTAGAGAAAATGAAGATCTACCAAATTCAACCAACCCTGATGATTGGGCCAGAATTTCAGGTAAGAAAGGCGAGAGAATCGTATTCTTAAGAACTTTGATTCAAAGTAAGCAAGGTGAAGAACCAGGTAGATCAATTGAAACAATAGGTTCTACAGGTCAATATTTATAAATATAAATAACCATGGAATTTAAAAGAATCATGGGACTTGAAAATGAATATGGAATATCAAGTCTATTAGGCACTGACCCAATTACATTGTCTACAAGATTGGTTCATGCCTACGCAAAACATTTGTATCCAGATAGAAATATCAGATGGGATTACGATTTAGAAAATCCATTAAGAGATGCCAGAGGATTTGATTTAACTAGATCTGAAGCTGATCCTTCATTGTTGACTGATGAGGATCAAACAATTGCCAACATAGTTATTCATAATGGGGCAAGGTTTTATGTTGATCATGCGCATCCTGAATATTCGGCACCAGAAACCACCAATGCATTTGATGCAGTCAAATGGGATCTTGCCGGAGACAATGTAATTAAAAAAGCAATTGAATTAGATAAGCAACTTTATCCAGACGATCCGATTCGTATTTTTAAAAATAATGTTGACAATAAAGGTGCATCTTATGGAACGCACGAAAATTATTTAATGAAGCGATCCACTGAATTTAATCAGATAATTCATTTTTTAACTCCATTTTTGGTAACCCGACAAATTTTCACAGGAGCAGGAAGAGTAGGAATTGGCCAAATTCCTCATAATGATTCGTTTCAAATAAGTCAAAGAACTGATTACATAGAAACTTTAGTTGGTTTAGAAACTACATTGAGAAGGCCTATCATAAACACAAGAGATGAACCTCATGCAGATTCATCTAGATATCGACGATTGCACTTAATTATCGGTGACGCTAATTTGTGTGATTTTGCAAATATTCTAAAAATTGGGTCTACAGATTTAGTTTTAACAATGATTGAGGAAAATTACTTAAATAATTTTGATTGCGAGCTAATTGATCCAATTCAATCTTTAAAAGATGTTTCGCAAAACATAAAATTGGATAAAAGCATCCAATTGAGTTCTGGTTTGAACATAACGGCATTAGATTTACAAAGAAAATATTTAGCAAAAGCAATTGAATTCAACGAAAACGTCGCAAATTCAAGATATTTCGAAAAAATAATTGATATGTGGAAGATTACTTTAAACTTATTAAATATTGATCCAAATAAACTAGTCGGCAAAATAGACTGGTTAACTAAGAAATATTTAATAGATAAAATGTCTATAGGCAAAAGTTCAAATTCAAGTGATGTAATAAAATCTATAGATTTTCAATATTCTGAAATCACAAGTGATCAAAATATATTGAATATTTTGAAAGAAAATAAGGTTGTGCATAAGTATTTTGATGACAAGGAAGTCAAATCTTGTGAAA
>JBJSWT010000135.1:0-4428 GCA_046086025.1 Actinomycetes bacterium | reverse complement strand
TTTTTCCAGTCACTGTTAAAGCATCACCATGTAATAAACCTGCATCAAGAAGTGCTTTCATAACAACTGGTACTCCACCAATTTTGTCTAAATCATTCATCACATAGCGCCCAAATGGTTTAACATCTGCAAGGTGTGGAGTTTTATCTCCAATACGATTAAAGTCATCAATTGTTAAATCAACTTTTGCTTCATGAGCAATTGCCAATAGATGTAAAACCGCATTTGTAGAACCACCTAGAGCCATCAATACTGTTATCGCATTTTCAAATGCTTTTTTAGTCATGATGTCTCTTGCAGTAATACCTTTTCTGATTAAATTAACAACAGCTTCACCTGCTGCAAAAGCATCTGCATCTCTTCTTGAATCAACCGCTGGTGCACTTGCACTTCCTGGAAGTGCCATACCTAATGCTTCTGCTGCTGAACTCATTGGGTTTGCAGTAAACATTCCGCCACATGCTCCTTCACCAGGACATGCTGCTCTTTCAATGTCACCTAATTCTTTTTCAGATATCTTTCCCAGTGCACAAGCACCTACTCCTTCAAAAACATCTTGAATTGTTAAATCTTTACCATTTAAATTTCCAGGCATTATTGAACCGTTATAAACAAAAACGTTTGCTAAATCTAATCTGGCTGCTGCCATTAACATTCCAGGCAATGATTTATCGCAACCTGCCAAAGTGACACTGCCGTCTAATCTTTCAGCATGCATAACGCATTCCACTGAATCTGTAATTATTTCTCTACTTACTAAAGATGCACGCATACCTTCGTGACCCATAGAGATTCCATCTGAAACAGAAATAGTTGCAAACTCCATCGGGAAACCACCAGCTGCAAACACTCCTGCTTTGGCTTTTTCTGCTAATCGTCTTAATGACATATTGCAAGGAGTGATTTCATTCCAAGAAGAAGCAATACCTATTTGCGGTTTTTTAAAATCTTCATCTTTCATTCCCACGGCTCTTAACATCGCACGAGCTGGTGCTCTTTCAAAACCCTCTGTTACATCTTTACTTCTTGGTTTTAAATCACCTGGTTTAGTTGCCATATAAATACTGTATCTATATCAATTCTTTTTGGTGCTAACTACCTAATGTTTTCAAGATTAATTCTCTTACTTTGGCAGCATCTGCACTTCCCCCTGTAGTTTTCATAACTGCTCCAACAATTACGCCAACTACTTGCGTTTTTCCTTCTTTAATTTTTGCTGCCGCATCTGGATTTGCTGCTATTGCTTCATTGATGGCTGGAAGCAATGCAGAATCATCTGCCACCACAACTAATTTTCTTTTTTCAATAACTTGGTCAGGATTTCCCTCTCCAAGTAAAATTCCATCAATAACTTGACGCGCTAATTTGTCAGTTAATTTTCCATCATTTACTAACAGGTCAATTCTTGCTACATCTTCTGGTTTTATTTTTAAAGTACTTAATTCAATTCCTGATTCACTTGCTCTTCTGGCTAATTCGCCAGCCCACCACTTTCGAGCAGCTGCTGGTGTTGCACCTTTTGAAATCGTTTCAGAAATTAACTCAACTGCTCCTAAAGTTGAAACATCTCTCATTTCTAAATCTGTAAAGCCCCATTCTTTAGCAAGTCTTGCTCTTCTAATAGAAGGTTGTTCAGGAAGTTCAGATTTTAATTTGTCAATCCAATTTTTATCAGGTGCAATTGGCACAAGATCTGGTTCAGGAAAATATCTGTATTCTTCTGCTACTTCTTTACTTCTACCACTTCTGGTAGAACCTGTGTCTTCTTGAAAGTGTCTTGTTTCTTGTTTAATTTTGTTACCTTTATCAAGCTCAATAGATTGTCTTTCTATTTCACTTCTTATAGCTCTTTCAACACTACGAAGTGAATTAACATTTTTAGTTTCTGTTCTTGTGCCCCACTCTTTTGCACCTTTTGGAGTTAATGACAGATTCACATCGCAACGAAGGGATCCTTCTTCCATTCGAACATCAGAAACTTTTAGTCCACGTAATAAATCTCTTAATTCAGTTACATAAGCTTTTGCAACAAGGGGGGCAAATTCATTAGTTCCTGCAACTGGTTTGGTAACTATTTCAACTAAAGGAATACCTGCTCGATTGTAATCAACTAATGAATAATCTGCTCCATGAATTCTTCCCGTGGAACCTCCAGCATGAGTTAATTTTCCGGTGTCTTCTTCTAAATGAACTCTTTCAATTTCAACTCTAAAAGTTTTTGACCCATCATCAGTATCAACTACAACATCTAAATATCCATTTGAACAAAGTGGTTCATCGTATTGGCTGGTTTGAAAATCTTTTGGCATATCAGGATAAAAGTAATTTTTTCTTGCAAATCTAGAAAATGGAGCAATGCTGCAATTAAGTGCTAATCCAATTCGAATTGTTGATTCAATTGCTGTTTCATTAGCCACTGGAAGAGATCCGGGAAGGCCTAAACATGTTGGACATGTTTGGGTATTTGGTTCTGCTCCAAATTCAGTTGAGCAAGCACAAAACATCTTGGATTTTGTCGATAATTCAACGTGGGTTTCTAATCCAATTACTGGATCATAATTTTTAATGGCTTGTTCAAAATTACCCATTTGATGCCACTTTCAGATCAGGAATTGAATCAATTAATATTCCATTCCATTTATCTTTCAAACTTGCTTCTAAAGTTGCTGCCACTTTATACATTCGATCATCTTGCATAAATGGTGCAATTATTTGTAAACCAACTGGAAGTTTATCTTCATCGGCTAATCCGATAGGAATACTCATGGCAGGAATTCCAGCAAGAGAAGGTGGAAGAGTTGCTAAATCCGCTAAATACATTGCAAGTGGATCATTTACTCTTTCACCTAATCCCCAGGCAGTTGTGGGAGAAGTAGGAGAAATCAAAACATCTACTTCTTTAAAAGCATTCTTTAAGTCTTGTGCAATTAATGCTCTAACTTTTTGAGCTTGGGCATAATAGGCATCGTAATAACCAGAAGATAATGCGTAGGTTCCAATCATGATTCTTCTTTTAACTTCTTTGCCAAATCCTTTGGCTCTAGTTTTGTTCATTACTTCTTCAGCGCTTAAGTTTTGATCATCTACTCTTAAGCCATAACGCATGCCATCAAATCTTGCTAAATTACTGGATGCTTCACTTGGGGCAATTAAATAGTAAGTAGCAAGAGCATAAACAGAATGTGGAATTGAAACTTCAGTCACAATTGCACCTAATGATTTTAAAGTTTCAATAGATTCATTAAATCTATTAATTACTCCTGATTGCCAACCTGTACCACCTAATTCTTTAATGTAACCAATTTTTAGACCTTTTACATCTAAAGTTTTTGCAGCTTTAACTACATCTGGAACTTTTTCATTAATACTTGTGGAATCAAGAGGATCATGTCCTGCCATTACTTCATGTAACATTGCACAATCTAAAACAGTTCTTGCAAAAGGTCCTGCTTGATCTAATGAAGATGCAAATGCAACTAATCCGTAACGGGATACACCACCATAACTTGGTTTTGCGCCCACAATTCCAGTTACAGATGCAGGTTGTCTAATAGATCCACCAGTGTCAGTTCCAATTGAAAGTGGTGCAAAAAATGCTGCAACAGCAGCTGAAGATCCACCAGATGATCCACCAGGAATTTTATTTAAATCCCACGGATTTCTAGTTGGAAAAAATGCACTGTTTTCAGTTGATGATCCCATTGCGAATTCATCCATATTGGTTTTACCCAAAATAATTACTCCAGCATTTTTTAAATTCTTAACAACTGTTGAGTCGTATGGAGGACGCCAATTTTCTAATATTTTTGATCCACAAGTTGTAGGAATATCTTTTTGAGTTAAAACATCTTTTAGAGCAAGAGGAACTCCTGCTAATTTATTTAAAGTTTTATTTTCTTTTCTTGCTTTATCAATATCTTCTGCTTGAGATAAAGCACCTTTTTTATCTAAATACAGAAATGCTTTTACTTTACTGTCTAGACTTTCAATTCGAGCAAAATGAGCCTTTGTAACTTCAACAGCACTAATTTCTTTTTTTTCTAACTTTTCACTTAATTCAACTGCACTTAATTTAGTTAAGTCAGACATTATTCTTCATCCAATATTCTTGGAACCCTAAATTTATCTTCTTCACTTGCTGGTGCTGATTTTAAAATTTCTTCACGTTTTAATGATGGTTTTGTTTCATCATTCCTAAAAATATTTACCGCCCCTGTGGCATGAGACATTGGTTGAACATTTTTGGTATCAACTTCGCCAACTTTAGCAACAGAATCAAGGATGATTTCTAATTGTTTTGCATATTCATCTAATTCAGATTCAGCTAAATCTAATCTGGCAAGTTTTGCTAAATTAGCAACTTCTTCTTTAGATATTTTTGACACGATTAATATCTTATTATTTAGTCTTTCGTGACTAATTTCAGCG
>JBJSWT010000134.1:0-3334 GCA_046086025.1 Actinomycetes bacterium | reverse complement strand
AGTTTAGATTTTGATATTGCAGTAGTAGTGGCATTTGGCCAAATAATTCCAAGTGAACTTTTGGCTAAACCAAAATACGGTTGGATTAATTTGCACTACTCACTTCTTCCAAATCTTCGAGGAGCAGCACCTGTTCAATGGGCAATATTAAACAATGAGTCGGAAACAGGCATAACTTGGTTTCAAATCGATAAAGGCTTAGATACTGGCCCAATACTGTTACAGAAAAAAATTAAATTAAATAATCAAACTCATGATGAACTTATCGCTGAATTAAACAATCTTGCTACAGAGAAGTTGGATAATTTTCTTGATGATATCGAATATGAAAGAGTTCAAAAAAAGGATCAATCAGGTGAAATTTCGTATGCTCCTAAATTGACTGATAAAGATTTAAAAATCGATTGGAATCAAAATCTGGATAAAATCAAATCTGTAATTCGAACAGGGAACGATTATTTGAGTGCTTGGACTCAAATGAATGGAGACAAGATAAAAATATTAAATTATAGAAATTCTGACTCTGAAAAATTACCCCCAGGTAACATACAATTAAGTTCAAAATCAGTACACGTAGGAACAAATTCAGTTTCACTAGTATTAGATGAAGTTATTCCACAAGGAAAGAAAAGGATGCCAGCCCTAGATTGGTTTAATGGTATTCAGTCGAAAGAAAATCTAAAATTTGAATAGTTTGGCCGATTGCTTGCAAATCGATGCAATCACTAACCAGTAACCTATATCTATGGATATAAAAATTGCGGCCAGCATTTTAAATGCTGATCCGATTAACCTAGAAAAAGAGATCTTAGATGTAAAAGATTCAATTGATTGGATCCACTTTGATGTGATGGACAATCACTTCGTACCTAATCTAAGTTTTGGAAAAAGTCTCTTGGAATCTTTATCGAAGAAAAGAATTAAGCCGCTTGATGCACATTTAATGATTGAAGATCCAGATAGATGGGCGTGTGATTTTGCAGATGCAGGTGCTGATTCAATAACTTTTCATCTTGAAGCGGCAAAAGAGCCTACAAAAATAATAAAAGATATTCACAATTTGAATAAAAAAGTAGGTGTTGCTATAAAACCTAAAACCTCTTTTGAACAAGTTAAGGAGTTGCTACCGCAAATAGATGTCTTATTAGTTATGACAGTTGAACCGGGTTTTGGCGGTCAAAAATTTATGGATGACATGCTCCAAAAAGTTGAACAAGCTCGCAAGGAAATTACAAAAAGTAATTTAGATGTTTGGATTCAAGTTGATGGTGGTGTTGGTTTTGAAACAATTGAAAAAGCTACTAAAGCTGGTGCAGATTTTTTAGTAGTGGGATCTGCTGCTTTTGCAACAAAGGAACCTGAAAAAGCAATGACGGAATTACGCAATTTAGCTGTAACAGCTTCCAAATAAAATGGCATTTCAATCCGATAATTATTGGTTATCAGTAGCTCACGATTTAGCATTGATTCCTAAAAGTGTTAAAAGAAATCCCAGAGTCGGATGTGTGATAGTTGATTCTTCCGGTTTACCAGTTGCAAAAGGTTTTCATGAAGGTTATGGCACAAGACATGCAGAACAGGTTGCGTTGGAGAAATCGGGTTCAAGTGCAAAAAATTCCACACTCTTTGTAACTCTCGAACCTTGCAATCATGTTGGAAAAACACCTTCTTGTTGCAATTTAATAGTCGAATCAGGAATTAAAAGAGTTGTTTTTTCAAGAAAGGATCCTAACCCAATAACTTCAAATAACATCTCTTTTTTGAAACAGAATGGAATTGAAGTTATTCAATTGAATGTCAGTAATAAGTATTCAAAAGTAAATTACCGATGGCTAAAATCTTACGAATTGGAAAGACCATATCTGACCGCAAAAATTGCCATATCAATTGATGGAAAAATTAACGATGGAAAAAAGAAAAATTTAAGATTAACAGGAATAGAATCTGAGCATGAAGTTCATGAGATTAGAAATGGTAATGATGCAATAATCACTGGGGCACAATCAGTATTAGCCGATAATTCAAAACTTACAGTGAGATATCCCAAGAAATTAAAGAAAGAATTTCAACCCATTCGTTATGTAGTCGGGGATACAAAAATTCCTGATTCTTTTAATATTTTTAAGAATGATGCAGAAACTTTTATTTTACCCAGATTAAATCCAAGATTAGTATTAGATGAACTTTGGAAAAACGATGTAAGAACTGCATTATTAGAGTCAGGACCTGGATTACTTGCCAAATATCTTGAAACCAAATTAGTTGATGAATTAATTATTTACATGGCTCCAATAATTCTGGGACAAGGTAATGATTTCTTGAAAGAAAATATCCCTGGGTTGCGAGACCAAAATTGGCGCATCGCTAATGTAGGACTTGTCGGAAGAGATTTACGACTCCATTTATTGATTAATTAGTAGGATAAAAATGTTTACTGGCATAGTCCAAGCCATAGGTCGAGTTGTTTTAATCAATAAGCTTCAAGACGATTCAATGAAATTGACGATTGATTGTTCTGATCTAGGTTCTGACTTCTCAATTGGTGAAAGTATAAATATTAATGGAGTCTGTTTAACTATCGAAGAAAACAGAAGTAATCACCTTAGTTTTACCGCTGTAAAAGAAACTCTTGAAAAAACAAATCTCAAGCATTTAGAAGAAAATTCACTAGTCAACTTAGAAAGAGCTGCAACTTTAACGACTCTTCTGGGTGGACATTTAGTTACGGGTCATATTGATTCAACGTCGAAAGTAGTGAAAATTGAGGAAAGCAGTAATTGGACATTAATTGAATTTCACTTAGATGAGAGTTACAAAAAATATTTAATAGTCAAAGGTTCCATAGCAATAAATGGTGTGTCTTTAACTATAAGTGATATAAAAGGTGATTCTTTTACTGTAAATCTCATTCCTCAGACTCTTAAAGAGACAACTTTAAAGCAATTAACAAATGGAGATTACGTAAATATAGAATTTGATCTGATTGGAAAATACGTCTTAAATAAGACAAGTGGTGCGAATTGACAGAAAAAATTCTTAAAATATTAGAAAAAATCAAAAACAAAGAATACATCGCTATTGTTGACGATTATAAGGAATCAGGTCTTGTAAGTATTTTGGTAGAAGTTGACAATTTAACTCAAGATTTTCTGGAATCTGTAAACTCAATCAGCAAAACTGAAGTTATATTTTGTTTTGATAATCAAGATTTAGAAAGACTAGGCTTTAGATCTAATACCTCAGAAGGCTACATTTATCGCTTTAATCAAAAATTGCCAACGCTAGTTGCTAAAGAAGTTTCGACTGAGACGAATATTTTCAATAAATATAAGAA
>JBJSWT010000133.1:0-13057 GCA_046086025.1 Actinomycetes bacterium | reverse complement strand
AATTAACACCGTCTTCGTCAACATGTGCTAAACGATCTTTGTCAGTGGCAATAACTTCTTCGGTTTGAAAATTTTCAAGATCCATTGCTATTACTTTTTTATAACCAACCCCTAAAGACAAAACTTGAAAACCACCGCTATCTGTAAACGTTGGTCCATTCCAATTCATGAATTTTGCTAAGCCGCCTGCTTGATCAATGATTTCTGGTCCTGGTTGCAAATAAAGATGGTAAGCATTTGCAAGTAAGGCCTTAGCGCCTAAATTATTCATACTTTCTGGCAAAACTGATTTAACAGTTGCTTTGGTGCCAACTGGTATAAATGCCGGTGTTGGAATCTCGCCATGAGGCGTCTTGATCACACCTGCTCTACCCAATTTTTGGTTCTTGCCAGCAAGATCATCAATTTTGGCATTTATTTGAAAAGAAAAATTTTTATTTGACATTACTAAGAAGTGTAATAGTAACTAAATTGTTTAATGTAATAAGAGCCGAATTAACTATTTAAAGTTAAGCCCTCTGGAAAATCATTAATTACTTCTTTTGCAACTTGAAAACTTAAATTTGCTGAATAGCCTTTTCTTGCTAGAAGACCCACGATTTTTCTGATTTGGCTTTGAGGATCATCATGCTGAATGGAGCGTATTTTCTTTAAAGCAAGAGTTAAAGCAGCTTTAAATTCATCTTCGTCTGATATTTGAGAAATAGCCTGATTGGCTATTTCATCTGAAACACCTTTAGATCTTAATTGTTGTTTTAATGCTTTTTTACCTAATTTACGGCGTTGGTGAGTTGCCGAAACAAAATTCTCCGAAAAAGTTTGATCGTTGATTAGCCCTAATTCTTCAAATCTATCTAAAGCAACTTGAGCAACATCTTCTTCAATATTTTTCTTTTTTAAATCTTGAGCTAATTCTTTTCTTGTTCTAGGAGCATTCGATAAACGTCTTAATAAAACTTGTTTGGCAATTTGATTTTGATCTATTTCTTCAGGAATAGATTCTGCAACTGGCAGCGCAGTAACCAAATTTTCGGGATTTATTTTTTTAAACCGGTGTGCTTTTTTTGGCACACCGGTTTGTTGAAGTTGAACTACTTCTCCCATTTACTCACTAGCTGCTATTGGAACTACATCTGCATCAGTAGATTCAGCTTTAGCGCTTAGTGAAAATATTTCTTTGATTTTGCGTTCAATTTCATTTGCTAAATCAGGGTTATCTCTTAAAAATGCTCTGGCATTTTCTTTACCTTGACCAAGTTGATCACCTTCGTAGGTAAACCAGGAACCACTCTTTTTCACGATGTCGTGTTCTACACCCATGTCAATGAGGCTTCCTTCGCGAGAAATTCCTTCTCCGAAAATGATGTCAAATTCTGCTTGTTTAAATGGTGGTGCCATTTTGTTTTTAACAACTTTGACTCTGGTTCTGTTACCAACTGCATCGGTTCCATCTTTCAAAGTTTCAATTCTTCGCACATCTAGACGAACTGAAGAATAGAATTTCAAAGCTTTTCCACCAGTTGTTGTTTCTGGAGAACCAAACATCACACCAATTTTTTCTCTTAATTGGTTAATAAAAATTGCTGTGGTGTTTGAATTTGCTAAGGCACTGGTCATTTTTCTTAACGCTTGACTCATAAGTCTTGCTTGAAGGCCCATGTGACTATCACCCATTTCGCCTTCAATTTCAGCTCTTGGCACAAGTGCTGCAACAGAGTCAACCACGATTAATGAAAGTGCTCCAGATCTAACTAACATGTCAGCAATTTCTAAAGCTTGTTCACCAGTATCTGGTTGGCTTACTAAAAGTGCATCAATGTCAACGCCAAGTTTTTGTGCATATTCTGGATCTAGTGCATGCTCTGCATCTATAAATGCGGCGATGCCGCCTGCTCTTTGAGCATTTGCAATGGCATGAAGTGCCACTGTGGTTTTACCACTTGATTCAGGTCCATAAATTTCAACAACGCGACCTCTTGGTAGACCACCAATTCCAAGTGCGATATCTAATGCGATTGAACCAGTCGGAATTACTTCTGCTGGTGGGCGATCATCTTGTCCAAGACGCATGACTGAGCCACGTCCAAATTGACGATCGATTTGTGACAGGGCTGCTTCTAAAGCCTTGTCGCGGTCATTTGCCGCTGTTGCCATTTTGACCCTTTCTTTTGGTCCTAGTTTTATCCGTTACTTAAACCAAGATAGGTTCAAGCACTGACATTTGTCCTGGACCTTTTTGAGGCTGGGGACATCTCTTACCTGTGCACATTACTCGAACAGGTGTTCGAATCATATCAGACACGCCGCTTATTCGAAAGATGAGTCAATTCCTTGATTTGAAGCAACAGCCTTCCAAATGGTTTGGGCATCAAAACCTAGCCGAAGAGCCTCATCAACACTTATTCCTCCAAGTTCAGGCAAGACAAAATCTTTTGCCCAGGAGGCTGCGTAATCTTCACCGAAATGAGCTTTTAGTCTTCGGCGTAATTCTGTTACCCACATAAGAATTCAAATCTAACAATAAATGCAAGACTATAGGCACATATGGATTTTTACGGTTTCACTCTTTTACTGCGTTGGATTTTAGGTTGGTTTATTCAACCAAAATTAGCCCAACTTCCTCAAGAAACTTCAAATACTAAAGTAAGCGTGATCATTCCTGCCCGAAATGAAGAAAATAATCTTTCCAAGTTGCTTGATTCCTTAAAAAATTCAGATCTTAAACCAGATGAAATCATTGTGATTGATGATCATTCAACCGATAAAACAGCTGAAATTGCAGCCCAATTTGAAACAAAAGTTATTGCTTCAAAAGAATTACCAGAAGGTTGGACAGGAAAATCTTTTGCTTTGTTTCAAGGAAGTGCAATAGCTCAAAATGACAGATTAGTTTTTTTAGATGCAGACACAAAGTTAAGCAAAGATGCTTTAGGTAAATTAACTAATGCTTTTGAAAAATATCAAGGTTTAATATCTGTTCAACCATTTCATCACATGACTTCTACTTATGAAAGATTTGCATCTGTTTTTAATTTAATTGGAAGCATTGGAGCAAGACTTGGAGAAAAAAATGGTTTAGCTTTTGGTCCAGTCATGATGCTTTCAAAAAAAGATTTAGAAAATATTGGTGGTTTTGAAAAAGTTAAAACTCAACTTCTTGAAGATAGAGCTTTAGGATTTGAATTCCAAAAACATGGGTTGAATGTCCACACATTTATAGGCGCACAGGATATAAGTTTTCAAATGTATCCAAATGGTTGGAAATCCTTAACGCAAGGATTTACAAAGAATATGGCAGCAGGCTCTGCTGGTATTTCAAAATTAAGGTGGCTTCTTCTATTTACTTGGTTTAGTGGACTTGTAGCCGCTGCATGGGAGCTACCTTTTGCCTTTCTTGCTTGGCCATTTACCAATCAAGCCCCTTCGCTTTATCAATATGTATTGACTATTGGATTTGGATTACAGTTTTGGTGGTTTTTAAGAAAATTAGGTAATTTTAATTTTTATCTAGTTTTATATCCTTTTATGATTCTTTACTTTTTAGTAATATTTTTCTATTCAGTGATAAAAACTTGGCAAGGAAAAGTTATCTGGAAAGATAGAATTCTTGATGCAAAAAAAGGACTTAAATAATGCAAGCTTTTAGATTTTTGATGTTGAATATAGGTGCCTGGATATTTTGGTTTTATTTTATAGGTTATTTGGCTAGTATTTTGCCTGATAAATTTTTAAACAAAGATTATGTCTTTACTCATATTCTATTTTTTGAAAAAAATCTAAATTGGTATAAAAGATATCTTTTAATTGATAAATGGAAAGACAAATTACCTGAATTAGGAGGATTCTTTAAAGAGGGTTTTCAGAAAAGAAGTGTGGCAAATGGTGAAATTGCTCAATTAGAGCAATTCATAAAAGAAACTAGAAGAGCAGAAATTGCGCATTGGTTAATGATCGCAGGCTGGATTGTGACAACTTTATTTAATCCTTTATGGGCAGTCATCTTTAACATCATTTTTGCCCACGTGGTGAATTTTCCTTGCTTAATTATTCAAAGATATAACCGGGTTAGATTAATAAATGTTTTAAATAAGAAATTAGGCAGCAGCTGAATCTGATTTTTTGCTGATAGGTAAAACTGTCACACCTTGTGGATGTTGTTCAATTTCAGCAACAGCTTTTGTTACTTCAAACATAAATTTACTTAAAGATAAATTTAAAGCTCCACATATTGCTCCTAAAAGCTCAGAGGAAGCTTCCTTTTGACCTCTTTCTACTTCACTTAAATAGCCCAAAGAAACTTTGGCATTTTTTGAAATATCACGAAGAGATCTTTTTTGGGACAAGCGTTGCTTTCGCAATTGGTCGCCCATGACTTTTCTTAAAACGATCATTGTCTAATTCTAGCCTAGATCTAGCTTTTCCACTTTTCTTACACAAGCTTTTCTAGTATTAGTTCAAATAATTTCTGGCAAGTCTTTAGTCTTATTGTTTGTCTATCCCCCGTCAGATTTAATTCAAGGCACATATTGTGTTCCTTTAACGAAATAGCCACAAATACTGTGCCAACTTTTTTATCTCCAACTAAGCCTGGTCCTGCTACTCCAGTTGTGGCAACACCTAAATCTGCCTTTAATATTTGTCTTACATTTTCTGCCATTAAAGTTGCGACTTCTTTTGAAACACTTGAATATTTACTAAGGATTTGTGGATCTATTTTTAAAATATTTTCTTTTATCTCGTTTTGATAAGCAATAATTCCACCTTTTAAAACAGAAGAAGCACCATCAACTGAAGCTAAAGTAGAGCTAACTAAACCAGCCGTCAAAGACTCAGCTGTTGCAATTGTTAGTTTCTTTTCTTTTAATCTTTCTACAACTTGAAATGCGATGTTCGTCAAATTAATTTCTATCAGTCATAATCGCTTTTAAGATGTAATCAATTGCTGTTAAAACTGTCAAGATAACTGCGATATACATCAAAATTTCTGCAAGTATGTTAAAACTTGTTGGAAGTGGCAACAGGTAAGCACTAATTGCCACAATTTGCATAATTGTTTTTAATTTACCTCCGCGACTTGCTGGAATTACTCCTTTATTGATGACCCAAAACCTTAAAAATGTTACAAATAATTCCCTAAACAAAATGACCCAAGTAATCCACCAGGCAAGTAAACCTAAAAAGGATAATCCAATTAAAGCAACTCCAATTAGTGCTTTATCAGCGATTGGATCAAATATTTTGCCAAAATTGGTAATTAGTTTATATTTTCTAGCGATTATTCCATCGGCAATATCTGTTAAACCGGCAACAATGAAAACAATTGCTGAAACTAAGCGCATGAAATCTGTCTCGGCATTTTCTTTAAACAATAGCCAGGCAAGGACTGGAACAAATAAAATTCTTAAAAGAGTTAAAAAATTAGGGACATTGAAATTACTTGCGGTTGAAATCGGGTCTGCGACTCGATCTGGAACTGCAGGTTTGATTACTTTCTTATCTATTTTTTCTTCACCTCTAAATCAGCACCGTTATTACCAATTACTTCTACTTCTAAGATATCGCCTAGTTTAATATTTTTATCCAAAATATAACTAATACCATCTGTTTCAGGCCCTTGTTGTTGAATTCTTCCCGTAATCTCATCATCCTCAATAGATTCAACAAGAAATTGAGAAGTCAAACCAATTCGCGAATTAGCTTTTTGACTCATTAATTCCTGAGCAATTTCAGTTAATTCCGAAACTCGTTGCTTGATTACTTCTTCATCAATCTGGTCTTTGAAGTCAATTGCCTCTGTGCCATCTTCTGGAGAGTAACCAAAAATACCTATCGCATCAAGTTGAGCTTCTTCTAAAAATAATTTAATCTCTTCATATTCTTTTTGAGTTTCACCAGGAAATCCAACAATAAAGTTACTTCTAATACCTGCATCTGGATTAATTTTTCTAATATTTTGGATTAAGTTTAGAAATTCTTTTGTATTACCAAATCTCTTCATACGTCTTAAAACATCTGGGTGAGCATGTTGAAACGAAATATCAAAATAAGGGCTAACTTTTTCAGTTTTCAAGATACTTTCTATCAAGGTACTTCTAATTTCTGCAGGTTGAAGATATGAAAGTCTTATCCAAGAAATTTCAGGTATTTTAGCTATTTCTGGAAGCAAGGTTTCAAGTAATCTGATATCGCCTAAATCTTTTCCATAACTTGTTGTGTTTTCACTTACTAGAAATAATTCTTTAACACCTTGTTCTGCCAACCACATTGCTTCTTCTAAAATTTCTGTTGGTTTTCTTGATAAATATGCTCCTCTAAATCTTGGTATGGCACAAAATGTACATCTTCGGTCACATCCTGAAGCAAGTTTTAAAGGCGCTACAAATTTGTCATCGAGGCGAAATCTGTTAAATTTTTTGTCAACTTTTTGAGTTCGTTGCGAAGGAGAAATTGGTAGTAACAATCTTCGATCTTGTGCAACAGGTGCTTTAGGTTTATCTCCTTTAAGTATTTGATTTAACTTTTGAGCAATTACTTCGTAATCATCAAATCCTAAAATTGCATCTGCTTCAGGTAAAGATTTTTCTAATTCTTCGCCATATCTTTCAGCCATACAACCAAGTGCCACAACAGCTTTTACATTAGTTTGTTTTTTTAAATCATTTGCCGCAAGAAGAGTATCAATACTATCTTTTTTAGCTGTTTCTATAAATCCGCAAGTGTTGACAAAAACTGCATCTGCTTGTTCTGGTTCTTTAACTAAATCAATTCCAGCACTAGATAATTTTGCAGCAATTTCTTCACTATCAACTTCGTTACGAGCACAACCTAAAGTAATGATCGCAACTTTTGTTGACATTAAACCCTAACTAAATTGTTAATATTTGTGGATTTCTAATTATATTTGAGATTTTTATTGAACTGGACCCTCTGGTCCAAATTCAACTCTTACAACTTCACCATTTCCACCAGCTTTACCAAGCACTTGCCCATTAACAGTTAAATTAAGTGCTCCTGCATTTCCTAGTAAAAGTTTTACTCCTTCAACACTTCCAACTCTTTTTTCTTGACCGTCTCTAATAATTCCTTCAAATAATTCAACGTCATTAATATCTGTAGCTCTTACCCAACTACTTGCTCCATTTGCTTGGATCAATACATCTACTCCAGGAGCTGGAACTGCTGCAGTTAAATTTTCATTTTCTGATTTATTGGTTGTTACTTCTGGTGAAGGTGTGATAATTGTTTCTTCTGAAACTACTTCAGTTGTAGGTGAATTTATTGTGGAAACAATTACTGAACCAAGGGATATCAAAGTTATGACAGCTAAAGTACCTGCCATAACAACTGTCCAATTAGTTCCAGATTTTATTTTTACTTTTTCAACTGGATTAAAAAATCTGCCACTCAATTCTAAAGTTGCTGTATTTGACAGAGTACTTTCTTGAGACTGAGTTTCAATATTTTCAACCGGAAATTCCGGGTCCGGATTATCTTCAGATGTTTTTGGATATAAAGACATCAATTCATTAACATCTAAATCTAAGTAGGTAGCCATGGCACGAATATGCCCTCGTACATAAACATCGGCACCAACTTTTGCAAAATCATCTTTCTCAATTAATTTTAAAAGTGATTCTCTAACTCTAATTTTTGTAGAAACTTCAGAAAGTGTTAAACCTTTACTCTCTCGCGCATAACGTAAACGTTGCCCAATTGAATCTTGCATTTAATCACCTTCTTAAAGAGAAAGTAATTCATAATTTTTCTTCTTTAATTTACTCGCCAGAGAAATTGAAAAACTAGGAATTAAGTTGTCTTTTAAGGATAGCCTGCCCGGATTTGGATTGTAAATTCCGGATTTTAACTGGCTATTTCCCCTCGTAACATGGCTAAAGTTTGGACTAATTGTTCAGGTTTTATCAAAACCTCCCTAGCTCTAGACCCCTCGCTTGGACCTACGATTCCTCGATCTTCCATCAAATCAATTAGTCGACCAGCTTTAGCAAATCCAACTCTTAATTTTCTTTGCAACATTGAAGTTGAACCTAATTGAGTTGAAACAACTAATTCAGTAGCAGCAAGTAATAAATCAAGGTCATCGCCAATATCATTTTCAATACTTGATTTCATTTGTTGAACTTGTAAAACATCATCTCGATATTCAGGTTCACCTTGATTTGTCCAATGAGAAACTATGGTTCTAATTTCACTTTCTGAAACAAAAGCGCCTTGAATTCTGGTTGGTTTTGATGCCCCCATTGGCAAGAACAAGCCATCTCCTTGGCCAACTAATTTTTCTGCACCTGGTTGATCCAAAATAACCCGAGAATCTGCCAAGCTTGCAGTTGCAAAAGCTAAACGACTTGGCACATTTGCTTTGATTAAACCTGTTACCACATCAACACTTGGTCTTTGTGTGGCAATAACTAAATGAATTCCTGCAGCTCTTGCTAATTGAGTAATTCTTACAACCGCATCTTCAACATCTCTTGGTGCAACCATCATTAAATCTGCTAATTCATCAACTACCACTAATAAATAAGGATAAGGATCAATTGAATCATTATCACCAATTGGATTTACTTTTCCAGCTTTTACAGCTTTGTTGTAATCATCAATGTGTCTAAAACCATGTGCATGTAATGCGTCATATCTAACTTCCATTTCTTTTACAACCCATTGCAAAACTTCTGCTGCCTTTTGAGGATTTGTCACAATTGGGGTAATCAAATGTGGCACACCTGCATAGGCGGCTAATTCAACTCTCTTGGGATCAATCAAAATCATTCTTACTTCATTTGGAGTTGAACGCATCAAAATAGAAGTTACTAAAGAATTAATGCAAGAAGACTTACCAGCTCCAGTAGCACCCGCTATTAACATATGCGGCATCTTGGCAAGATTTGCACAAATTACTAATCCTTCAACATCTTTGCCAAGTCCAACAACTAATGGATGCTTTTCTTCATAAGCAACATTGGAATTTAATAAATCTGATAATGCCACTAACTCTCTATCAGAGTTTGGAATTTCAACACCAATTGCAGATTTTCCAGGAATTGGTGAAAGAATTCTTACATCAGCACTAGCTACAGCATAAGCAATATTTTTACTTAATGCTGTTACTCTTTCAACTTTTACAGCTGGGCCAAGTTCTACCTCATATCTTGTAACTGTTGGTCCTCTTGAAAAACCTGTAACGGTGGCATCGATATCAAATTGTGAAAATACTTTTGTTAAAGATTCCACAACTCCATCGTTTACTTTACTTTTTAATTTAGGAGTTGGACCCGGTTTTAAACTTGCAGAAGGTGGTAATTTGTAACTTTTATCTGCTTTTAACGCCATTTGTTTAACAACTGGTTTAGTAGTTGGTTTATTTTCTGAAGTAGTGGCTGAATTTAATTTTTGAATTGGTTGAGTGGAATCAATTTCAGATAGCACCGAAATTGGTTGAGTGGAATCCATATCCTCAATTATTTGATTTTCTTGAATTACAGGAGAAGCAGCAAATGGTTCATCATCAACTAAAGTTTCTAAATCTTCATCTACATCTTTTGCTTGCCATTTACTTAACCAACGAGTTAAGACGTTGCCTTTTTTAGTAGGTTCTTCTTCAAATTCAGATTCAATTATGTCTTCCTCGATAAGTTCTTCGTCATAATCAGTAGCTGTGAAGGCATCTAATTCTTGATCTAAATCATCTATTTCTTCTTTATCTTTTTTCATAAATAACTTAGAAAAGATTAATTTTATTTTTTGAAAAACTGTTGTGACTGGAGTTTTAGTGGTTATCAAAAGCCCAAAAAAACCAAAGAGTAAAAGTAAAAGTGAAGCAATTAGTCCATTTGTTAATCCTGTTATGGGTGTGGCAACTAACCAACCCAACCAACCAGCACCAGATTGCATCGCTTCAACACCATCACCAGGATTAGGTAAACCTTTAAATAAATGCCACAAACCAGAAACACTAATTAATACAGCAGAAACACCAATCGCAATTCTTGGTCCTTCACCTTTTTTCGCAGGATTTCTAAATGTTTGCCACGCCCCAAAAATAAGAACCACTGGTAAAAATATTGTCAAAGCACCCAAGAAACCACCAACTATAAGTTTTGAGTAATTGGTAATGACAGTTTGAGTACCAAACCAACTTTGGGCAGCAATAATTATTGATAAAGCTAGTAAAACTAAACCAAGTCCGTCTCTTCTTTGTTTAGGATCAATTTCAGAAGCACCATGACCAACAGCTCTAATTAATGCACCAAAAACTTTAGCTAAAACATTCCAAGCAATTGAGATAAGTGAAAGTAAACGTCCAATTAAAAGGAGTAATCCACTAGAAGCTTTTGCACTTCTAGTTTTTTTATTTTGGGCACGCGAACGAGCCGGCGTACTTGTAGCCATAAATAGAGGTTACCCTCGAGAAACACCAGAAACTTGCGTATCAGAAGTGACTTTTAGTGCGTGTCGTCACTTAAGCACCAAATTAACCTTGAAAACCTGCATCTCGATGTGAACCATCACAAAATGGTTTTTCTTTGGAATGACCACAACGACAAAGAGACTTTGAACCTTGGACTTGTTCGGTGGTTACTTCTTGTGCTCCAGCTTTTGTGTAATTAAGTTCAAAGTTACCTTCAACTCGAATTGAACCATTTGGTTTCACAGTTATCTTAACTTTTTCTTCACTCATTTATTCTCCTTTTTATGCTTCAACGACAACAGGAATGATCATTGGTCTTCTTCGGTGATGATCACTTACCCATTTACCGGTAGTTCTTCTTACAACTTTTTGCAGTTGGTTAATGTCATAGACATTATCATTCAAAGCTTCTTCTAGGTTTGTTTTTATTAATGGAATTACTTCATCAAAGACTTCATCATTTTCAGAGAAACCTCGAGCATGAATCTCAGGTCCAGCTACAACTTTATTTTCTACAGAATCTACAACTACAACTACGGAAATAAATCCTTCTTCACCTAAAATTTTTCTATCTTTTAATGAATCTTCCGCAACTCCACCAACACTTGAGCCATCGACAAAAACAAATCCGCAAGGAATGGAACCCACAATTTTAGCTTTTCTATTCTTTAAATCAACTACTACACCATCTGCAGTTATGACCACGTTTTCTTTATTAACACCTGTCTTAATTGCTAAAGACGCATTAGCTGCTAAATGTCTAGGTTCACCATGTATGGGCATAACATTTCTTGGTTTTAAAATGTTGTAAAAATAAAGTAGTTCACCACTTGCCGCATGGCCTGAAACGTGAACTTTAGCGTTACCTGAATGAACTACATTCGCACCTTGTTTAGTCAATCCATTTATTACTTTATTTACAGAATTTTCATTTCCAGGAATTAATGAAGAAGCCAAAATAACGGTATCTCCATCACTTATTCTAATTTTGTGATCAAGGCCAGCCATACGAGAAAGTGCAGACATTGGTTCTCCTTGGGAACCTGTTGTGATTAAAACTATTTCATCATCTGCATATTGATCAATTTCATCAAGTTCAATTGTGGCATTGGCAGGAATTTTTAAATAACCTAAATCTCTAGCAATACCCATATTTTTAATCATGGATCGTCCCACAAAAATTATCTTTCGCTTATTTAAATGTGCGGCATCAATTATTTGTTGAACTCTGTGAACATGGGATGCAAAACTTGCCACAATTACTCTTCTGGGTGCTCTTGAAACAATTGATTCAATTACTGGTGCTAAATCCTTTTCGTGAGCAATAAAACCTGGAATTTCAGCATTTGTGGAATCCACCAAAGCTAAATCAACACCTTGATTACCAAGTTTTGCAAATGCATTTAAATCAGTAATTCGACCATCAAGAGGCAATTGATCCATTTTAAAATCCCCGGTGTGAATCAAATTTCCAGCTTTTGTTTTAACAGATAAAGCTAATGCATCAGGAATTGAATGATTAACAGCAATAAAAGTGACTTCGAATTCACCTATTTTTTCAACATCACCTTCTTTAACTTGTCTTAAATCAGCTTTAATTCGATGTTCTTTAAGTTTTTCTGCTAAAAATGCCAAAGTTAATTTGGATCCATAGATTGGAACTTGTGGAGCTTCTCTTAAAAAATAAGGAACTCCCCCAATATGATCTTCATGGGCATGCGTTAAAACAATTGCTTTAACTTTTTCTAACTTGTCTCTTAAGTATTCAAAGTCAGGCAAAATTAAATCAACACCAGGTTGATTTTCTTCAGGAAAAAGTACACCAATATCAACAATTAAAATATCTTTTTCAACTTGCAAAACAGTCATGTTTCGACCAATTTCACCGATGCCACCTAAGGCAACGACACGTAGAGTTTCCGGCGCTAGTTTTTCTGGCAACGGAAACTCATGATGAGTTAACGTCAAATCTTTAAGCCTCCCGCGAGCAAATCTGCTCTTAATTGTTCGATTTGTTTTTCGTCAGCATCGACGAGTGGCAAACGGGCTGCGCCTGCCGGTAATCCTTTTAGTCTTAATGCAGCTTTAATAGACATAACTCCTGGCATTCGACTCATTACACCTGTATAAATTGGTAAAAGATTTTGATGTATTTCTAATGCTTTAGAAAAGTTATTATTAAAAAAAGCTTCTGCCATTTCTTTTAAACGATCTGCAATTAAATGTCCACATACACTGACAAAACCAACGGCTCCTATTGAAAGAAGGGGAAGATTTAGAGCATCTTCACCTGAATACCAAGCTAAATCTGTTTCTTTAATTACCTTTGATGCTGATTCAAGATTATTTTTAGCATCTTTGTTTGCCACAATCTTTGGATGCTCGCTTAAGCGCAGTAAAGTTTCTGTTTCGATAGGAATTCCTGCTCTTCCAGGAATGTCATACATCATTAACGGAAGATCTGTTGCATCTGCAACGGTTTTAAAATGTGCATAAACTCCAGCTTGAGTTGGTTTGTTGTAATAAGGAGTAACAACTAATACACCGTGTGCACCAAGTTTTGCAGCATCTTTTGCAAGTCCAACTGTGTGCGCAGTGTCATTACTTCCAACTCCTGCAACTACTTTTGCT
>JBJSWT010000132.1:0-8798 GCA_046086025.1 Actinomycetes bacterium | reverse complement strand
AAATAGAAAAGATCAACACGTAAAAGGTTTAGGATTACTTCCACATTTAAGAGTTATACCTCATTTTGATCGAATGCTTGGATGGATTCCAGATCTACTAACTAGATACTTACTTAACACTCCAGAGCATGTGACATTACTCGGAATCGATGAAGAAACAGCTTTAGTGGGTGATGGTCATAATTGGAAAGTAAAAGGCAGACAATCTGTGTGGGTCTTGACTAAAAATGGCAGAAAAGAATATAAACCAGGAGAAAACTTAATTACTAATTAGATTCACCATGTTTATACCATTTGGCAAATTCTGGTTCCAAAGGTTTTTTGTTTAAAATTAAATCTGCTGCTTTTTCTGCAACCATCATTACTGGGGCATAAATATTTGCATTTGTCACATATGGAAAGACTGAAGCATCAACAACTCTTAATCCTTCAACTCCGTGAACTTTCATAGAATTTGGATCAACTACAGACATTTCATCTGTTCCCATTTTGGCTGTACAAGATGGGTGATATGCAGTCTCTCCATCTTTGGCAACCCACTTCAAGATTTCATCAGGAGTTGAAACACTTGGACCAGGTGAAATTTCACCACCATTAAATTCATCCATACCTTTTTGAGTCAAGATTTTTCTTGCAATTTGAATTGCTTCAACCCATTCTCTCTTGTCTTGATTTGTTGATAAATAGTTAAATTTTATTGATGGTTTTTCATATGGGTTGTTACTTTTTATTTTTACAAAACCTCTTGCATCTGAATACATTGGTCCAATATGTATTTGATATCCATGACCTTTAGCTGTAACAGTTCCGTCATAACGAACAGCTATAGGTAAGAAGTGAAACATTAAGTTTGGATACAAAACATCTTCATTACTTCTGGCAAAACCTCCACCTTCAAAATGATTTGATGCACCTGGTCCTTTTCTAAAAAATAGCCAAGCAGCACCTATAAATGGTCTTCGCCATAGTTGTAAATTAGGTTGCAAAGATACAGGTTTTTTACATGAGTATTGAACATAAACTTCTAGGTGATCTTGTAAATTTTGCCCCACACCTGGAAGATTCTTAACAACTGGAATATTTAAACTTCTTAAATGTTTTTCATCTCCAATTCCTGAAAGTTGTAAAATTTGAGGAGTATTTATTGCTCCACCGCAAAGAATTATTTCTTTACCCTTAATAAACTCTTTTTTTCTTGACAAAAGTTTTCTAAAGGTTACTTCAACTCCTACAGCTTTATTTCCTTCAAAAACTACCTTTTCAACCATGGCTCGAGTTTTAATGGTTAAATTTTTTCTACTTTTTACAGGATGAATATAAGCTCTTGCTGAAGATAGTCTTCTTCCTTTTCTAACATTTCTATCAAAAGGACCAAAACCTTCTTGACGATATCCATTTACGTCATCAGTTAAATTAAATCCAGCTTGTACACATGATTCAAAAAATGCTTTGAATAAAGGATTTTTTGCAGGACCTTTCTCTAATTCAAGTGGTCCAGAATGTCCTCTAAAAACTGGATCTGAAACATGAATTGAGTTTTCCATTTTTTTAAAGTAGGGAAGACAATGTGCAAAATCCCAATTTTCTAAACCTTTATCTTTTGCCCATCTTTCATAATCCATAGGATTTCCGCGTTGAAAAATCATGCCGTTGATAGATCCAGATCCGCCTAGAATTTTTCCGCGGCCGTGATAAACCCTTCTGTTATTCATAAATTCTTCTGGTTCAGATTGATATTTCCAGTCATAAAATCTGTTACCTATTGGGAAAGTAAGTGCTGCAGGCATGTGGACATAAACATCCCACCAATAATCAGGTCTACCTGCTTCCAAAACTAGTACTTCATTATTTGGATTTTCAGATAAACGATTTGCTAATACAGATCCGGCAGAACCGCCTCCGACAATTATGTAGTCGTATTCCTTTTTCATTTAATTGATCTTTCAGCTTCATCAACCACATTTGCTAAAAGCATGGCGCGAGTCATGGGACCTGTGCCACCTGGCATTGGGGCAAAAAATCCTGCAACAGATTTAACTTCTGGATCAATATCTCCAACTAATCCTTTATCAGTTCTAGTAATTCCAACATCTAATAGCGCGGCACCTTTTTTAATCATGTCTGGTTTTATTAAATGAGCAACACCTGCTGCTGCAACAATAATGTCTGCATTTTTTGTGTACCTAATTAAATCTTTTGTTCCTGTATGACACAAAGTTACTGTTGCATTTTCAGATTTTCTGGTGAGTAGTAATCCAATTGGTCTTCCAACAGTTATGCCACGACCCACAACTACAACTTCTGCTCCATCTATTGGCACTTGATATTCGCGTAATAATTCAACGATTCCTCTAGGTGTGCAGGGAAGTGGTGCATCTTGTCCAAGTACTAATCTTCCTAAATTAACTGGATGTAAACCATCTGCATCTTTTTTTGGATCCATAGCTTCTAGTGCTTTATTTGCATTTAATCCTTTAGGTAAAGGAAGTTGCACAATATAACCTGTGCAATTTGAGTCACTATTAAGTTTCTCAATAGCCTTCATGACATCTTCTTGTGAAGCAGTTGCTGGCAAATCAACTCTTATAGATGAAATTCCAACCTCAGAGCAGTCTTTATGTTTTCCTCCAACATATGCGTGAGATCCAGGATCATCACCAACCAAAATTGTGCCAAGACCAGGAGTTACACCTTTTGTTTTTGAAACTTCAACACGTTTTGCCAATTGAGATTTAATTTTTTCAGCAGTTTTTTTACCATCTAAAATTATTGCAGTCATAAATGTCTCTCCTAGTCTATTGGTTTAAATATTCAGTTGATGCATCTGTTAAAAAATTCCATAAATGTTGGGAAAATGAAGATCTGACATATAAATGGTAAGTATTAATTGGACCGTGATACAAAATTGCTGGAGATCTGGCAATCACAGACTGAGCACACGTTCCAGGCTTAAAGACATCTTGATCAAGGTTTAGTTCCCAACCATGTTCTAATACTTCTTTTGCATACTTTCCACTTACTTCAATAAAAATTCTTTGAGCAGATACATCAACGATTGAAGCAAATTCATTTTTTAATTTATTTCTCAATAATGTTTCATGATCTAAATTGGCGCCTACAATAAGCCACCAGTCTGGACCAAGTGTTAAAACGGTGAATTTTGAATTTTTAAAAGTTTGTCCAACAGTTAAGGGAAGCTTAATTTTAAGAGTATTTTCAATTATTTTTTGTGATTTACTTTTTGGTTTTACTCTTATATCAAGAGTTGTGGCATATGGTTTTTCTTTTATAAAAATACTTTTTCTATCTCCAAAAGTTGAACCATTTAAAGGACTATTCATTAATTTATTTAAATTAGCCATCTCGACGCCTATTTTCTTTATCGTAAAATATAGAATCAACAATTTCTGCTTGAATTAAATCATTTCCGATTGGGACTTCAACAATTTGTCCCATTTGATTTCTACCATTTGCAACCATGGCTAAGGCAAAAGTTCTTTGTAATACATCAGATGTATAGGAACTTGTTACATAACCGATATGTGAATTTTTTGAATTATTTTTGAAGGTATCTTTATTTATAATGTAAGAACCTTCAGGTAATAATCTAGATTTATCTAGTGGAAGTAGTCCTACCAAATGATGGCGATCAGATTTTGCCGTGTCTGATCTTCTAAATGATCTTTTACCGATGAAATCTTTTTTCTTAGAAACTATCCAATCCATACCTAAATCTTGTGGAGTTTGAGTTCCATCGGTTTCTTGACCTACTATGACAAATCCTTTTTCAGCTCTTAAAACGTGCATAGTTTCTGTGCCATAAGGTGTGAGATTAAATTCTTTTCCTTGTTTAAATATTTCTTTCCAAAGTTCTTTGGCATACCAAGATTCAATATTGATTTCATAGGCTAATTCACCTGAGAATGAAATTCTTGCAATTCTTGATGGTATTCCTGCAACTTTTGCATGCTTGTTTTCCATGAACGCAAAATTTTCATTTGAAACATCTAGTTCGGGAGCTAGTTTCTTAATTAAGTTTCTAGATTTAGGTCCTACTAAAGCAATTGTTGCCCAATGCTCTGTAACTGAAGTGCAAAATACATTTAAGTCTGGCCATTCGGTTTGAAGCCACTCTTCTAACCAATCTAAAACTTTGGCAGCACCACTTGTTGTGGTGGTCATGAGAAATCTATTTTCACTTAATCTGGTTGTAACTCCATCATCAAAAACCATTCCATCTACTCCACACATAAGACCATAGCGGCTTGCACCAATTTTTAGATTTGAAAACATGTTTGTATAAATTCGATCTAAAAATATTGCAGCATCTGGACCTTGTATATCAATTTTTCCTAATGTGGAGGCATCCATGATTGCCACATCATTTCTGGCAGCTTTACATTCTCTTAAAACTGCTTCGTGCATATTTTCTTTTTCTAGTGGGAAATACCATGGTCTTTTCCATTGGCCAACATCTTCCATTGGAGCATTGTTTTTTAGATGCTCATCATGAATAGGAGTTGTTCTTATTGGGTCAGTTAATATTCCAAGTTCTCTTCCCGCAAAAGCAGAAAATGGAAATGTTACATAAGGTGGTCTAAAAGTTAGAGTTCCAACTTCATATGGTTTTTTATTAATTAGTTCACTGAGTAATCCCATAGTGGTAGTTCCACTTGTTTTTCCTTGATCATGAGCGGTTCCAATTGTTGTATATCTTTTAATATGTTCGATGGAACTCAATCCTGCACCTACAGCACGTTTTAAGTCTCTTAAAGTTGCATCTCTTTGCAAATCAACAAAAGAAATCTCATCTTGATTAAGATTTAATTCTCCAAAATATAAGGCAGTTTTATTTTCAACTTTTTCAAATTCACCGTTAGCCCAACCAGTAGCTGTTAAACCTTTTGGAAGTTTTGGCATTTTGAAAGCTTGTATGTTTTCTTCCCAAATTGGTTTAAGGTTTAAAAATGTTGCTAGATGAACTGTTGGAGTCCATCCACCTGATATCGCCAAAAGATCAGCATCAATTTCTCGAATTTCATTCTCTGTTTTAACTACTACAGTATTTAAACATCCATTAAAATCAGCTTTAGTATCAATTATTTTTGAACCAAGAATTAATTCAATGTTAGCTTTCTTAATTTTTTGTTCTAATGTTTTTGAAATTTTTTGCCTAACATCAACGATGGCTTTAACTTTGGTGCCTGTTTTATTTATTCTTAAGGCATCTTCATATCCATAATCATCAACGGTGAAAACTACGGCATTCTTAAAAGTTCCAACTCTATATTTATCTAAATAAGTCGCAGCAGCGTGAGAGAGCAAGATTCCAGGTCTATCGTTATTAGGAAATACTAAAACTCTTTGCATCGCACCTGTGGCAAGAACTATTTCTTTTGCTCTTATGTGCCAAGTTCTGATTCTTGCAGTATTTTTATCAATTTTTGAATTTAAATGATCTGTTCTTCTTTCCACAGCAACAACATAATTTTGATCATAAAGTCCAATAGCTGTGGTTCGTTGTAAATGAATTACATTTTTTTGTTTTAAGCAGTTTAGTAATTTAGTAGGAATGTTTTGATTCAAATCACCAATAAAACCACCGACAGAAGGTTGGTCATCAATAATCATTACTTTTTTATTATTTTTGGAATACTTTTCCAACGCTTTCAAACCAGAAAGACCAGCGCCAATAATTAATACGTCAACATGCTTATATTTTTTGTCGTAACGTGCTTCATCTTTTCTGGTCGGTAAATCACCAACTCCTGCAAGACTTCTTACTTCTAACCCATCAACTAATTCAATTTTTGTGGAAGGAACCATTGGTTCGCCACTTCCAGAATCGATTTGAACTAAAGCATTTGGCTCTTCATAACCAAGTCCAAAAACACCTCGAGGTCTAAATAAGTAAGAACTTTCTGTAACAACTTTTATATGATTTCTTAAAAGGGCAGCAGATAATGGTTCACCTTTATTTCCATGGTAAGTCTTGTTATCAAAAACGAATTGAACACTACTCATTTGGGCCTACTAGGTTGCTTAGTAAAAGGTTTATAAGTTGGACCAAATTCGTGAGTCAAAGTGTTTCTCCAAATGTTGAACCACTTTCGACAACCTGCGGAATGAAACCATCTTTCAGCAAACCAACCTTTGGGATTGTCTCTAAAAAAAATGTATTCAGCCCATTGTTGATCAGTTAAATTTTCAGGATTTTCTGGATAACCAATATGAGCTTGACTTCCATAATGAAATTCTGTTTCATCACGAGATCCACACCATGGGCAATTAATTAGCAACATAAATTTTTCCTAATGCGCAACACCAGCTGCTCCATGTTCATCAATTAAATGACCTGTTACAAAACGATCCAGAGAATATGGTTTAGCAAGTTCATGCGCTGAATTTTTTGCCATAGTTTCTGCCATTACCCAGCCAGAACCTGGAGTTGCTTTAAATCCACCAGTTCCCCAACCGCAATTAATAAATAAATTTTCAACTGGAGTTAGACCAATTATTGGAGAAGCATCAGGTGCAATGTCAACAATTCCGCCCCAAGTTCTTAAAAGATGAGCTCTTGAAAATATTGGAAATAATTCAAGAGCAGCAGCTAATTGATGTTCAATAACATGAAAACCACCACGTTGGGCATAGGAATTATAAGCATCAGTTCCTGCACCCATCACTAATTCACCTTTATGGGCTTGGCTTACATAAACATGCACAGCACCACTCATAATTACAGTGTCTAGAACTTGTTCTAATAATTCTGAAACTAGTGCTTGTAAAGGTCTACTTTGAAGAGGAACTCTAAATCCAGCTAAGTTTGCCAAAACAGAAGTGTGACCTGCAGCAACCATTCCAACTTTTTCACAACTTATAAAACCTTGATTTGTTTCTACACCAACTACTTTGTTATTAACTTTTTTAAAACCCGTAACTTCGCAACCTTGAATAATGTCCACACCCAGATCACTTGCAGCTTTGGCATATCCCCATGCAACCCAGTCGTGTTTAGCAATTCCGCCTCTTGGTTGATACGTTGCACCTAAAACTGGATATCTAACATCAGGAGAAATATTTACAATTGGTGCAATTTTTTTAACTTCTTCAGGGGTTAACCATTGCGAATCAATATTATTCATTGAATTTGAATAATAATTTCTTCTTTTACTTCTTAAATCACTAACACTATGAGCTAAAGTCATGACACCTCGTTGGTCAAAAAACATTTCGTAACCAACTTCTTCTTCAAGGTTTTCCCAAAGTTTTAGAGAATGTTCATAAATTCCAGCACTTTCATCCCACAAATAATTAGAACGAATAATGGTGGTGTTTCTGCCCATATTTCCACCAGCAAGCCAGCCTTTTTCTAAAACTGCAGTGTTTGTAATGCCAAAATTTTTTGCTAAATAAAATGCAGTTGCAAGTCCATGACCACCGGCACCGATAATGATTGCATCATAAGATTTTTTTGGTGATGGATTTTTCCACAAAAAATCAGGATGTTCAGGCAATAATGCAGTGTGACGTCTTTTCATTGTCATATTTAAGACTTTAGCCTTGTCATTTGTGGATCAAATTGAGGATCATTACCCACAACTGCTTTAACTTTTTTATCAAAATACTGAATTTCTACCTTCGTACCAATTGCACTTGCTTCAATTGGAAGCCAGGCATAAGCAAGGGGAGAACCAATTGTGTGGCCGAAATAGGCAGAAGTTGTGTAACCAACAACTTTATTGTCAACTAATACTGGTTCTTTGCCCATCACAACATCAAAATCATTTTTAATCACTAAGCAACAAAGTTTTTTCTTTATTTGCTCTGGATTAATTTTTTCATAAGCAAGGTCACCTATAAATCCACCAGTTTTTCTTACTGCAAATGAAAGTCCTGCTTCATAAGGATTATGTTCACTAGTCATTTCAGCACCATAAGATCTATAGCCTTTTTCTAATCTCATGGAATTAAATGCACCACGTCCTGCAGGAATTAAACTAAATTTCTTTCCAGCGCTAAATAATGTATCCCAAAGTTTTAATGCCATATCGGCTTCAGCATAAATTTCAAAACCAAGTTCACCCACATAAGAAAGTCTCCAAAGTGTTACAGGAACTTGTCCAAGATATGTTTTTTTAGCTTTGAAATAACCCAATGATTCATTTGATAAATCATCTTCACAAATACTTTGGGCCAACAATCTTGCTTTTGGTCCAAATAAACCTAAACCAATAGTTCCACTTGTTATATCTTTTACAAACACATCATCTGGTGCAGCATTTTTTAATCTAACTAAATCAACATTTCCGTTTGCCCCAAGAATAAATTGATTTTCTTCAATTCGGGCAACAGTAATGTCACTTAGAATTCCTGCATTTTCAGTAAGCATCAAGCAATAAGTAATTGAACCAACTGCTTTATCTAATTTTCCTGTTGTCATTTTTTCTAAGAATTTCAAGGCACCTTTGCCTGAAACTTCAATTCTTTTTAGAGAAGTGATATCAAACAAACCAACATTTTTTCTTACATATTGAGCTTCTGCTCCAATAATTGGTGACCAGTGTTTAGATGCCCACGAATTTCTCTTTGGCGATTTAAATTTAGAAACTAATTTCTTATTTGATTCATACCATTGAGGTCTTTCATAACCAGCTGCTTCAAGGAAGTAGCCACCTAAAGATTTTTGTCTTGGATAAAAGCCTGTTGTCCTTAATGGTCTTGGTTCAATCATCGGATCTAAAGGATGAAGTAAGTCATAAACTTCCACATAATTTTGCTTGCCACGCATTTCGATA
>JBJSWT010000131.1:0-6292 GCA_046086025.1 Actinomycetes bacterium | reverse complement strand
CAACAAATCTTGTCCAAGGTGTGACAACATCATTGATGCACTCATGATTGCAGCAGTTGGATCTGCAATTGATTTTCCTGCAATATCAGGTGCTGAACCATGAACTGGTTCAAACATTGATGGCGTAGTTTTTTCAGGATTTATGTTGCCACTTGCAGCAAGTCCAATACCTCCAGCAATAGCTGCTCCAATATCAGTCAAGATATCTCCAAATAAATTATCTGTTACTACAACATCAAATTTTTCAGGATTTGTAACAAAAAACATTGAGGCTGCATCTACGTGTTGATAGTCAGTTTTAACTTCAGGAAATTCTTTAGAAACTTTTTCAAAAGTTCTTTTCCATAAATCTCCAGCAAATACTAAAACATTTGCTTTATGAACTAGCGTTAAATGTTTTCTTCTTTTTTGCGCTCTATTAAAAGCATCACGAATTACTCGTTCTGCTCCTTTTGCAGTATTTAATGATTCCTCTGTTGCAACTTCGTCCTTGGTGTTTTTCCTTAACACACCACCTGAGCCAACATAAGCGCCCTCTGTTCCTTCTCTAACTACAACCATGTCAATATCTTTTGTGGTTTTGCCAGCTAAAGGAGTAGTTACACCTGGAAAAAGTTTTACTGGTCTTAAATTTACATAGTGATCAAGTACAAATCTAAGTTTTAATAAAAGTCCTCGCTCCAAAATTCCTGGAGCTACTTTTGGATCTCCTACTGCTCCTAGCAAAATTGCATCAAATTTTCTTAATTCATCAACAACTGAATCTGGCAGGGTTTCACCAGTCTTTAAATAACGACTTGCGCCTAAATCATAAGTTTGTTTTTCAAGTTTTACACCAGTTGCATCCAAAACTTTGCATGCTTCATTAACTACTTCAGAACCAATTCCATCACCTGGAATTAAAGCAATTCGAAAGGAAGACATAATAAATACAAGCGTAGGGCTGCACTACTTTTTTATCTCCTGCTACCCTTTACTAATAATGATTCGTTGCTTACTACTTCATAGCCGCAGCGAGGCCTAACGACTGGCCTCCTCGCTGCGGGAGTTAGTCATTTGCTGGTCGCAAAAGATTTTTTCCGACTAGCCACTAAAGAGGTAAGAAGTAAAAATGAAAAATAACAATCAAAAACCTTCACCGATGAAGTTTCATCGTTATGAAAGTTTCTCCGCAATTGATTTGAATAACAGAACTTGGCCAAATAAAAAAATCACAAAAGCCCCACGTTGGTGTGCTGTGGATCTAAGGGATGGAAACCAAGCTCTTATTGATCCGATGACTCCTTCTCGAAAAAAGAAAATGTTCGAATTACTAGTGAAAATGGGCTATAAAGAAATAGAAGTTGGATTTCCTGCAGCAAGTCAAACCGATTTTGATTTCGTAAGGCAATTAATTAAAGAAGACCTAATTCCAGATGATGTAGTAATTCAAGTTTTAACTCAAGCTCGCGAACACTTAATTGAGAGAACCTATGAATCTTTAGAAGGAGCTAAACAAGCAATTGTGCATGTTTATAACTCAACTTCAACTTTGCAACGAAGAGTAGTTTTTGATTTAGATAAAGATGGCATAAAAGATATAGCAGTAAATGGTGCTCGATTAGTTGCTAAATATGCAGAACAAATGGGTGATACCGAAATATTTTTTGAATATTCCCCAGAATCTTTCACCGGAACTGAATTGGAATATGCGGCAGAAGTGTGTAATGCAGTTAATGATGTATGGCAACCAACAAAAGAACGTCCCACAATAATTAATCTTCCAGCCACAGTTGAAATGGCTTCACCAAATGTTTATGCAGATTCAATTGAATGGATGAATAGAAATCTCAACAATAGAGAAGCAGTAATTCTTTCTCTTCATCCTCATAATGATCGCGGAACTGCAGTGGCAGCAGCTGAATTAGGTTATTTGGCAGGTGCTGATCGTATTGAAGGTTGTTTATTTGGAAATGGTGAAAGAACTGGAAACGTTTGTTTAGTAACACTAGGTTTAAATCTTTTTAGCCAAGGAATTGATCCTCAAATTGATTTCAGTGATATTGATGAAATAAAACGAACTGTTGAGTATTGCAATCAATTACCTGTAAATGAAAGACATCCATATGGTGGAGATTTAGTATTTACTGCTTTTTCAGGATCTCATCAAGATGCAATCAATAAGGGATTAAAAGCTTTACAAAAAGACGCTGATCAAAACAATGTAGAAATAGATAATTTTAAATGGCAAGTTCCCTATCTTCCAATTGATCCAAAAGATGTAGGAAGAACTTATGAAGCAGTTATTAGAGTTAACTCTCAATCTGGAAAAGGTGGAGTTGCCTACATTATGAAGACAGAACACCAACTTGATTTACCTAGAAAATTACAAATTGAATTTTCTCAAGTGATTCAAAAAGTAACTGATACTGAAGGTGGCGAAGTTACACCTAATGAAATGTGGGAAGTATTTAAAGATGAATATCTGCCAAACCCTCAAAAACCATGGGGAAGATTTTCTTTAGTTTCTGTTGCTCAAGATTCTGCAGTTGATGGCGACACAACTTTAACCGCAACAATTAAAGATAACGGAAAAGAAGTTGTAATTAAAGGTGTTGGCAATGGTCCAATTGCTGCTTTTTGTAATGCACTAGATACCCAAGGAATAAAACTTCGAGTGCTTGATTACCACGAACACGCTTTATCTTCTGGTGGAGATGCTCAAGCTGCTGCTTATTTGGAATGTTCTATAAATTCAAGAACTTTATTTGGGGTAGGAATTGATCCAAGTATTGTTACTTCTTCACTAAAAGCAATTATTAGTGCTGTTAATAGAGCAAGTCGTTAATTAAAATTAACTACTCGAGCAAATTTTGCATCCATAGCTTTTGCTACTTCATTTAAAACCTCTTGAGGTATTTCTGAATCAAGAGTTAAAGCAACTAAAGCCGTGCCACCTTTTGCTTCACGAGATAGTTGCAAATTAGCAATATTTATATTGTGTTTACCTAAGATTCCACCAATTAAACCAAGCATGCCTGGTCTATCTGAATATTTTAAAAATGCCATGTGATCACTTATTGCAACATCTAATTCGTATTTATCAATACCAACTAATTTTACTGTAGATAAAGTTCCAGAAATAGTTCCAGTAACTGCAACATGTTCTGCTGCATTTGTAGTTACTTCAACTTTTGCTTGCACTCGATAATTTGGTGAATCTTTATCGGTAAATATGGAAGATTCAATACCTCGATCCGTTGCAATATTTGGAGCATTTACATAAGTAACTGCTACATCAACTAATTGAGTTAAAACTCCTTTAAGAGCCGAAGTTTGTAATATTTTGACATCATTTTCAACTACTTCACCCCTAATTTCAACATGGACTCGAGTCACAGAACTAGTAACTAAACATGCTGCAATTCTTCCTAAATTCTCTACTAAAGGTAAAAGTGGTCTAACAGGTTTTGCAATTGCGCCACCTTTGACATTTACTGCATCTGGAACTAGTTCCCCACTTAATGCCAAACGAACTGATTTTGCAACCGCAATTCCAGCTTTTTCTTGAGCTTCATCAGTTGAGGCACCTAAATGAGGAGTGCTCACAACTTCTTCTAATTCAAAAAGAGGTGAATCTGTACAAGGCTCTTTTGAAAACACGTCAAGACCTGCTCCTGCAACTCTTTTTTCTTTTATTGCTTGATAAAGAGCATTTTCATCTAAAATTCCACCACGTGAAGCATTAATAATTCTTACCCCTGGTTTAACTTTTCTTAAAGCCTCTTCTCCAATAAGTCCGATTGTTTCTGGATTTTTTGGTAAATGAATTGTGATGAAATCACTTTGTTCTAATAATTCATCAAGGGAAACCATTTTTACATTATGTTGAGCAGCTTTTGCAGGTTGGACATATGGATCATATGCGATTAGGTTTACTCCAAAACCTAATAATCTTTGAGCTACTAAAACTCCAATTCTTCCAAAACCAACAATGCCAATAGTTTTATCTAATAATTCAACACCTGTAAATTTACTTCTTTTCCATTGACCATTTTTTAGCGTTATATTTGCTGGCACCACATTTCGTGCAGTTGCCAATATTAAAGCAATTGCTAATTCTGCTGCTGAAGTAATATTTGAAGTTGGAGCATTTACTACCATTACTCCATTTTCTGAAGCAACTTTGACATCAACGTTATCTAATCCAACACCCGCTCTTGCAATAACTTTTAAATTTTTTGCATGACTTAAAGCTTCTGCATCCAATTTGGTGGCTGAACGAATTAAAATTGCATCTGCTGTTTCAATATTTTTGAATAATTCATCTCTATTTGTGCCATCACAATTTTTGATTTCAAATTCACTACCCAAAGCACTAATCGTTGCAGGTGATAATTCTTCTGCGATAACTACAATTGGCTTTGTCATAACACTAGCCTACTTTGTTGGATTTTTTCTTTTTACATGCATTAGAACAATATTTGACTTCATCCCAATTCTTAGCCCAAGATTTTCGCCAAGTCATTTTCCGACCACAAGCAACACAGATTTTTTCTAATTTAGGATGTCTAGAAGTGTGTTGGCCCATTTAATAATTATTTATTAAATGGGCCAAAAGCGCTATTTGAAATTAGCGGGAAACTTTACCTGCGAAATCATCTTGGGATTTATCAACCCAAGCCATGAGATCTCTTAATTTCTTACCAACTTCTTCAATTTGAGCTGTCTCACCTTTTGCTCTAAATTTTTTGAATTTCTTGGCACCATTGTCTTGATCATCAATGAAATCTTGAGCAAATGAACCGTCTTGAATTTTCTTCAAGATTTTCTTCATTCGTTTCTTAGTTTTCTTGTTGATCACTTTTGGACCTGAAACATAATCGCCATATTCTGCTGTGTCAGAAACTGACCAGCGCATTTTGGCAATTCCGCCTTCATACATAAGATCCACAATTAGTTTTAATTCGTGTAAACATTCAAAATAAGCAACTTCTGGTTGATAACCTGCTTCAACTAAAGTTTCAAATCCTGCTTGAACTAATGCAGTGGTTCCACCGCATAGTACTGCTTGTTCACCAAATAAATCTGTTTCTGTTTCTTCGGTAAATGTTGTTTTAATTCCACCTGCTCTTAAACCACCAATTGATTTGGCATAAGAAAGAGCTAGTTCCCAAGCTTTACCTGAATTATTTTGTTCAACTGCCACAATTACCGGAACTCCACGACCATTTGTGTATTCGCGACGAACTAAATGTCCTGGACCTTTAGGTGCAACCATGCACACATCAACATCTTTTGGAGGTTTGATGTAACCAAAACGAATATTAAAGCCGTGAGAAAAAAACAATGCTTTATTGTTTGTTAAATTTGGTTCAATTGATTCTTTATAAATATGTCTTTGCACATGATCTGGTGCTAATACCATAATCACATCTGCTTCTTGAGCTGCTTGGGAAGGCGTTACAACTCTTAAACCTTCTTTTTCTGCTTTTGCTCTACTTGGAGATCCTTCTTTTAAACCAACACGAACGTCAACTCCTGAATCACGAAGATTTAGGGCGTGAGCATGACCTTGTGAACCATAACCAATAACTGCAACTTTCTTAGATTTAATGATTTCTAAATCTGCATCTTTGTCATAAAACATTTCGGCCATGTGCTTTGTTTTTCCTTTTCTTTTTTTGGTTGGTTATTTACTAGCGTAATGTGCGCTCAGAGGCAGATTTTGCTCCGCGTCCAATTGCCACCATGCCTGATTGAACTAGTTCTTTAACGCCATATTCTTCCAAGACTTTTAAGAGTGCTTGGATTTTGTCGTGATTTCCAGTGGCTTCAATAGTTATGGCATCACTTGATACATCAACTACTTTTGCTCTGAAAAGTGAAACAGTTTCTAAAATACTGGAACGATTTTGAGCATCTGCTTTAACTTTTACTAATAGTAATTCTCTTTGCACAGCTGCTGTGTTATCAAGTTCAACTATTTTTAAGACATTTACTAATTTGTTTAGTTGTTTGGTTACTTGTTCAAGTGGAGATTCGGCAACATTAACCACAATTGTCATACGAGAAACTCCGTTAGCTTCAGTTGGACCTACTGCTAAAGATTCAATATTGAATCCACGTCTAGCAAATAAACTTGCGGTTCTTGCTAAAACGCCAGGTTGATCTTCAACTAAAACGCTTAAAGTGTGTCTACTCATTCGTCATCACTTCGCATCCATTTTGGAGCCATATCGCGAGCAAATTTAATTTCAGAATTACTCATACCTGCTGCAACCATTGGCCAAACCATGGCATCTTTATGAAC
>JBJSWT010000130.1:0-713 GCA_046086025.1 Actinomycetes bacterium | reverse complement strand
TTATCATGATTTCTTACTCTGCCAACAAAAGTAACATCAGCACCATTCTTGTCACTTAAAACTAATTTAGTAACTTCGTTTGGATCAATTTCTTTATCAGTTGATTTTGCTACAAATATCGGCATTTATATTCCTGGATCTGGAGAATAAATAGTTGCTTGACCATCACGGGCAAATCCTAAAAGAGTTAAATTGAATTCTCTTGCAGTTTCTACAGCTAAAGAAGTTGGTGCAGAAACTGAAATCATCGCAGAAATTCCTGCGGCAACTGATTTTTGAACTATTTCAAAACCACCACGACCAGAAATCGTTAAACTCCAACCAGTTAAAGGAATTAAATCTTGCATTAATGCCCAACCAATTACTTTATCTACCGCGTTATGTCTTCCTACGTCTTCTCTTATTACTTTTAGATTTCCTTCATTATCAAAAAGTGCTGCTGCATGAAGTCCACCTGTTTTATCAAAAATGTTTTGGCGTTGTCGCATTAAATCTGGAAGTTTTGCTAAATCTTCAATAGTTAATTTAGGTTTTTGAAGATGAGTGCAACCTCTATTTTTTAAATCATCTATTTGATCTGTGCCACAAATCCCACAAGCACTTGAAATAGTGAATCTTCTTTCAAGTTCACGGGTTACGGCAGGAGCATCTTTTGAAACATGACAAACAACAATGTTTTCTCTTTCGCGTTCAATAAGGGAATGATCTTTGCA
>JBJSWT010000129.1:0-1077 GCA_046086025.1 Actinomycetes bacterium | reverse complement strand
TGGAGTAAATGTTTCCTTAAGACAAATACTGGGCAAAATGGATTTAGTTCCAATAGCTGTTGCAGATGACGTTGTGCAGGATTTAGATACCTGGGCAGATGTTGCAAAAGTTATGAGAGAAAGTGGAAATATGACAGATGCGTGGATAAAAAATATAGCAAAAAAATTAGATCTTAATCATGAAGTTTTAGATGTAGAAAAAATATTAGATTTAACAAGAGATGTTGCACATAATGTAGAAAGAAAAGTTGCTCCCTTAACTACATTTCTTTTAGGTTATGCGGCTGGAAAAAGTAACCTAGCTAAAAAAGAAATTGAAGAACTGGTTGAAAAAATTAATCAATCAGTAAAAGAATGGCAAGATAAAAAATAATGACAAAGAATTTTTCTCATCTAAATAATGAAGGTAGTGCTCACATGGTTGATGTGAGTAAAAAGGATGTAACCATTCGTACTTCTAAAGCTAGATGTGTCGTGGAGTTTAGTAATGAAGTTTCAAATTTGATAAAAGAAAATAATTTACCTAAAGGTGATTTATTTGCCACAGTTCGAATAGCAGGAATCATGGCAAGTAAAAAAGTATCAGAATTAATTCCACTTTGTCATCCACTTTCGATTGATGCAATTTCTATAGATATAGAACACAAAGAAAATACTTTAGTAATCACAAGTGATGTAAAAATTGAAGACAAAACTGGTGTTGAAATGGAAGCTTTAACAGCCGTTACAGTTGCAGGTTTAACAGCAATTGACATGATTAAAAGCGTTGATCCAAGTGTGAAAATATCTGAAGTAAAACTATTAGAAAAAACTGGTGGCAAAAGTGGCCATTGGATAAATCCTAAATGAAAAACGATTTAACCAATATAAAAATTCAAGTAATAACAGTTTCAGATCGAGCTTTTAAAGGTATTTATGAAGATGAGTCAGGCTCTTTATTAAGACAATTGCTTACTGGAAAAGGTGGAAATTGCAGTGAAGTTATTTTGATTCCAGATAAAATTTCAAAAATTCAAAAAGCCATTACTAAATCAGTAAAAAAACATGACTTAGTCATAACTACTGGTGGTACAGGAA
>JBJSWT010000128.1:0-2573 GCA_046086025.1 Actinomycetes bacterium | reverse complement strand
GTTTTAACTAAATAACCTTTTGATGCTTTTTCTGCTAAATCTAATAAATTAGGATCAAGTAACCAAACAACAGAATTACTTCTTCCAGCATTTAAAATATTTCTTAATCTTCCATTTCCAGTCATTGAATTTGGAACTGTTTCATCTAATAAAATTCCATTGCCATCTCTTAATGGTGGACTTGAAACTGGCCAAAAAACTGTCATACCAATTGGGTTAACAGAATTTCTGTCAGGTAAATATGGCACTACTGTAAAACTTGAACCTAAAATTTCATTGTTTTGAATTACTTGATAACCAATTAGATAAGCTCCAGGACCTTTAGCAAAAAGTTGTGCAGCATTTATTCCAATGGAAAATGAATCACTAGCACCCGGTAATAAATCTCTTGTTTGATAAACCTGTCCTCTAGAAATTAATTTTTCTTTCGTGGTTTGATTAAAAGATTGATTTAATTCAACTCGTGAAGTTATGGGATCAGACAATAGAAGTTGTAAAGATAAGCCTGTTAACGTTGCTGAAGTTTTGTTACGAATGGTTCCAGCAAGTCTTAAGGTGTCAGTTGGAAGTGGGGTAAAGGGATCAACTATCTCGATTCGAATTTCAACAGTGTTGGTTTCAGCTTGAGCAGGAATTGAAAAAGTAGTGAAGAAAAGCACGAGAAAAGATATAGAAACTATTACTTTTTTAATATTTCCCACATCTTGAAGAATAGGTGACGCGCGCAAATCTTTGAGGCATCACTATAGGAATAACGCGTGGTTCTAGGCTTTCAAGCGTGAACAATATTGGTAATAATTCAACAGCCACCAATCGGATTCTTGAGGCGTTGGGTGAAACAAAAGATTTACTAATTGAAGTAGGTCAACTTTTTGAAAAATCAGGTTTTGAAATTTCACTTGTGGGAGGTCCAGTTAGAGATGCCATTTTAGGAAAAAGTGTAAAAGATTTAGATTTAACCACTAATGCAAAACCTGAAGAGATTCAAAAAACATTAAAGAACTGGGCAGAAGATATTTGGGATGTAGGAATTAAATTCGGCACAGTTGGAGCAAGAAAAAAAGATTTCATTTTTGAAATTACCACTTATAGAACAGAACAATATGAAGATACTTCTAGAAAACCAAGTGTGGAATTTGGAAAAACTTTAGAAGAAGATTTAGCAAGAAGAGATTTCACGATAAATGCTATGGCTTTAAAATTACCAAATTTTGAATTAGTAGATATTTATAACGGATTAAGTGATTTAAATAGTAAAACATTAAAAACTCCATTAGATCCAGAAATATCTTTTTCTGAAGATCCTTTAAGAATGTTAAGAGTTGCAAGATTTATGGCAAAACTTGAATTAGTTCCAGAAGAAAAATTAGTTCAAGTAATGAAAACATTGGCAGAGCGAATAAATATTGTTTCTATGGAAAGAATAAATGATGAATTTAATAAATTACTTCTAACAAGTAAACCTAGAGTTGGAATTGAATTATTAGTTGAAACTGATTTAGCAAAACATTTCTTACCAGAACTTCCAGCTTTAAAACTTGAAATCGATGAACACCATCATCATAAAGATGTTTATCAGCATAGTTTAACTGTATTAGATCAAGTTATTGATTTAGAAAAAAATCATCAACCCAATTTTGAACCTGATTTAGTTTTAAGGCTTGCAGCTTTGCTTCACGATATTGGAAAACCAAAAACAAGAAAATTTGAAGGTGAAGGAAGAGTTTCATTTCATCATCACGAAGTTGTGGGTGCTCGCTTAGCCAAAAAAAGATTAGAAAAATTAAGGTATTCCAATGAAATAATTGAAAATGTTGTTTTACTTATTGAATTACATTTACGTTTTCATGGTTACGGTGAAGGTAAATGGACAGATTCTGCAGTTAGAAGATATGTAAGGGATGTAAACGATCAGTTAGTAAGACTTCATAAATTAACTAGAGCAGATTGCACCACTAGAAATGCTATGAAGGCTGAAAAGTTAAGAAAAGCCTACGACGATTTAGAAGCAAGAATTGTGGAATTATCTAAAGAAGAAGAATTAAAAAGTATGCGTCCTGAATTAGACGGACAAGAAATAATGAAAGTATTAAATATAAAACCAGGACCAGTTGTTGGTAAGGCTTATCAATTCTTACTTGATTTAAGACTTGATCAAGGAATTTTAGGTCCAGAAAAGGCAAAAGAAGAATTAATTAAGTGGTGGGCGCAAAACAAGTAGTTGAATTAGAATATTAGGCATGACTGCAATATTTGAAACCGAAATTTTAGATCCCTCAATTCCACGAGAAGTAATTAATTATTCTCTGCAAAGAAGAGCGTCAGTTGAAGATTTAAAAAGTGGTCGAGTTTTAAAAACAGATTTATGTGATGCAGATACTTATTTAAAAAGAGCTGCAAGATTTCATGGAATAAAAACAAATAGATCTTGCCCAGTTTGTGAAATCGTTGATTTAGTAGAAATCTCCTATGTTTTTGGTAGAGAACTTGGACCTTTCTCAGGTCGCATTAAGAATCCTCAAGAATTATTACGAATGAGTAAAGAACATGGTCAAATAAAGGTTTTTGTGGTG
>JBJSWT010000127.1:0-1399 GCA_046086025.1 Actinomycetes bacterium | reverse complement strand
AATTCCAAAGGTTTTGAATCCATAAAAATTAACCAAGTAACACGATTTGCTCTAGCAAGCTCACCTAAAATGTCTGACCATCTAACTTGGATTTCTTTTATATCGGTAATGCTGTTTGTCGTTTTCTTAACTACTTTTTTTGCTGTTTCTAATTTTTTTTCTTGGACTTTTACTTCTTGTACATGACTAGGTTCTTGAGTCACTTTTGCTACCGGTTGGTTTATGAATAGTTTAGAAATTGCTAAATCTAAAGATAATTCAGGATTTGAAGAAGATTTTAATTGTGAAATTGAATTTGAAATACTTAGTGCAGTATTTACTAAGAATCCAAAATCTTCGCTTTTAGAGTTTTCAACTTGTCTAATTTTTGTTCCTAAGTGATTTAACAAGTCACTTAAAAGTCTATGTGGTTCAATTCCTTGATTAGTTGCATTTCTTATTATTTCTAACGAAGTGCTTAAATCTTTATTCAAAATTGAATTAGTTAAGTCATCTAAAATTCCAAGTGGAGTTAAACCAAGTTGCCATTCCACGTACTCTGTTGATAAACTTTTTTCATCTACCCCTGCAGAAAATTGTCCTAACAAACTTAAAGCGTCCCTTACACTCCCACCGCTTGCTTCAGAAATCGCTAGAAGTGCTTTTTTGTCTGTTTTAATATCTTCTTTTTTACAAATTTCATCAAGATGATTTGCAAGTACTTCTTTATTTACTAATCGGAATGCATAGTTATGAGTTCTTGACCTAATTGTGCCTAGCATTTTTTCTGGTTCAGTTGTTGCAAAAATAAATTTTAAGTGACTTGGGGGTTCTTCAATCATTTTTAACATTGCATTATTTGCAGCAGTTGATAATTGATGGGCTTCATCAATTATAAAAATTTTGAATCTATCTTTGATAGGCACAAAAATAACTTGTTCTCTTAAATCTCTTGCATCATCTACTCCACCATGAGTTGCTGCATCTATTTCAACTACATCAACACTTCCAGAGCCACCAGGTGCTAAAGCAATACAAGATTCACATTTTCCACATGGGGTTGAAGTTGGACCTTTTTCACAATTTAATGATCTTGCCAAAATTCGAGCAGTACTTGTTTTGCCGCATCCACGAGGTCCACTAAATAAATATGCATGATGAACTTTATTTGAATCAATTGCTCTAGCCAAAGGTTCTGTTACATGTTCTTGGCCGATTACTGAAAGTAATGTGTCTGGGCGATATCGACGATAAAGTGCTAAAACCATGATTAGTTAAGCCTATGTTGTGATACCCACAAGCCAAAAACGCAGTTGTAGTTAAAGGATTCGACTACAAATTACCTAGACTAAAGAACCGATAAGGATTTGAGGAAAAATCAAATGGTTAGCACACCTGCTGAGCGAAAACGCCTGATTCA
>JBJSWT010000126.1:0-6428 GCA_046086025.1 Actinomycetes bacterium | reverse complement strand
GCCACATTACTTAATATCTCTTGAATTAGTGCAGCCACCTCATATGCTTTTTGTGGTTTGCAGCCAACATAAAAAGTTAAAACTCCCGAGCCGGCAAATTGTTGTGGGTATGCATAAACCGAATAAGCCAATCCCCGTTTTTCTCTAATTTCTTGAAACATGCGAGATGACATTCCGCCACCTAATGCTGAGGCCAGCACACTTAATGCAAAACGACGTTGATCATTTCGAGCAACACCTGGAACACCATAAATCAGATGTGCTTGTTCGGTTTTTCGATACAGCAGAGAAACTTTGCCGACACCAACTACTTTATTTTTAGTATCAGGGCGGGATAAAGATTTGTCAGCGAGCTTTAAATTCAAATTCGATTTCAAATTAGAGTCTAGAAATCCATCTTTGCTCAATGCTTTTTCTACCATCTTTACAACTTGGCGATGTTTAATATTTCCGGCAACCGAAACCACTAAATCTTTGGGTTGATACTTTTCTCGGTAGTAATTAAAAACCGTTTCCCGAGACATATTTTTAATAGATTTAACGCTACCTAATATTGGTCGACCAAGCGCTGATGAATCTCCAAAATAACTTTCTAAAAATACATCGTGAATCAAATCGCTGGGATCATCATCGCGCATTGCAATCTCTTCTAAAACAACTTTGCGTTCGGCATCGACATCCTCTGGCTTAACCTGCGAAGAGGTAATCAAATCGCAAATTACATCTACGGCTAGTGGTAAATCTTTATCAATTACCCGGGCGTAGAAACAGGTGTATTCCTTACCGGTGAAGGCATTTGTATCGCCACCTACCGCTTCAATTGATGATGAAATTTCAAGTGCGGATCTAGTTTTGGTTCCTTTAAAAAGTAAGTGCTCTAAAAAATGTGAAGCCCCCGCGGTTTTTAAAGTTTCATCGCGAGAGCCAACATTTACCCAAATTCCAAAAGCGGCCGAGCGAACTGATTTTTCCCGTTCGGTGACAATTCTTACCCCGGAAGGTAAAACTGTCTTCGCCATCAGTTAGCTTCGTTAGTTGAAGATTTATTCAGGCAGATTTGCCGGAACTAATGAGTACTTTCCTTTTGGATCGATCTCATCAATTACTACTTCAACTTTTTCGCCTACCTTCATAACATCTTCAAGATTTTCAATTCGTTTGCCACCAAACATTTTTCGAATCTGCGAGATATGAAGCAATCCATCTTTATTTGGTACCAAGTTTACGAATGCACCAAAGGTTGCCAGTTTTACAACAGTGCCAGTGAATTTATCACCAGCTTTTAATTGCACAGGATTTGCAATCGCATTGATTTGCGCCTTTGCAGCCTCGGCTGCACTTCCTTCAGTAGCACCGATATAAATGGTGCCATCATCTTCGATAGTGATTTCAGCGCCAGTTTCCTCTTGAATTTGATTGATCATCTTGCCCTTTGGACCAATCACCGCTCCGATTAAATCAACTGGAATCTTGATGCTGATAATGCGTGGCGCTAATAAGGACATGTCATCTGGCTTATCAATTGCTTGCGCCATTACATCCAGAATTTTCATGCGGGCTTCTTTTGCTTGAATTAATGCACCCGCCAAAACTTTTGCCGGGATACCATCAAGTTTTGTATCTAGTTGTAGTGCGGTAACAAAATCTTTTGTACCAGCAACTTTGAAATCCATATCGCCAAATGCATCTTCAGCTCCTTGAATATCGGTAAGTGCTACGTACTCGGTTTTGCCATCAACCTCATCAGAAATTAAACCCATTGCAATTCCAGCGACCATTGCTTTCAATGGCACACCTGCATTTAACAACGACATGGTTGATGCACATACTGATCCCATGGATGTAGAACCGTTTGAACCTAATGCTTCAGAAACTTGGCGAATTGCATAAGGAAATTCAGCTCTATTAGGTAGTACTGGAACAAGTGCTCTTTCAGCAAGTGCACCGTGTCCAATTTCTCTACGTTTTGGAGTACCTACGCGACCAACTTCACCAGTTGAATATGGCGGCATGTTGTAGTTATGCATATATCTTTTTGTTGTTTCAGGAGACAAAGTATCTAATTTTTGTTCTAAATCCAACATATTTAATGTGGTAACACCAAGTACTTGAGTTTCACCTCTATTAAATACTGCTGAACCGTGAGTTCTAGGCAAAATATTTATCTCTGCAGATAAATTTCTTAAATCTAATGGAGTTCTTCCATCGATTCTAATTTTGTCTTTTAGAACACGTTCTCTCATAATTTTCTTTGAAACAGAATCAAAAGAAGCTTTAATTTCAGATTCTCTTTCAGCAAACTTTTCACCCAAGCTTAATAAAACTGCTTGTTTTGCTTCATCTAAAGCTTTTTGTCTTTCTGCTTTACCAGCAATTTGCATTGCTTTATCTAATGCTTGAGTTGAAAAATCAGCAACTGCTGAATAAACATCATCTTGGTAATCTTTAAATATTGGAAATTCTTTAGTTTCCTTGGCAGCAAGTTTTGCTAATTCAACTTGTGTTTCGCAAAGTTGCTTGATGAATGGTTTTGCAGCTTCAAGACCTTGTGCAACAACTTCTTCAGTTGGAGCACTTGCTCCACCTTTAACTAATTCAATAGTGTTTTCAGTTGCTTCTGCTTCAACCATCATGATTGCAACATCGCCATCAGGTAATACTCTTCCTGCAACAACCATGTCAAAAACTGCATCTTGTAAATCTGGCCATTTTGGAAAAGCAACCCAATGTCCATCAATAAGTGCAACTCTTACTCCGCCAACTGGACCTGAGAATGGTAATCCTGCAAGTTGTGTAGATGCAGAAGCAGCATTAATTGCTAGTACGTCATATAAAACATGTGGATCTAAAGAAATAACTGTTACAACTACTTGAACTTCATTTCTTAAACCTTTTATAAAAGCTGGTCTTAATGGTCTATCAATTAAGCGACAAGTAAGAATCGCTTCTTCACTTGGTCTTCCTTCTCTTCTAAAAAATGATCCAGGAATTTTTCCAAGTGCATACATTTTTTCTTCAACATCAATTGTTAATGGAAAAAAATCAAATGATTCTCTTGGCTCTTTACCAACAGTGGTTGCTGATAAAACCATAGTTTCGTTGTCTAAAAATGCTTGTACTGAACCTGAAGCTTGTTGAGCAAGTCTTCCAGTTTCAAAACGTATATTTACTTTTCCAAATGGACCATTGTCCAATGTGGTTTCTACTTTATGTATTTGTGTACCCGTCATGGGTTTGTTCCTCTTTTGTTATAGAGGGTAATAATTAAAAGAAAAAATAATTACTTTTTGATTCGATCATCGATCGAGACGCACGGAAAATAATTTTTCCGGACATCACTACCGAGGACCGAAATCTTCCTCGCTTTTTCTTTAAATAATTACCCGTTTGTTTTCGAATAATTAAATGAGTTAGCGGCGAATTCCTAGTTTCTCAATCAAACTTCTGTAACGATTGATATCAGAATTTGCTAAATAATCTAACAATCTACGTCTACGACCTACTAACAACATCAATCCTCTTCTTGAGTGATGATCATGTTTGTGAGTCTTTAAGTGTTCAGTTAAGTGATTAACTCTTTCAGTTAATAATGCAACTTGAACTTCAGGTGAACCTGTGTCACCTTGTTTAGTTGCATAACTTGAAATTACGCCAGACTTATCAGTTTTTTGCTTACTCATCTTTTCCTTTTTTCTCGGGCGCCTAACTTGTCCAGAATTTTTTTCTGTTAAGTAAGGATTTGTAGTCGCGATAAACCAAGCGCCCGCTTAGTAAATCGTCACTTCTAAGGCTATCAGCCGTTGTAGGTGTGACTGGTGAGACGTCTTGTTTCCTCTACGTCTTGAGCCATTTGTTCAATTAATGCTTCTACTGAGTCAAATTTTTGACTATCTCTTAATTTTTTTACAAAATCAAAAGAGACTTGCTCGCCATATAAATCAAGATCAGTTCTATCTAATACATAGCCTTCTATTCTTTTTTCTGTGCCTGCAAAAGTTGGATTATTTCCAATAGAAATCGCTGCTGGTAAAACTTCACTGGTTTTAGTTCTAATTAAATAACCTGCATAAATTCCATCTTGAGGAATTGTCATGTTAGAAGAAATTTCTAAGTTAGCCGTGGGATAACCAAGTTGTCGACCACGATGATCACCATGCACCACAATTCCTTCTAATCTAGGAAATCTTCCTAAAACTAATGCAGCTTTATCTACTGAACCTGTTTCGATGTAGTTTCTTGCTCTAGTTGAAGACCAGACTTCTTTACCATCATCAAAACGTTTCAAAATAGTTGTGCTAAAACCTTTTTCTTTTCCATAATCTCTTAAAAAGTTTGTATCCCCAATTGCTTTATGACCAAATTTAAAATTATCACCCACTATCACATGTTTTACTTTTAAAGTTTTAATCAAAATTTGCTCAATAAATTCATTTGCGCTTAATGAAGCAAGTTCTCTATTAAAAGGCAAAACTAATGTTGCATCAACTCCACATCTTTCTAAAAGAGTAAGGCGAAAATCAAGTGAGGCAAGTTCTGTTGGACTTTTATCTGAAACCACACTTCTGGGATGTGGATTGAAAGTTACCGCAACTAAAGGAATTGATATTGAAGTTGCAATATCTTTGGCTTTCGAAATTAATTCCTGATGCCCTCTATGAACTCCATCAAATACCCCAATTGCCACAACAGATGAAGTTAAATCATTTGGTACATCTGCAAGGTCAAACCAACGAAACATTTAAACTCCACCAATTCCTGAAGCAAATACAACTTGTGGTTTAAGCATGACACCATCTCCTTGTGCAAGTGCAACAAGACTTGGTTTTTTATCGATTAATGCAATAGTTTGAGCAGGTTCATGAGTTTTTCTAACAAAACGCCCATGAATTAAATCTTGTATTTCATCTAATTCAACTTTGACACTTGGAAACAATTCCATTGCTACTTCTGCCATTGATATCAAATTAATTTTGTCAGTATTTAAATTCTCTAATTTCAGTGCATCAGTAATTTTATATCTACCAGATTGAATTCTTCTTAAACTTGTAATATGGCCACCAACATTTAGTTTTTTACCAATATCTCGTGCTAAAGCTCGAATGTAAGTACCACTTGAGCAATGCACTGTTACTGAGATATCTATTAAATTATTTAGTCTTTTTATTTCATGTAAATCAATTGCACTGATGTGGATTCTTCTTGGTGTTAATTCAACTTTTTCGCCACTTCTAACAATTTCATAAGCTTTTTTACCTCCTACTTTTATTGCACTCACAGATGAAGGAACCTGATCTAAATCTCCAATAAAAGTTAATAAACAATTACTAATTTCTTCTTCAGTAATATTTTCGCAACTATTTTCGCTAGTAATTTCACCTTGCGCATCATCTGTGGTTGTATTTTGCCCCAACCTGATTGTTGCTTGATAAGTTTTATTGTCTGAAACTATAAAAGTTAATAATCTTGTTGCTTTTCCTAAACCCACAACTAGAACTCCACTTGCTTCTGGATCAAGCGTTCCTGCATGTCCTACTTTTTTGGTATTACAAATTTTTCTTATTTTGTGAACTACATCATGAGAAGTCATTCCTAGTGGTTTATCAACAATTACAAAACCATTTAAAGAAGCTTCTTCTTTAGTTAGATTCATCTCGATCTTTATGTTTGTAAGGATCTGCCCCTGCAGCATATTTTCCACTTTTAGCAATGCTGTGTAATTGCTCATCTCTTTCTTGCGCAGTTCTTAAAACTTCAGAAATATGTATTGCATTTTCTGGTAATGCATCGTGCATGAAAGTAAGCGATGGGGTGTGTTTAATTCCTAAGACTCTGCCAACTTCAGATCTAAGCATTCCTTTAGCAGAATCTAATGCTTTTTTAGTATTTAATCTTTTTTCATCATCCCCAAGTACTGTGTAAAACACAGTAGCTTCTCTTAAATCCCCAGTAACTCGAACTTCTGTAACTGTGACAAATCCTAGACGTGGATCTTTAACTCTAGTTTCTAGAAGTTGGGCAACTGTTTCTCTGATTCGATCAGCAACTCTCTTAGCTCGTGCTTCATTCATCTGTGACTAATTTCTAGGTTTTTCTCTTAATTCATAAGTTTCAATAACATCTTCAACTTTTAAGTCGTTGAAGTTTTCAAAGGAAATACCTCCTTCAAAGCCTTCCTTTAGTTCTGAAACGTCATCTTTAAATCTTCTTAAAGAAGAAATACTTAAGTTTTCAGTAATTTGTTTACCGTCTCTTAAAATTCTTGCTTTGGCTTTTCTAGTAATTACACCATCTCTAATAATTACACCGGCGATATTTCCAACCTTGCTGGATTTAAATATTTCACGAACTTCAGCAGAACCAAGTCTTACTTCTTCATAAATTGGTTTTAATTTACCCTTCAAAGCTTTTTCAATATCTTCAATGGCTTG
>JBJSWT010000125.1:0-2477 GCA_046086025.1 Actinomycetes bacterium | reverse complement strand
TGCTACATAAAATATTGACCAAGATGCAGCTTCTTTAAACATCACGTCATGAGGTTTTGCACTCACGGTAAACAAATCAACCAAAATCAAAGCAATAATGGCGCCAACTTTTAGAAGCCAGATTGTTAACGAAATATTCATAGTCTCTTTTTCAGTTAATCATAAAAACAAAAAACCCGCCAATTTGAATATTGGCGGTTTTTAAAGATGAAAACTTAGTGTTTACTTGAAGAAACAATCTCTTCTTTACCTGGTTCAACACCAAAACTGTGGGCTTGTTCAAGTGCTTCATGAGCATGATGTTGACCGGCTTGAATTTCTTTAGTTGTTGGAATTGGTAAATCACCCTTGGTCCACCAGTGACTTAGTTTGGCTCTTAACCATTGACGACGATATTTAGGTGTTTTTATACCATTTTCATCGTATTTCTTAGGAATTTCCCAACGAGGATAAGTTTCTCTTGCAATTAAAGCAGGAATTTCAGCCTCGCTCACAGGTTCGTGAACTTCCACAAATCCACCATCTGGAAGTCTTAAAATTCTGCCAGTTTCTTTACCATGAAGTAATTTATCTAAATCATTTCTTTGTAATCCAAGACATATTCTTCTGGTGATAATAAAAACAATTGGTGGCACTGCAATTAAGGCAAATCGCATAAACCAAGTAATTGCATTAATAGACATGTGGAAAGTTGTGGCAATGATGTCGTTTCCTCCACCTAGCCATAACAAGATGTAGAAAGAAAGAGACATTGTGCCAAGAGCAGTTCTAGTTGGTGCATTTCTTGGTCGATCTAACAAGTTATGTTCTCTTTTATCTCCAGTTACCCAGCTTTCAATAAATGGATATAAAGCCATTGCAGTCATCATGATTCCAGGCAAAATTAAAGCTGGAATTAGAACGTTTGGTGAAAATGTCCATGTGTTGAAAATATTAAATTCAATTGCAGGCATTACTCGAAGAGAGCCTTCTAAGAATCCGATGTAGAAATCAGGTTGAGAACCTGCTGTTACTTGATCTGGAGTAAATGGACCGTATAACCAAATTGGGTTAATAGTTATTAGTGCACCCATCAAAGTTGTTACACCAAAAACAATAAAGAAGAATCCTCCTGCTTTAGCTGTGTAAACAGGTAGCAATGGATAACCAACAACATTATTTTCAGTTCTGCCTGGACCTGGATATTGAGTGTGTTTTTGAGTCCAAACTAAAAGTAAATGTGCAGTAACTAAAGCAAGAATTATTCCTGGTACTAATAAAACGTGAATGGTGTAGAGACGAGGAATAAAGTCAACGCCTGGGAATTCTCCACCAAATAAGAAGTACAAAGCCCATGTTCCAATTACAGGAAGTGCTTGCACAATTCCTGATGCAATTCTTAATCCAATGCCAGATAACAAATCATCAGGTAAGGAATAGCCAGCAAAACCTTCTAAAAGACCAAGAGTTAATAATCCAATACCAAGTAGCCAGTTAAATTCTCTCGGTTTTCTATAAGCACCAGTGAAGAAAACTCTCATCAAGTGCACCATCATGGCTGCAACGAAAAATAAGGCAGCCCAGTGATGAATTTGTCTAATGAGCATTCCTCCGCGAACATCAAATGAAATTTCTAGAGTGGAAGCAAAAGCTTCACTCATTGGAACACCTTTTAATGGAATATATGATCCGTTATAAATAACTTCTGTCATTGATGGTTTGTACCAGAAAGTTAAAAACACACCAGTTAGTAAAAGAATGATGAATGAATATAGTGCAATTTCACCTAGCATGAATGACCAGTGATCAGGAAATACTTTTCTTAAGTTTCTTTTTAAAGCTGCAGAAAAACCAACTCTGCTATCTACATAGTTATATGCAGCAGGGGTTTTTTTACTTTCAGTAGTACTCATGCACCACGCTCCCAGAAACTAGGTCCAACTGGTTCTTGAAATCCTTGGCGAGCAATTAAGTAACCTTCTTCGTCAACCGTAATTGCTAACTGCGGCAATCTTCTTGCTGCAGGTCCAAAAATTGGTTGTCCTGAGTCAGACAAATCAAAAGTCGATTGATGACATGGACATAATAAATTATGGGTCCTTTGTTCATATAGCGCAATTGGACAACCTACGTGGGTACAAATTTTTGAGTAGGCAAGTATTCCTTGATAGTCCCAATCAGGTCCTTGTTGGCTTTTTATATCTTCAGGACGCATACGAACTAACAAAATTGCTGACTTACCACGTTCATTAAGAGTATGAGTTTCTTCCTGAATTTCTAAAATGTTTTCCGGCATAGCTGAAATTAGATTTCCCACAGGAATGTCTTCTGGTCTAATTTTTTGATACGTAATATCTGTAACAATGTGAAGACCTTCTTCCCAAGCAGTTTTTCTTAATTCACCTTTTGGAGCAGGACCTAAATCTCTAAGCATTACCACAAATGGAAGTGGGAAAAGGGCTAGAGCTCCAAGAAGTGTTCTTCTAACTAATTTTCTT
>JBJSWT010000124.1:0-6813 GCA_046086025.1 Actinomycetes bacterium | reverse complement strand
TATGGTGAAGGCTTGCGCATCTGGTGGGGTTTTAGCAAGCATGTGTGCCACGATTGCTTCTTTACAAGTTACTCAAGCTTTGCAATTAATAACTGGCGTGGGAGATGTATTAATAGGTGAAGTGCTTTCATATTCTGCACTTGATGCAAATTTTAGAAAAGTTAAATTTAATAAGGATCCAAATTGTGTTGTATGCGGAAAAAATCCATCAATTACTTCCTTAATTGATTACGAGCAATTTTGTGGACCAGTAAAACCTAGAAGAGATCCGGGAATTAAAGCAGTCGAATTAAAAGAAATGTTGGATAAAAGAAACAGAAAAGAAACGGACTTTCTACTTATAGATGTAAGAGAAGAACCTGAAAAAAATCTTGTAGAAATTGAAGGATCTATTTTTATCAACAAAGATGACATATTTGCAAACGATGGACTTAGGTTAATTCCCAAAGACATACCAGTTGTGCTTTATTGCCGCTCTGGCAATCGCTCCACTGAAGTGATGAATTACTTAAAACACAATGGATACTTAGAAATAACCCATTTAGAAGGTGGGATCATTTCCTGGGTTAAAGATATAGAAACCAATAAGCCTTCCTATTAGTTCTCTCACGAATTGACCCTGCAAGTTATGGTCAAACTACTGATTTCATAGACTATTTATTCGGTTATTCAAAAAGCTGAAAAAACTAAGAGTTAAGAGAGGTATGGCAAAAGACGGGGCTATTGAACTTGAAGGCACCATTGCAGAGACCCTGCCAAATGCGATGTTCAAAGTTCAACTAGACAACGGCCATATTGTTTTAGCTCACATCAGCGGCAAAATGAGAATGCACTACATCAGAATTTTGCCTGACGATCGCGTAATCGTGGAGTTATCTCCTTACGATTTAACTCGCGGTCGGATTGTTTACCGCTACAAGTAACAACTATTACTAAAGGAAAGTATGAAAGTACAACCAAGTGTTAAGAAGATTTGCGATAAGTGCAAAGTTATTCGCAGACACAAAAAAGTAATGGTTATTTGTGAAAACCCAAGACACAAACAACGTCAAGGCTAATTACAACTTGTAGATAACCATTTATGGTTATCCGTCACCTCAAATTAAATCTTGCCGATTTAAATAGAGAACGAAACCTCTAGTAATTTCAGAAGCTAGAGACTTACCCAGGGCGGGTAAGACCGATAACCGTAACAGACTTCTGAAAAATTTAAAGAAAAGGAAAACCGCCCCATATGGCACGTTTAGCTGGAGTTGATCTTCCAAACGACAAACGCGTGGAAGTAGCACTGCAATATATATATGGAATTGGTAAAACTCGTTCCATAGAAATGTTAAAAGCATCTGGTGTAAATCCAGATACCAGAGTAAAAGATTTAGGTGAACCTGAATTAGTAAAACTTCGTGAATATCTAGAACAAAACTTTAAAGTCGAAGGTGATCTTCGTCGTGAAGTTTCTGCAGATATCAGACGTAAAGTTGAAATTGGTTCATATCAAGGAATTCGTCACCGTCGTGGTTTGCCAGTTCGTGGTCAAAGAACTCACACCAATGCACGTACACGTAAAGGTCCGCGCAAAACCGTTGCCGGCAAAAAGATTGCAACGAAGTAGAGGGATTTGATTAATGGCTGAAAAAGAAAAAAAAGCAAAACCTGTAGCAGCAAAAAAAGTTCGTAAAAAAACTAAAAAGAATGTTGCACACGGTCAAGCTCACATCAAATCAACTTTCAATAACACAATTGTTTCAATTACAGATTTGACTGGTGCAGTAATTGCATCATCATCAAGTGGACATGTTGGTTTCAAAGGTTCAAGAAAATCAACACCATTTGCTGCACAACTCGCGGCTGAAGATGCAGCAAAAAAAGCAATGGAACATGGACTTAAAAAAGTCGATGTTTTTGTTAAAGGGCCTGGATCTGGTAGAGAAACAGCTATTAGATCTTTACAAGCCTCTGGTCTTGAAGTTGGTTTAATTCAAGACGTCACCCCAGTTCCATTTAACGGTGTTCGTCACCGCAAACGTCGTCGCGTCTAGTTAAAGAATTAAAGGAGAAAAGAAAAACTTATGGCACGTTATACAGGGGCAGATTGCAAGAGATGCCGCAGAGAAAAAGTAAAACTTTATTTAAAAGGTTCTAAATGTGATTCACCAAAGTGTCCAATGGAATCTCGTCCATTTCCACCAGGACAACACGGAAGAAATCGTGGTAAAGAATCTGAATACTCATTACAAAAACGTGAAAAACAAAAAGCTGCACGTATTTATGGTGTGTTAGAAAAACAATTCCGTAACTATTACGAAGAAGCATCACGCAGAACTGGTAAGACTGGTGAAAACCTACTTGTCATGTTAGAAAATCGTTTAGACAACGTTATTTATCGCGCAGGTTTTGCTAAGAGTCGCGACATGGCTAGACAAATTGTGCGCCATGGTCACATCTTGGTAAATGGTAAGAAATTAAATATTCCTTCTTACCAAGTAAAAACAACTGACATCATTGAAGTTCGCCCAGAATCACGCGAATTGACACCATTTGTGGTGGCAAGAGCTGAATCTGGTGAAAAAACAATTCCAGCATGGCTTGATGTGTCCGCACACAACATGCGCGTAATTGTTACTGCAGTACCAGTGAGATCACAAATCGACACAGCTGTTCAAGAACAGTTGATCGTTGAGTTGTACTCCAAGTAAGAAAAAGCAATATCCCCGACAAGGGCGTCAAATAGTGGTCGCCTGAAAGGTAAGAAAAAAATATGTTAATAGCACAACGTCCGATACTGGTTGAAGAACCAATTTCAGATACTCGCGCAAGATACATTCTCGAGCCGCTAGAACCAGGTTTTGGTTATACACTCGGAAACTCTTTACGTAGAACACTTCTTTCCTCAATTCCAGGTGCTGCAATTACCAGCATCAGAATCGAAGGAGCTTTACATGAATTCACAAACCTTGATGGTGTTGTGGAAGATGTAACCGAAATAGTTTTGAATATTAAAGACATCGTGGTTTCTTCAGATAATGACGAACCATCTGTGATGCATTTAAAGAAATCAGGTCCAGGAGAAGTAACTGCTGGGGATATTTCAGCACCTGCAGGTGTTGAAGTACACAATCCAAAACACCACATCGCAACTCTAAATTCCAAAGGTAAATTGGAAATGGAACTTGTAGTTGAACGTGGTAGAGGATATGTAACTGCTGTACAAAATAAAGTCAGTGGTGCAGAAATTGGACGTATTCCAGTTGACTCTTTATATTCCCCAGTTGTCAAAGTTACTTACAAAGTAGAAGCAACACGTGTGGAACAAAGAACAGACTTCGATCGTTTAGTTATCGAAGTTGAAACAAAGCCATCCATGAAACCTTCCTATGCTGTTGCTTCAGCTGGAAGAACTTTGGTTGAACTATTTGGTTTAGCTCATGAACTAAATGTCAACGCAGAAGGTATTGAAATTGGGCCAAGCCCAGTTGATGCCTATGCCTTAGAGCAACTAAATATGCCAATTGAACAACTTGATTTAACAGTTCGTTCTTACAACTGTCTAAAACGCGAAGGCGTGCACACTGTTGGTGAATTGATCACCAGAAGCGAAGCAGATTTGATGGATGTAAGAAACTTTGGTCAAAAATCAATTGATGAAGTTCATGCCAAACTACAAATGCTTGGTTTGAAACTAAAAGATTCACCAGCTGGTTATGACAGAACCAAAGCAGCAGGCTACATCGAAGAAAACGATGAAGAAAATCTTGCTGAAGACGAGAAGTTTTAAAACCAACCAACGACGCTAAAAAAGTAGGAGAACAAAATGGCAGCACCAACCCAAGGTACGCGTCTTGGTGGTTCACCAGCACATCAAAAATTGATATTGGCAAACCTTGCTACATCACTTTTTGAAAAAGGAAAAATCACAACCACAGAAGCAAAAGCTAAAAAACTTCGTCCCTTTGCAGAAAGAATTATTTCTCAAGCAAAAAGAGGAGATCTTGCTTCTAGAAGACGTGTGTTAGCCGTAATTAGAAACAAATCAGTAGTGCATTCTTTGTTTACTGAAATTGGCCCAAGCTTTGCTAAAAGAAATGGTGGTTATTTAAGAATCACCAAACTTGGTCCAAGAAAAGGTGACAATGCACCTATGGCAGTAATTGAGTTAGTAGAAGCTTTGGCTGAAAAAGTCGTAGCGCAAGCAGAAAGTGCAACTAAGAATGCAGCAAAAGAAGAAACTGCCGCAAGTGCACCTGTTACTACTGAAGCAAAACCTGCAAAGAAAACTGCTAAGAAAACCGCTAAAAAAGAACCAGCAAAGAAAGCTTAATTTCTTAGTAGAATTTGAAAATGAAAATTAATAAGCCCGCTTCCTCTGGAAGCGGGCTTATTCGTATCCGTTTAGATATTGCTTATGACGGCACAGATTTTGCAGGCTTTGGTACTCAACCACAACAGCGAACTGTGCAAGGTGAATTAAATAAAGTTTTAAAGAAATTTTTAAGAGTTTCAACTATAAAAACAATTGGAGCTGGAAGAACCGACAAAGGAGTTCATGCTCGCGGCCAAGTTGTTCACTTTGATGTTTTAGAAAATACTTGGAAAAGTATTAAAGATCCAATGTATAAATTTAGAAGATTACTTCCAGTTGATTTACAAGTTAGAAAAGCAAGTATCGTCCCACTTGATTTTGACGCAAGATATAGCGCTTTAACTAGAAGATATTCTTATACAGTTTGTGATTCTAAAGAAGGACTAGATCCGTTTAATTCCAGATTTGTTTTAGATTATCGAAAAAAATTAGATGAACACGATATGGATAAAGCAAGTCAAATGTTGATTGGCTTAAATGATTTTTATGCATTTTGTAAAACAAGAGCAGGTTCAACCACAATAAGAAATCTTATAAAATTTAAATGGACCAGAAAAAGCCAATTCTTAACTGCTGAAGTTATTGCTGATGCTTTTTGTTATTCAATGGTTAGAGGACTTGTGGGAGCCATTTTGCAAGTTGGAACTGGTAAAAAAAGTATCAATTGGCCTAAAGAAATAATGGAAAAGAGAAAAAAAGTTACTGATTTAAATGTAGTTTCACCAAGTGCTCTGATTTTAGAAGAAGTAACGTATCCTCACCCTTCTCTTTATAGATCCCAATACGAATTAACTAGAAGATTAAGAACTCTGGAAGAATAAAAACATGACTTCGCAAATTTGGCTTAATGACCAATTAGTAGACAGTGAAAAAGCATTAGTTAGTGTGTTTGACCATGGTTTCACCGTTGGTGACGGAGCCTTTGAAACCTTAAAAGTAGTAGATAAAAATCCGGTAGCTCTTACTAGACATATTGAAAGACTTGCTTATTCTTTAAAAACTATCGGTATTGATTTTGAAAAAGAAGAATTATTAAGAAAAGCTGTAAATGAAGTTATAAGTGCCAATCCACAATTAGGTTCGACCATGAGAATGAGAATTACTTACACAAGTGGCATAGGACCACTGGGAAGTGATAGAACTAAAGATAATTTCACACTGGTAGTAGCTGTAAGTCCAGAAGCAAATTGGCCAGAAACAGCAATTGTGGTAACAGTTGATGAGCCAAGAAATGATAAAAGCATGTTGGCAGGTTCTAAAACAACTTCATATGCCCAAAATGCTGCGGTATTAGCTATGGCAAAAGCAAAAGGTGCACACGAAGCAATCATGCCTAACACCAGAAATCAATTATGTGAAGGAACTGGTTCAAATATTTTTGTTGTTAAAGATGGCAAAGTTTTAACTCCACCATTAAGTAGTGGTTGTTTAGGTGGAATTACTAGAGCCTTAGTTTGCCAATGGTTTGATGTTGAAGAAGTTGATATGCCTATGACGATATTGAAAGAAGTTGATGAAGCTTTTTTAACTTCTTCAACAAGAGATATTCAACCAATTTCTAAAATAGATGATCGCCAATTAAACGCCCCAGGACCTATCAGCATTAAATTAAGAGATGAATTTAAACAAAAGATTTCTAAGAATTGGGATGCTTAATTCTTTAAATAATTTTTTAGATTTTGATAAAAATTTTCATGTACTCCAAAATATATAACTTTAATATTTTCATCATCTATAACTTCATAACAAATTAAGTATTGAAGATTATTAAATTTAAATTTAAGCACCCGTAGATTTGATAAATCCCCTTTTTTCAGAGAGCCAATATTAGGCTCATTAATAATTTTTTTCAAATTTAATTGAAGTTCATCAAATAAATTTTTATTCAACTTCTTTAAATTCTTAGAAAAATTAGATGAATAAAGTAATTTCATCAACGGAATTTATGTTCTACTAATTCTCCTTTGTCATCTATTCCGTTTAGAATTCCGATTATGTTTTTAATTGGTAAATCTGGGTTTTGAATTGAAGCTCTTGCCACACGGTAATAAAACTCAATTTGTTTTGGTACAGATCTATTTTGCGCTTTGGCATCTTTACTAACTTGTTTAACTAGATCTTCAGACAGTTTTACATTCTTACCCATTTTCACCTCCACCTAATCTCCAATTCTCTCAGTGTAACAAAGAAGGTAACCTAAAGTAACCTCTAGGGTTTTGCTTGTTTTTGGACTGTCAATAAGTTAGACGGGCAATGGTTTCCGATTGTGTGGCAAAGCATTTGACCCTCGGTAGCACTTAAAAGCTAACCAATGGGTAATCTGTAACCTCAAGTGTTTTTTTGGAAGTTAATTAAACCCCAAGGAAAAGAAGAGTAGAAAAGTATGCGCACGTTTAGCCCAAAGGCTAGTGAAGTAACTCGTCAATGGCACATTCTTGATGCCACTGATATTC
>JBJSWT010000123.1:0-7360 GCA_046086025.1 Actinomycetes bacterium | reverse complement strand
CTAAAACTGTTCCTGCAGCAGGGGAAGGAATTTCTGTATCAACTTTATCTGTAGAAATTTCTACAATTGCTTCATCAAGACCAACTTGATCTCCAACATTTTTTAGCCAGCGAGTAATTGTTCCTTCAGTTACTGATTCGCCAAGTTGAGGTAAAACTACATTCACTGAATTTCCACTTGCTGTAGGTGTAACTGTAGGTGCTTTAACTGGTTCTGTCGCAACTGGTTTTACTTCTTCTTTAATAACTACAGGTTCTACTTTTGGAGTTGGTGCAGGTTTTGGTGTTTCAACTTTTGGAGCAACAGGTGCACTAGGTGCAGAACTTGCTGCCGAATTTGATTCTCCAATTACTGCCATAACAGATCCAACAGGTACTACTGCATCTTGTGCAGTTTTAATTTCTAAAAGAATTCCTGCAACCGGAGATGGAATTTCTGTGTCAACTTTGTCAGTAGAAACTTCCACAATTGCTTCATCAACTTTGACTGAATCGCCAACATTTTTTAACCAACGTGTAACTGTTCCCTCAGTAACGGATTCACCTAATTGAGGCATGGTTACATTAGTTGCCATTAATCTTTTCCTTTTTAATCGTGAGTGTGTAGTGGTTTACCAGCTAAAGCCATTGCTGCTTCACCCATTGCTTCAGACATAGTTGGATGTGCATGTACATATGGGGCAACATCTTCAGGAGATGCTTCCCATGAATACATCATTTGAGCTTCAGCTAACAATTCGCCAACTCTTGCACCAATCATGTGGATACCAACAACTTTGCCACCATTTTTTAAAGCAATAAGTTTTATAAATCCTGCAGTTTTTAATATTTGGCTTTTACCATTTCCTGCTAAATCGTATTGAATAGATCTAATTTGATCAGCACCATATTTTTCTTTAGCAGCAGTTTCATTTAATCCAACACTGGCAATTTCAGGATCAGAATAGGTGACTCTAGGAATAGCAGTTATATCAATTACTCTTGGATTCAATCCTTTTATGTGTTCTGCAACAAAGATTCCTTCTTGGAATCCTTTATGTGCCAATTGTGGTCCACGAACAATATCTCCTACGGCATAAACATTATTTAGATTAGTTTGAAGATTTTCATTAACTTTAAGTAATTCTCCTTCAAATGATAAACCTGCTTCTTCAAATCCTTGATTTCTAGTACTTGAGCCACGACCTACTGCAACAAGCATTAAATCTGCAGCAAAAGTTTGGCCATCTTCTAATTTGGCCACAATTCCATGTTTAGTTTTATCAACACCTGCAAACTTGACTCCCGTTGAGAAATTAATTCCTCTTTTTCTAAATGCACGTTCCATAGCTTTTGAAACTGCTTCATCTTCAGCAGGTACTAATCTTGGTAATCCTTCAATAATTGTTACATCAGAACCTAAAGATTTCCAAACACTTGCAAATTCAACACCGATTACTCCGCCACCTAAAATAACCACACTGGAAGGAACTGAAGTTAGTTTTAATGCTTGTTCTGAGGTGATTACTTGTTGACCATCAATTTCTAAACCAGGTAAAGATTTAGGAAAAGAACCTGTTGCAAGTAGCACATATTTTCCTTCAAAAACTTGATCGCCCACTTTAACTTTGTTTGGCGCTTGGAATTTTCCTTCGCCAGTTACATAATCAACACCGCGATGTTTAACTAATCCTTGTAAACCTTTATAAAGACGATTAATTATTCCGTCTTTGTAGTTATTAACTTCAGGCATATCAACGCCTAATAAACTTGATTTGATTCCAAAAGATGCAGATTCTCTAACGTTGTCAGCAATTTCTGCTGCATGTAATAGTGCTTTGGTTGGAATACATCCACGATGTAAACAGGTTCCACCTAAAACATCTTTTTCAATTAATGCGACTTTCAAACCTAATTGAGATCCACGTAATGCTGCGGCGTATCCGCCACTTCCTGCTCCAAGGATTACAAGATCGTATGTGGCCACTTGGAACCTTTCATTAATCAACCCTCGTGAGGTTTCTTATTGACTATCTTTCCACGGGATTAGTTTTGAGCAATTTTGGGTTTCAAAAATAAAGAACTTACCCAAGAATTTAACTGCGAAGAGCCACAGCCATTTCTTGGAAGTTGTCCACCAGCACATCTATTTCTTGTTGTTCATGGGCAAGGCTTATGAGCCATTGTTCATCCAATCCAGGTGGAGTAATGATGCCTCGGTTTAAAGACCAAAGCCAAGAAAATTCTGCTACTTGAAAATCTGTGGCTTTGTAGTCTCGATAATTTCTTACCGGAGTTGTTGCCCAAGTGACGCAACCTTTAACTCCAAATCCAACTGTGTGAGCTGGTAGTTCATATTCTTCAATTATTTCTGTGATGCGAGTTAGGGCTTGTAAGTTTAATTTTTCTGCCTTTTCAAGATTTTTCTTGGTTGCGATTGCATCCATGGCTCTGACTCCTGCCATTGCTAAAGGATTTCCGTTAAAAGTTCCAAAATGAGCCATGTTGCCATTAGTTATGGATTCCATGATTTCTTTTTTGCCACCAAAAGCTGCCACTGGAACTCCACCACCTATTGATTTAGCGATAGTGATCAAATCTGGTTTGACTTTTAATCTTTGGGCAGCACCTTGGTGTCCTGCGGTAAGACCAGTTTTTACTTCATCAAAAATTAAGACAATGTTGTATTGATCGCATAGTTGTCTGACTTTTTCTAGGTAGCCTTCATCAGGAAGGACAATGGCGATGTTTTCTAAAACTGGTTCCAAGATGAAGCAAGCAATTTCGGATTGATGCTCGCGAAATACTTGCTCTAAAGCTTCTAAATTGTTGTATGGAACGACAAAGACTTGGCCAGGTTCAGTTCCAGCTTGAGCAACTGAATTTGGATGGTTTTCATCTCCAGCATCTTTTAAGGAAGGTTTGGCAGAAACCATTAAGGGATCAAAGCTTCCGTGGTAGCCACCTTCAACTTTTACAATTGAATTTTTGCCTGAATACACTTTTGCCAATCTGGTGGCATACATGGTTGATTCGGTTCCTGAGTTTGTGAATCTGACCATGTCAATTCCAAAGCGGTTACAGATTCTTTCTGCCGCATCTCGAGTTATAGGAGATGGGGTAACAAAAAGCATGCCATCGTTTAAAGATTCTTTGATTTCATTTACTACTACAGGATGTAAATGTCCTGCCAAAACTGCGCCAAAGCCCATTGATAAATCTAATAATTTTCTACCATCAACATCTTGCATCCAAGCACCATTTGCACTTGCTATTGAAATTGGATAGGGAGCCCAATGTTGAAAACTTGAAGCAACACCAAGTGGAGTTACTTTTGATGCTAAATAAGATTCTTTTTCTGAAATTCCAGTGCTTAATTTAAAATTCAACCATTCATTATCAAGTAAACTTGCAACTTTAGTTGCATTTAATGGTTTTGGATTTGAAGGAATAAATCTGTAAGTTTCTTTATGCGGTTTAGTTGCAAACATATTTACTACAAAACTTATTTAAATATTTTGTTATTTAAATAAAGTAGGAATATCACCTAGTTTCTAGTTATATGAATAGTCTACCATTTTTAAAGTTTTGAGCACAAAATATTAATTTTGTGAGGGAATTTAACGATTTGATAACTTTTGTGCCAGATTAACTAAAGTTCTAACCCCAACACCAGTTCCACCAAAATTTGTGTATCCATATGCAGCACCTTCATTAAATGCAGGAGGTGCAATATCTAAATGAACCCAAGGTGTTTTTTCATCAACGAATTCTTTTAAGAATGCAGCACCTAACATCATTCCTCCAGCAGGATTTGGAGTGAAACCAACATTTGCAATATCAGCTGTTTTTGAATCAAGTACAGTTCTTATTTCTTCTGGTATTTGCATTGGCCACATTGATTCACCTGCATCTTTAGCACTTGCAAAAACTTGATCGCGTGATTCATCTTTGTTAGACATAATTCCTGCAGTTCTTGAACCAAGAGCAATAGTTGCAGCACCAGTTAATGTGGCAACATCAACAATTAAATCTGGTTTATCTTCTTGGGCTCTTCCAAGAGCATCTGCAAGAACTAATCTTCCTTCAGCATCTGTATTTAATACTTCAATTGTTTTTCCGCTGTAAGTTGTGACAACATCACTTGGTCTTTGAGCAGTGGCAGAAGGCATATTTTCAGCTAAGGCAGCATATGCAGTGACATTTATTTTTAAATCCAACTTGGCAATTGCTCTTAAAGTTTCTATTACAGTTGCAGCACCTGCCATGTCACATTTCATGGTGTGCATTGATGCTGGAGGTTTTAAGGAAATTCCACCTGTGTCAAAAGTTATCCCTTTACCAACTAAAGCAAGATGAAATTTTGCACCTTTAACTTTGTAAGTTGCTCTGACAAAACGTGGAGGATTAATTGATCCTTGACCCACCCCAATTAGTGCGCCATAGCCTTTTTTCTTTAACATTTTTTCATCAAGAATTTCTAAGCTAACTTTTGAACCTCTTTTGAAACTCTTTTTCACATAATCTGCAAAAACAGATGGATACATGTGACTTGGGGGAGTATTAACTAAATTTCTAACGTTTAAAACTGATTCGGCAATAATTTGTGCTTCTTCAAAAACTTTTTGATTATTTTTAACTTCGCTAACTAAAATCTTTGCAGATTGCAAAGGATTATTTTTGTCATCTTTTTTTGTTTTAAATTCTTGAAAACTATAAGCTCCCAATTCAACACCCATCACTACTGCATGAGTTTGAGTTAAATTTTTATTGGGAAGTGCAAACAAGGCTGAACTTTTTCCAGCTAAACTTCTACTTGCAGTTCCTGCTGCTCTTCTTAAAGTTTCCAAATCAATTGGTTCTGTTTTGTCTATTTTTCCAAGCCCGACACAAAGAACTCCTGAATTAATTGTTAAGTATGCAACTTCAGATTTTTTGCCCGAAAAACTAGTTAATTTAATTGCTTGATTTATTTGTAGTTTTAATGATGGATCCAAAGGAAGTGCAGATTCTAAAAGTTCATAGCTTGAGTCGGTTTGGGTAAAGCCCACAACAAGAACTTCATTTGCGCTTATTTCAAATGAATCAGTTAGTCGAGTAATTGACATAAGAAATAGCCTAGTAGCGTTATTAATTATGAGTGAAGCAGCCAAACTAATCGAGTCACCATTAAACGCCAAACATGTTTTGTTGGGTGCAAAATTTGCGCCATTTGGTGGTTGGCAAATGCCGATTGAGTATCAAGGATTAGGGGTTGTAACAGAACACAGTGCAACTAGAGACGCTGTGGGAATTTTTGATGTTTCACATTTAGGAACTGCAACAATTAAAGGCCCAAATGCAGCTAAGAATTTAAATAAAGTTTTAACCAATGACATCAACAGAATAAAACCTGGTCAAGCACAATATTCCATGCTTTTATCAAAAGAAGGAACAGTGGTTGATGATTTAATCGTTTACTTAAGAGCAGAAGATGACATTTTGTTAATTCCAAATGCTGGAAATGCCACAACAGTTTTACAAATAATAAAGGAAAACATCCCAGCAGATAATGTAATTACAAATCTGCATAAAGATATTGCAATTATTGCCATTCAAGGACCAAAAAGCTTTGAATTGTTAAAAGATTTGAATCTACCAACAGATCTTGAATACATGTCTTTTAAAGATGTCTTATGGAATCAAACTCAAATAACAGTTTGTCGTACTGGCTACACAGGAGAAAAAGGTGTTGAGGTTTTAATTCCTGCTCAAGATGCTGAAAAATTCTTTGAAGAAGTGTTAAAAGCTGGAGAAAAATACGGAGCAAAACCAGTTGGTTTGGGTGCCAGAGACACTTTAAGAACTGAAATGGGTTACCCATTACATGGTCAAGATATTTCGTTAAGCATTTCTCCTTTAGAAGCAGGTCTGAATTGGGCAGTAATTTTGGATAAAGAAACTTTTATTGGAAAAAGTGCTTTAGTCAAAGAAAAAGCAGACGGTGTGAAACGAAAACTATTTGGCTTAAAGGCAATTGAAAGAGCAATACCAAGAGGGCATATGAAAGTGATGAAGGATGGAAAAGAAATTGGTGAAATCACCAGTGGAACTTTTTCTCCAACATTAAAAGCAGGAATTGCTCTTGCACTACTTGAATCTTCAATTAAATTAGGTGACAAAGTAGTAGTAGATGTTAGAGGTAGAACTTCAGAATTTGAAGTTGTAAAACCTCCATTTGTTTCTCCTAAAGTTCGCTAGCTTTTAAAATCCCAACTGATAAAGCAAGTTCTGCTAGAGGATGAATATTTTCTTTTGTGTTCATAATTATTTTGCATCCCATATATTTATGAGCTTCAACTATTGCTGGGATATGAGGAGTATTTGCAATAAGTAAGTAATCTTTAATTTTTGAATTACCTCTTAGTGCCAGAAAACCTAGTGCAATTGCACCTGGTCCAACCAAAATAACTCTAGTTTTTCTTTCTGTTGCAGCGATTATAGATTTGAGTGCATAAATTGAAGTTTGTCCAAGGGAAGTTGTTAATAGTTGTTCTTGTTCTGATTTTAAATTTCTTGTTTGTCTTAATAAATCTCTTAATTTAGTTGCATTTTCAATCCATATTTGATCTTGGCCAACACTTGATTTACCTAACAAAGAAGCTGCATCAATACTGTAGAAAGCACCAATTAATCCAGAAGCTTTAACAATATCGTCACCTAGATAAATCCCGATCAAGCTCATATTTGCATCTATTGCTTTATTAACATCTTCTTCAGATGTATTAGTAAATTCTTTTTGCTCAAGACCTAATGGAGAAATATCAGACCAGTTGAATTTATCTGATTCAAAACCAAGAGCTAAGACTGACTTAATCACGCATGTAAGACTACAGGCTTATTAAAGTTAGCCTTTTTAGTCATTCGACGCATCGCCTTTAATAAAGGTTTTGCTAGAAAACTTAAGAGGGTGGCAGTTAATATTCCTCGGGGTAAGTCAAAACCAAAACTTGTTAAAAAACTAAATCTAATCCAGCGCATGAATTGACCACTAAAGCCAATTCCTGGTTGAAAAGATATTTCTGGAATAAGTCCATTTGCAAAAGGCCAAAACCAAAGATTAAGTAATAGCCCTGCAAAAAAACCAACAAAGAATCCATAAATTACTAACATCACAATTTCTTTATTACCTTTAAATTTAGGTAATAGTCCCGCAATCGCACCAACCCATGCTGCCACAATCATTTGAAAGGGAAGCCAAGGTCCTATTGCTCCAGTTAAAACTGCAGAACCAAGAATTCCAATTGAACCTAAAACAAAACCAAAACTAGGACCTAAAGCTCTGCCACCAATAATGATGATTGCCCAGACTGGTTCTAATCCTGCAACTTGCCCACCTAATG
>JBJSWT010000122.1:0-1171 GCA_046086025.1 Actinomycetes bacterium | reverse complement strand
ACAACTTTATTTGCTAAATCAATAGTTCCTTTCGAACCCTCTGCCCAGTGTTTACAAAGAATTGCTTCAACATTTAAGTTTTGGCAATATTTTTTAACTTCTTCAAACTCACTTTGGGTATCACTCACAAAATTATTAACTGCAACTACAACTGGGACTCCAAATTTCTGAACGTTTTGAATATGTCGTCCAAGATTTTCTAATCCTTTTTTAACCGCTTCAACGTTTTCTTTACCCAAATCTTCTTTAGCAACTCCGCCGTGCATCTTTAATGCTCTGATTGTTGCAACAATTACTGCGGCATCTGGGGCAAGTCCTGCTTTTCGACATTTGATGTCAAAGAACTTTTCGGCACCTAAATCAGCACCAAATCCAGCTTCTGTAACAACGTATTCTCCAAGTTTTAGAGCTGTCTTTGTTGCTAAAACTGTGTTGCAACCATGGGCAATATTTGCAAATGGACCACCATGCACAAATGCTGGATTATTCTCTAATGTTTGAACCAAGTTAGGCATCAAAGCATCTTTTAAAAGCACAGTCATAGCTCCATGTGCGTTTAAATCTTTTGCAGTTATTGCTTTTTTATCTCTGGAGTATCCAATAACTATGTTTCCTAAACGTCTTTCTAAATCTTCCAAATCCATTGCAAGACAAAGTATTGCCATAACTTCACTTGCAACCGTGATATCAAATCCAGCTTCTCTTGGATAACCATTTCCCGGTCCACCTAAGGAAGACACTATTTCTCTTAGGGCACGATCGTTCATATCGATTACTCGTTTCCAAGTAATTCTTCTAACATCTATACCTAATTCATTTCCCCAATAAATATGGTTATCTATCATTGCTGAAAGTAAATTATGGGCAGCACCTATTGCATGAAAATCACCAGTGAAATGAAGATTGATATCTTCCATAGGAACTACTTGAGCAAATCCGCCACCTGCAGCACCACCCTTCATTCCAAAGCATGGGCCAAGTGAGGGTTCTCTTAGACAAATAACTGCTTTTTTACCAATTGCATTTAATCCATCACCGAGTCCAACTGTTGTGGTTGTTTTACCTTCACCAGCTGGTGTTGGAGTCATTGCTGTGACTAAAATTAATTTTCCATTTTGCCTATTTGACAAAGAATTAACAAAATCTAGTGAAATTTTTGCTTTTGTTGGAC
>JBJSWT010000121.1:0-20923 GCA_046086025.1 Actinomycetes bacterium | reverse complement strand
GTAGTACTTGAAGAAGTAATTAAAGAATCAATTAAAGATGTTGATGGAATATTTTTAAGCGTTGATATCGACGTGGTAGATCCTGGTTCTGCTCCAGGAACTGGAACTCCAGAACCGGGTGGTTTATCTTCAAGGCAATTACTTGATGCGGTGAGAAAAATCTCGGTAGAACTTCCAGTTGTTGGAATGGATGTAGTAGAAGTTGCTCCAGCATATGATCATGCAGAAATAACAGCATTACTTGCAAATCGAGTGGTTTTAGAAGCTTTATCTGGGATTGCGTTAAGAAAAAAGAACTTGCAAAATGGTCAAGTTTTTAACTATTCTCAATCATTATTAAAGGATAGATAGAAGGTTTCGTGCCAGAAGACAATCATCGGCGACCACAACTTGCTCGCAGACGATTTTTAAAAAATTCACTACTTTCTCTAAGTGTTATACCTCTTACTTCAACAATAAATGCATGCTCAAATAATTCAAGTAATAATTCTGGTTCAGAATTAAAAACTGTTAATTGGTCAAATTTTACGCTCTACATGCCAGTTGATGATAACGGTGCTTTTCCTTTAGTTGAGTCTTGTTCACAAGAGTTAAACATAAAAATTAGTTACACAGAAGATATTGACGATAATGCAGGTTTTTTTGCCAAAGTAAAACCATTGCTAGACAAAGGGGACCCAATTGGTAGAGATCTTATTGTGGTCACAGATGATTTTGTTTTACCTTGGATTAGAGGTGGATTTGTAGAAAAATTTGATAAACAAAATATGCCAAATGTGACAAATAATTTAATAAAAAGTTATATGGGAGTTTCCTATGATCAAAATAGAGAATATGCAATTCCATGGCAATCTGGATTTACAGGAATTGGTTTTAACAAATCAAAAGTTAAAGAATTGCTTGGCACAGATTCAATAACTTCAATGGAGCAATTTTTTGATCCAAAATTAAAGGGTCAAATATTGATGTCATCTGAAATGGGAGATTCCATCGGATTAGTTATGTCTTGGCTTGGATTTGATCTGGATAACTTTACCGATGATCAATTTGATCAAGCTCTTGATTTTATTTCTAATCAAGTTACCAATGGACAAATTCAACAAATTGTAGGAAATGAATCAGCATTATCTTTAGAAAACGGGGATGTGGCAGCAGTTGTTGGCTATGCAGGAGATTTATGGCAATTAGGAGACGAATTTGGTTTTGAAGTTCCAGAATCTGGTGGTCTAGTTTTTGCAGATAATTTACTAATTCCAAAAGGTGCTGAAAATAAAGAACTAGCAGAAAAAGTAGTTGACTATTTCTATAATCCCGATATCGCTGCAGAAGTTTCACAATATGTTGGATATGTAAGTCCAGTAATTGGGGCGCAAGAAGCAGCAGCAAAACTTGATCCAGAGTTAGCAGCAAATAAATGGGTTTTTCCAAGTGATGAGCAATTTGCTAAAACAAAATTTTTCATAATCACAGACGCTGCAAGAGATTCTAGATTACGTGAGAAGTGGCAAAAAGTTTTAGGTAATTAAGTTATCCACAATCAGTATTTATTAACAAAAATTAAGTTTAATTTCAAAAAATACCTCAAAAGTAATAACTTAAAATGTGATCAATTTAAGTCAAATTCATGACGAAAAAGATCTATATTTATTACTAAGTTGGATAATTGATTCCTGCGATAGTGAAATTTCTTACGGTATTTCGAAATTTGGACTTAAAAAAACAATTGAATCATTATCTAATACAAAATACAAAAAAAGGTTAAAAGAAATAGAAAGTATAAATAAATTAAAAGAAAACTTAGAATTAAACCAAATAAATTATTTTTCAAGAATTGATCAAAATTGGCCACAACAACTGCAAGATTTAAAACACATTGAACCTTTAGGATTATTTTTTAAAGGAAATTTTAAATACATTTTAAACAAATCTTTAGCAATTGTTGGAACTAGAAAATCAACTTATGAAGGAAATATGATTGCAACTGAAATTGCATTTGATTTAGCAAATACAGGATTGAATATAATTTCTGGCGGTGCTATAGGAATTGATCATGCAGCCCATCATGGTGCATTGATTGCCAATGGAACAACTATTGCAGTTCAAGCTGCTGGCCTAAATAAGTTATATCCTTCTAAAAATATTGATACTTTTAATAAAATTATTAATAACGGTCTTTTAATTTCTGAGTATCCACCATATAGAAATGCAAATAAAATCAGTTTTTTACACAGAAATAGATTAATAGCAGCGCTTTCAATAGGCACACTTGTAATTGAAGCTGGAGAAATTTCAGGTGCATTGTCAACTGCACGATATGCCACAAAATTGAACAGATTTTTAATGGCAATTCCTGGTTCAATTCTTTCTAAGTCCTCTCTTGGCACAAATGAGTTAATTAGAAATAGGGAAGCTGAATTAGTTTCAGACGTGAAGCAAATCTTGCAAGTGATATCTCCAATTGGTGTTAATTCATAAGTAATTTATAGTTTTATGCGAATATAGAGATATGACAAATTCTTGGTATTCAAAAAATTTGGAAGAGTTTCTTGATTATCTTAAAATTGAAAAAAATCGAAGTGAGAATACGCTTAGAAGTTATCAAACTGATCTTGAACTTTTGTCGGAATTTTTAACCAATAAAGGTATAACTAACTGGGATAAAACAAATGGTGAATTGATTAAAGAATGGGTAATAGATTTAAAGAAGAAAAATATTTCAAACACTACGATCGCACGTAGGATAAGCAGCGTAAAAGTGTTTTTTGGATTTTTAGTTAAGAGAAATTTCATTGAAACAAATCCAACTTTGAAGTTAATAACTCCAAAATTAAATAAAGTATTACCAAATGTTTTAGGTCAAAAGCAGGCAGAGCAACTACTAACTCAAGCCGCAAATTTGGAAGTTGAGGAGGAAATAGAGGAGGTTAGAATTAGAGATTATGCAATTTTAGAAGTTTTATATTCAACAGGAATTAGAGTTAGCGAATTAGTTGGATTAGATCTTGATGATATTAATTTTAGTAATTTAACTTTAAAAGTTTTAGGTAAAGGCAGAAAAGAAAGAATTGTTCCTTTTGGAATTCCTGCTAAAGATGCCATTGAAATGTATTTAAATGAATCTCGAAATAAATTTATTGATAAAAAAACTCAAGCCCTATTTTTAGGTCAAAGAGGAAGTAGATTAAACGTAAGACAAGTTCGTAGAATTTTAAACAAAGCTATGCACCAAATTGAAAATGGTAAAGAAATATCTCCGCACGATCTTCGACATAGTGCAGCAACTCATATGTTAGAAGCTGGAGCAGATTTAAGAATTGTGCAAGAACTTTTAGGACATTCTTCTCTTGCCACAACTCAAAAATACACTCACGTAACTATTGAAAGACTTAGAGAAGTTTTTGCAAATGCACATCCTCGGGCTTAAGAATAAATTGGTAAAAGAATTGGATACTTCTTTAAAAAACTAAATTTAGGGTTGAAATAAGTAGAACCTTCTTTTAAACCAAAATGCAAACAAGATTTTGGAAAACAATGTGAGCCTTCAATTTGCAAATAACCTATAACTTCTCCTTGTTTAACTTTTTGACCTAATTTGACTATTGGTTTAACAGGTTCATAAGTTGTTCTAAACGTGTTGTGGGTTACAGAAATTGTCCAGCGATTGTAGAGAAAACCAGAATGAGAAATGTATCCATCTTGCGCAGCTAAAACTGGAGAATTTTCATTGGCTAACAAATCAATTCCTCTATGCCCGCTTGCGTATATATTTTCAGGAACATAAAAATCTCTCACATTGATTGCCCCTGGTATTGGAGGAATAAGATTAAGCGAAATTGCAAGGATCATTGAAATCACATAACAATCATTTAATTTTTCTAAAAGTTTTGAGGGCTTAGATTGAAATTTGTGGGTAATTCTGACTTGTTGATAAGGAATAACCGGGTACTAATTATAGAAAATCTTGCAATTAAGTAGTATTTTTCCAGCACTTAAATTCCTACAAGAAAATAAGTGACTTCGCACATCTGGTCTCTGGAAATTGCCAGACCTTTTGCGGGCACGGTCTACAGAAACTTTGTAGCGCTTATCGCAACTGAGCAGATGTCAGGTGAATTAATCAAATTGATTAATTCAAACAACCAAAAGACTTATCTAATTGGTAAGTAAAGGAAAGGCAAGTACATGGCCGTAGTAACAATGCGCCAACTTCTAGAGTCCGGTGTTCATTTTGGACATCAAACTCGTCGTTGGAATCCAAAGATGAAAAGATTCATCTTGACAGAACGTAATGGAATTTACGTAATTGATTTAGAACAATCACTAACTTTTATTGATAAAGCTTATGAATTTATCAAAGAAACAGTTGCCCGTGGCGGAACAATTATGTTCGTGGGCACAAAAAGACAAGCACACGAAGCAATCCAACAACAAGCAAAAAGAGTTGGAATGCCATTTGTTACCCAACGCTGGTTAGGTGGCATGCTCACAAACTTTGGCACAATTCAAAAAAGAATCCAAAGATTAAAAGAATTAGAACAAATTAACTTTGATGACACTAGTTCTGGTTACACCAAAAAAGAACTTTTGATGATGAGAAGAGAAAAAGAAAAACTTGAAGCAGTTTTAAGCGGTATTAGAGATATGACTAAAACACCAAGTGTTTTATGGGTAATCGATACTAAGAAAGAACAAATTGCTGTTGATGAAGCAAGAAAATTAGGAATTCCAGTTGTGGCAATTCTTGATACAAATTGCGATCCAGATGAAGTTGAATTTCCAATACCAGGTAACGATGATGCAATCAGAGCAATCTCTCTATTAACAAGAGTGGTTGCAGATGCAGTTGCAGAAGGTTTACAACAAAGACCAACAAAAAATGCTGGGGCAGCAGGAGTTATTGCTGAACCACTTACCGATTGGGAAAAAGAATTATTAGCAGGAAATCAAGATGCAATTGCAGAAGCTGTGGCATCTACAACTCCTGAAGGCGCAACTGAAAATAAAACTGAAGAAGGAAAATAAAAATAAATGGCTAATTATTCTGCAGATGATGTAAAAAGACTTCGCGAAAAAACAGGTTCAGGAATGATGGACTGTAAAAAAGCATTGGATGAAACAAATGGTGATTTCGATGCTGCAGTTGAACTTTTGCGAGTAAAAGGTGCAAAAGATGTTGGTAAGCGTGAAGGCAGAACAGCATCTGCAGGAATAGTAGCTGGAGCAAAATCAGGTAATAGTGAAGGTGCACTTGTTGAAGTAAATTGCGAAACAGATTTCGTAGCCAAAACAGATGATTTTGTTAAATTAGGTGAAACTGTTGCAAATGTAATTCTTAATCAAAAACCAAAAGATGTTGATTCACTTTTAGCATCTGATGCAAATGGCAAATCGATCAAACAATTGCTTGACGAAGCTAATGCATTTATGGGTGAGAAAGTTGAAGTAAAAAGATTTGCTCAATTTTCTGGAGGATATGTTTTTAACTATTTACATAAACCAGATCCAGCACTTCCTGCAGGAGTGGGAGCAATTGTTCAACTTGATAAAGAAAACGAACAAGTTGCAAAAGATTTAGCACAACAAATTGCGGCTATGGCTCCACTTTATTTAACTAAAGAAGATGTTCCACAAGATGTTATTGAAGCAGAAAAAAGAGTGGCTGAACAGACCGCAAAAGAAGAAGGCAAACCTGAGCAAGCAATCGCTAAAATTGTTGAAGGAAGAGTCAATTCTTATTTCAAGGATTTTTGTCTACTTGAGCAAATGTGGGTTAGAGATAATAAAAAGTCAATCAAGCAACTTATAGACGAAAATGGAATTAAGGTTCAAAAGTTTGCAAGATTTAAGGTTGGCCAAGGCTAAATGTCGAAGAAATTTGGACGCGTCCTTCTAAAACTTTCCGGAGAAGCATTTGCCGGAAGTGGCGGATTGGGTGTTGATCCAGATGTGGTTAGCAGTATTGCAAAACAAATTGCAGATGTAGTCCAAGATGGCGCACAAGTCGCAGTTGTTATTGGTGGTGGAAATTATTTCCGAGGCGCGCAACTTTCAGAACGTGGCATGGATCGTGCACGTGCTGACTATATGGGAATGCTAGGCACAGTTATGAATTGTTTAGCTTTACAAGATTTTTTGGAAAAACAAAAAGTAGAAACTCGAGTCCAAACTGCAATTACTATGGGTCAAGTAGCTGAATCCTATGTGCCACGTAGAGCCATACGACATTTAGAAAAAGGAAGAGTTGTTATTTTTGGAGCAGGTTTAGGTGCACCATTTTTCTCAACAGATACCACAGCTGCACAAAGAGCTTTAGAAATTGGAGCTGACGTGGTTTTAATGGCTAAAGGTGTGGATGGTGTTTATGATTCAGATCCTAGAAAAAATCCAGATGCCAAAAAATTTGATCAATTAACTTATGACCAAGTTTTACAAAAAGATTTAAAAGTTGCTGATGCAACGGCAATTAGTTTATGTAGAGACAACAATTTACCGATTGTGGTATTTAACTTGCTTGAAAATGGAAATATTGCAAAAGCAGTTTCAGGTAAATCCATCGGAACAAGAATTCAAGGAGTATAAATGACTGCAGCAATATTAAATGAAGCAAAAGCAAAGATAGACAAGGCAATCGAAGTTGCAAAAGAAGATTTTTCAACAATTAGAACAGGCAGAGCAAACCTTGCTATGTTCAACAAAATCACCGCAGATTATTTCGGGACCCAAACACCACTAAATCAAATGGCAAGCTTTCAAAATCCTGAAGCAAGAATGATTGTGATAACTCCATTTGATAAAAGTGCAATTCAAGCAATCGAAAAAGCAATTAGGGAAAGTGATTTAGGAGTAAATCCATCAAATGATGGAAATATAATTCGCGTGCCTATTCCACAATTGACTGAAGAAAGAAGAAAAGAATATATAAAGGTTGCAAAGGGTAAAGCAGAAGAAGCAAGAGTTTCAATTAGAAATATTAGAAGAAATGCAAAAGATGCACTAGATAAGTCAAAAAAAGATGGGGAAGCAAGCGAAGACGATGTAAAGCGTGCTGAAAAAAGTCTTGATGAAATTACCAATAAAGGTGTGCACTCTATAGATGAAATTCTTAAGCATAAAGAAACAGAGCTTTTAGAAGTTTAATGCAAAGTCCCATGCTTAATGGGCTAAAGTCTAATTGTGGCAAAAGTCAAAACTGGTAGAAATTTACCTAATGCAATCATTGTCGGTTTAGGTTTAATTGGTTTAGTTGTACTTACTTTATTTATTAACAAATATGCATTTACTTTTTTAGCACTAACTGCAGTATTGCTAGCAGGATATGAGGTTACGAATCAGTTAAATAAAGTTAAAAAACTAAGCTTATCGCCATTTTTAAATCTTGTTGTAATTTCTATATTTATATTATTTAGTGTTTTATTTGAAGAACTCGGATTTGTTTATGCATTAATTTTTGGAGTTATTTCTATTCTTATATATTCTTATACAAAAAAAATATTTAAGAAAACGTTTATCTTTTCAATTTCAACTGTTTTATATCTTGGAATATTTGGTGGACTTGCGATGCTGATGCTTAATCAAACAGATGGTGCAGAACGAGTTTTTATTTTTATTGCCTTAACTGCATTAAGTGATACCGGTGGTTATTTTTCAGGAATATTTTTTGGAAAACATAAACTGGCACCAAAAATTTCACCTAAGAAATCTTACGAAGGCCTTATTGGGTCAGTTTTATTAAGCGTTGTGGCATCAATTTTTATTACACCTTTATTTTTAGATTTAGATTTAACTAAGGCAGTTATCCTTGGATTAGTGCTACCAATAACTGGAACTTTTGGAGATTTATTTGAAAGTTATGTTAAAAGAAATTTAAAAATCAAGGATTTTTCTTCTCTGCTTCCAGGACACGGTGGAATGGCTGATCGAATAGATTCATTAGCATTCAATTCATTGGTTTCTTATTTACTATTTGGAATATTTTTAGGATTTTAAAATGAGTCAGATAATTGAAACGATTACTACTAAAAAGAAGCCACCAAAACACATCGCCGATTTTGATCAAAAAGCCAGAAAAGAATTTGCGATAGAACAAAACTTAGAAGGTTTTAGAGCAGATCAAGTAAGTAGACACTGGTTTGGAAATTTAAGCAGTAATTATGAAGAGTGGACAGATTTACCGATTGAAAAAAGAAAAGAGATCGCTGAAAAATTAACCCCCGAGTTATTGACTGAAGTTAAAACTCAAAAAGCAGATCAAGGAAACACTGTAAAAACTTTATGGAAATTGCATGATGGATTATTTATTGAAAGTGTGTTGATGCACTATCCAAATAGAACTACCGTTTGTATTTCATCTCAAGCAGGTTGCGGCATGGCTTGTCCATTTTGTGCAACAGGACAACTTGGATTAAAGCGAAATTTATCTGCAGCAGAAATAGTTTCTCAAGTTCAATACGCAGCAAGATACTCACAAAATGGATTATTGCCAGAAGGACCAACTCGCTTATCAAACATTGTTTTTATGGGAATGGGTGAACCACTAGCAAATTTTAATACTGTTGTGCAATCGATTAAAGCAATTCATGAAGAAAGTCCTGCTGGATTAGGAATTAGTGCAAGAAACATTACTGTTAGCACCGTTGGGTTAGTTCCAAAAATTTACGAATTAGCAGAATTAAAACTACCTGTAAGACTTGCCGTAAGTTTGCATGCACCAAATGATGAATTAAGAAACACATTAGTACCAATAAATGAGAGATATTCAATCAAAGAAGTATTAAACGCAGCTTGGAATTATGCAGAAGTAATAGGTCGAAGAGTTTCAATTGAATACGCCATGATCAAAAATATCAATGATCAAAAAATTCATGCTCAGCAATTAGCAAATTTACTTAAAAACAAAGACGTGCACGTTAATTTAATTCCATTAAATCCCACTCCAGGTTCAAAATGGACAGCTTCAAAGAGTGAAGATGAAAAAGCTTTTGTACAAATTTTGGAGCAAGCAAATATTGCTGTTACAGTAAGGGATACTCGTGGGCGTGAAATTGATGGAGCCTGCGGTCAGTTAGCCGCTACAGTTTAAAGGTTTTATGACAGAGGACTTTAATTCAAAAGATTATTTTGCCCATCTTTATGGAGCAAAAGATGAATTAGGTAATCCAAGTCAAACAAAAATTGATAAGTTGCGCGATGGTTTGTTAGTTAAATTATTTAATCGCTATAGTCAAACAAAATTAAATGAAGCATCAGTTATTGATATTGGATGCGGCTACGGCTGGCTTCTAGATTATTTTGATGAAGCAAAATTAATTTGTGGATCAGATATATCTGAGCATGCCATAGAAATTGCCCAAAAACGAAAACCAGAAAGATATTACAAAGTCGCAGATATTCAATATGGCGTAGCTTTTGATAATAAATTTGATCTAGTGCTAGCAATTAATGTCATTGAACATTTAACAAAACCTGAAGAAGGTATAAAAGCAATTTGTCAGGCTTTAAAACCTGGAGGTTTGGCTTTAGTTCATTTACCAACAATTAATAATAAATTTAATAAATGGGAATACAAATACTTATATGAATCTGACCCAACTCATATTTATAGGCCAAAAGGAAAAGAAATTAGAAAAATGTTTGAAGCAAATAATATGAAAACTCTACGAGATTCATTCTTGCCACATTTTCCAGCAATGCTAACTAGATTGCTGCCTATTCACCCGGCATATCTAGCAGTTTATAAAAAATTAGCTAGCTGAAATTATTGCTTTTTCTAAGACGTCTAATCCTTCATTTAATAATTCATCACTGATTACTAATGGTGGTAAGAATCTTAGAACATTTCCATATGTTCCTGCGGTTAAAACCAATACACCTTCAGCATGGCAAGCTTTTGCAATTTTTAAAGTTTTATCAGGATCTGGATCTTTAGTTCCAGGTTTAACAATTTCAATAGCAATCATCGCACCACGACCACGAACATCACCAATTAATTGATTTTGGGCAGCCATATTTTTTAGTCTTGGAATCATTATTGTTTCAATATGTTTTGCTTTATCAATTAATTTTTCATCTTTAATTGCTTGGATTGCACCAAGTGCTCCTGCTAATGCAATTGGGTTACCGCCATAAGTTCCACCAAGTCCGCCTGGATGAATGGAATCCATAACATCGGCTCTTCCAGTTACTGCAGCAACAGGTAAACCTCCACCCATACCTTTTGCCATTGTGATTAAATCTGGAACTACGTTTTCGTGCTCACTTGCAAACATTGCACCAGTTCTTGCAAATCCAGTTTGAACTTCATCTGCAATAAATAAAACGTTGTTATTTTTTGCCCAATTTGCTAATTCACTTAAGAAACCAGGTGCAGGCACTATAAAGCCACCTTCTCCTTGAATTGGTTCAATAACAATTGCAGCCAATTGATCTGCTCCAATTTCTTTTTCCATTCTTGAAATTGCGTGGAGTGCTGCCTCTTTGCCAGATAATCCATCATGAAATGGATATGAAGTTGGCACTCTATAAATTTCTGGTGCAAATGGACCAAAACCTTTTTTATAAGGCATATTTTTTGCAGTCATTGCCATAGTTAAATTAGTTCTTCCGTGATATCCATGTTCTACAACCACTACTGCATCTTTCTTGGTGAAGTATCTGGCAATTTTTACTGCGTTTTCTAATGCTTCTGCTCCGGAATTAAATAGTGCTGATCTTTTTGCATGATTTCCAGGTGTTAATTCAGCAAGCAATTCACAAACTTTTACATATGATTCGTAAGGAGCAATCATGAAACAAGTGTGGGTAAATTGAGTGACAGCCTCTTGCACATTTTTTACAACATCAGGATGAGAATTTCCAACAGAGGTAACTGCTATACCTGCAGCTAAATCAATAAAAGAGTTTCCATCAATATCTTCAACGATTCCTCCACCAGCTCTTTTTACATAAACTGGCAAAGTACTACTAACTCCTGCACTTACAACTTCAGTTCGTCTTTTTTGTAATTCCAAAGATTTAGGACCAGGAATTGCAGTAACAACTTTTCTTTTCTGTTCTATTGATGGTCCGCCCACGGTATTAGTGCTCATTTTGCTCCTGTGAAGATGTTCCTACCGCAAGATTACGCGCTAATTGCGATGTTGAACAATTGGAGTGTGTCGATTCGTCGTGTAACCATCCTGGGTTCAACAGGTTCCATAGGTACTCAAGGTTTAGAAGTTATAGAACAACACCAGGACAAATTCAAGGTAGTAGGACTATCTGCAGGTTCGAATGCAAAAGTTCTAATAGATCAGATTTCTAAATTTCAGCCCGAAGTAGTTTCAGTTAAAGACGAAGAGACAAAAAAGAAATTAAATGAATTTAAGTTTGATCATAAATTTGAAATTTTAGTTGGTAAAAATGCTAGTGCTGAAGTCGCCAAATATTCATGCGATGTTGTTTTGAATGGAATTACAGGAGCTGCAGGACTTTTAGCAACAATTGAAACTTTAAAAGCTGGACATAAATTAGCACTTGCAAATAAAGAATCATTAGTGATTGGTGGCAAATTAGTTTTAGATTTAGCCAAAACTGATCAGATTATTCCGGTTGATTCTGAACATTCTGCACTTGCACAATGTTTGAGGGGTGAAAAAAAGAGTGAAATAAAGAAATTAATACTTACTGCAAGCGGAGGACCTTTTAGAGGAAAAAGCATTGAAGAATTAAAGAATGTAACAGTTGAACAAACTCTTAATCACCCAACTTGGAATATGGGACCTGTTGTAACAATCAATTCAGCAAGTCTTATGAATAAAGGTTTAGAAGTTATTGAAGCACATTTATTATTTGGTATTGAATTTGAAAAAATTGACGTGGTGATTCATCCTCAGTCAATAGTTCATTCAATGATTGAATTTGTTGATGGTTCGACTATGGCTCAAGCATCTCCACCAAATATGAAATTGCCTATCGCACTTAGCTTAAGTTGGCCGGATCGATTAGATAAGGTTCAAAATCCAGTTGATTGGACAAAGAATCAAACATGGACTTTCGAAAATGTTGATGAAAAAGTGTTCAAAGCCATAAACCTTGCCAAAGAAGTTGGTAAATCTGCAGGAAGTGCTCCAGCAGCGATGAATGCGGCTAACGAAGAATGCGTTTCAGCTTTCATCGAGCAAAAAATAAGTTTTCTGTCTATAGTTGAAATTGTGGAAAATATAGCAAAGAGTCACTTATCTAGTTCTAGTTTTGTCGATAATAAATCGCTAACTTTAGAAAAACTTTTAAATGTAGATGAGTTAATTAGAATTGAAACTCGCGAATTAATAAGCAAGTTTAGGAAAGATACATAGTGGAAATATTTGGAATTTTATTTTTAATTTTTATCATCATGCTTTCTATTGGGTTGCATGAAATAGGGCATATGGTTCCTGCAAAAAAATTTGGGGTAAAGGTAACTCAATACATGATTGGATTTGGGCCAACTATTTGGTCAAAAACAAAAGGGGACACAGAATACGGTGTAAAAGCAATTCCTCTGGGTGGATATGTGCGAATGATTGGAATGATTCCTCCTGCAAAAGAGGGGATAACTACCAAAGGACCATTTGCCGAAGTAGTTAATACTGCTCGAAAACAAAGCGAGGAAGAAATTGGACCAGGAGATGAAAACAAAGTCTTTTACAAATTAAGTGTTCCAAAAAAACTCATTGTCATGGTGGGTGGTCCATTTATGAATTTAGTTTTAGCTTTTATTTTCTTTGCTATTTCTTTTACAGCTATTGGAATACCTGCTGCTACAAATGAAGTTAAACAAGTGATTTCTTGTCTTCCCACAGATGTAGATGTATTGGGAGATTGTTTAGAAGGCACAACGCCATCTCCAGCACTAAGTGCTGGCCTTAAAGCCAAAGATCAAATAATTTTTTATGACAATAAAAAAATTAAAAATTGGGAAGATTTAGCCCTTGCCATACAAAACAGTAACGAGGGAAATGTAGATATTACAGTTTTAAGACAAGGTGAAGAAATTGATTTAACTGCCTCTATTGTGAAAGTTGCAAGACCAACAACACTGGAAAATCAAGCTAATAATCCAGCCACACCTTATTTAGGAATTTCCCCAAATATAATTTTGGATCGACAACCCATTACTACAGTGTTTGCAGTTTTAGGTGAAATTACAGTTGGAACATTTAGAGTGATAATGAATTTTCCTGATCGAGTTGCACAACTTTTTTCTTCTGCCTTTTTAGGAGAAGAAAGAGATCAAGAAGGTTTAGTTGGAATTGTGGGAGTTACCAGAGTCGGTGGAGAAATTGCTGCGGCAGAAATTCCAGCCCTGTGGCGCTTTGCCACTTTGTTAAATCTTGCTGGTGGATTAAACATGGCTCTATTTTTGTTTAATCTTTTGCCACTTCTTCCCTTAGACGGAGGACATGCAGCTGGAGCAATTTATGAAGGTTTGAGAAGACAATTTGCAAAACTAAGAGGAAAAGCAGATCCAGGTCCAGCTGACACTGCAAAAATGTTGCCCTTTGCATATTCAGTGGCAATATTGTTAATCGGCTTATCAATGTTGCTTCTTTATGTTGACATTGTTAATCCAATAAGACTTGGAGGATAAGATTTAGTTATGACTTCAATTAGTTTAGGAATGCCTCAACCTCCAGCACCAGTTTTGGCTCCTAGAAGAAAATCTAGAAAAATTACTTTGAAGCATCATTCTCATCCTTTAGAAATTGGTGGAGATGCTCCCATTTCAGTTCAATCAATGTGTACAACTTTGACAGCAGATGTTAATTCAACTTTGCAACAAATTGCAGAATTAAATGCTTCCGGATGCCAAGCTGTAAGAGTTGCAGTTCCTAGTCAAGATGATGCAGATGCATTATCTGCAATCGCCAAAAAATCTCCAATTCCAGTTATTGCTGATATTCATTTTCAACCTAAATATGTTTTTGCAGCAATTGATGCAGGTTGTGCTGGAGTAAGAGTAAATCCTGGAAACATAAAGCAATTTGATGATCGCGTCGGTGAAATTGCAAAAGCTGCTAAAGATGCAGGAATTCCAATTCGGATTGGAGTTAATGCTGGATCTTTAGATAAAAGATTGTTAGAAAAATACGGTAAAGCTACACCTGATGCTCTTGTTGAATCAGCACTTTGGGAAGCCTCACTTTTTGAAGAGCATGACTTCAGAGATATAAAAATTTCTGTTAAACACAATGATCCAGTTGTGATGGTTTCTGCCTATTCAAAACTTGCAGAAGCATGTGATTATCCACTTCATTTAGGTGTGACAGAAGCTGGTCCTGCATTTCAAGGAACAATTAAATCTTCTGTTGCTTTTGGTGCTTTATTAAGTAAAGGAATTGGTGACACTATTCGTGTTTCACTTTCTGCACCACCTGTAGAAGAAGTAAAAGTTGGAATTGCAATTTTAGAATCTTTGAATTTGAAAAAAAGAGGATTTGAAATTGTTTCTTGCCCATCTTGTGGCAGAGCACAAGTTGATGTTTACACTTTGGCAGAACAAGTTACCCAAGCTTTACAAGGATTTAAAGTACCAATGCGAGTTGCTGTTATGGGTTGTGTAGTTAATGGTCCTGGAGAAGCAAGAGAAGCAGATCTTGGTGTTGCTTCAGGAAATGGAAAAGGCCAAATATTTGTTAAAGGCGAAGTTATCAAAACTGTTCCTGAATCTGAGATTGTGCAAGTACTAATTGAAGAAGCAACTAGAATCGCAGAATCAATGAGCGAGGACGTTGCTGGTGAACCTACGGTATTGGTCAAATAAAAATCTAGTTCGACCATTAGTTAGAACAGATATCCAAGCAGTTCTAGATCTTGCATTACAGGATGAAATTAGTAATTGTTTTTTAATTAATCGACTTCAAGAATTACAACAATATACTTGGAGTCTTCAAAATGAATTCGTAGTTTATGAAGAAAATGGCAAAATTGAAAGCGCTGTTTATTCTGGTGCAAATATAATTCCCTTAAATACATTTGAAAAATCTCAAATTCAATTTGCTCAATATCTTTTAGATCAACCAAAAAGAATTTCATCAATTGTTGGAAGTAAAGAGGAAGTATTATCTTTTTGGCAAATTTTAAAACCTTTTATGCCAAGTCCTAGAGAGATTAGACCTACACAGCCTTTATTGGTGATTGATGATTCACCTTTAGTTGCTCCAGATCAATTTGTACAACCTGCATTGATGAGAGATTTAGATTTATTAATTCCAGCTTGTGTTTCTATGTTTACTGAAGAAGTTGGAATTTCTCCAGTTGGTGAAATATCTGAAAAAAGTTATCGAAATCGTGTCGCAGAAGTTATCAATCAAAGGAAAATGTTTGCACGTATTGAAAATAATCAAGTTTTGTTTAAAGCAGAAATTGGGGTAAGCACAGATAAGGTATGCCAAGTTCAAGGCGTTTGGGTACCACCTCACTTAAGGGGTAGAAACTTAGGCAAATCTGGAATGGCAAGTGTGGTTAATTTTGCACGACAAAATTTTGCACCGAAGGTGAGTTTGTATGTAAATGACTACAACCACAGAGCACAATTTGTCTATAAATCGGTTGGTTTTCAGGAACACTCCACATTTGCAACGATTCTCTTCTAAATAAATAAAAACAAGTAGGCTATTTCCATGTTGCTTAGAATGTCAACTTATTTTTTAAGAACTTTGCGCGATGATCCTGCTGATGCCATGGTTCCAAGTGACAAGTTGTTAACTCGAGCAGGTTACGTAAGAAGAGTTGCACCTGGAGTATTTAGTTGGTTACCGCTTGGATATTTAAGTTATAGAAAAGTTGAAGAAATAATTAGACAAGAAATGAACGAAGCGGGATTTCAAGAAGTTCATTTTCCTTCACTTTTACCAACTGAACCATATGTTGCAACGAATCGTTGGGAAGAATATGGCCCAAATCTATTTAGATTAAAAGATCGCAGAGGAATTGATTATCTCTTAGGTCCAACACATGAAGAAATGTTTACTTTAATGGTGAAAGATCTATATAGCTCATATAAAGATCTACCATTAGTTATTTATCAAATACAAACAAAGTTTCGTGATGAAGCAAGACCTAGAGCAGGAATTCTTCGTGGCAGAGAATTTGTGATGAAAGACGGATACTCATTCGACATTAATCAAAACGGTTTGGAAACTTCTTATGAAAAACATCGAGCTGCTTATGTGAAAACCTTTGCAAAACTTGGTTTAAATTTTGTAACTGTTTCAGCTATGTCAGGAGCTATGGGTGGATCAAAAAGTGAAGAGTTTTTAGCTCCATGCGAATTTGGGGAAGACACTTACGTTAAGTGCACAAAATGTGACTATGCAGCAAATGTGGAAGCAGTAGAAACTCCAAAACCTGATGATATTGATTATTCAAATGTGAAAGCATTTCACGTGGAAGATACCCCAAATACTCCAACTATTGATTCATTAGTTGAGATCAGTAATTCTAGAAAAGATTTAAAACGCGAAGACAGAAACTGGCACGCAAGCGATACTTTAAAAAATGTTGTAGTCATGCTTACTTTTCCAGATGGGAAAAATGAGCCTTTAGTCATTGGTATTCCTGGAGATCGCGAAGTAGATATAAAAAGATTAGAAGCAAGTGTTTCTCCAGCAACAGTTAGAGTTTTTGAAGATGAAGATTTTCCTAAATTCAAAGATTTAGTCAAAGGCTATATCGGACCTCAAGTTTTAGGAATTAATTCAAAAAGCAAAATAAAATATTTAACAGATCCTCGAATAGTAAATGGAACTCGTTGGATAACAGGTGCAAATATTTCTGGTAAGCACGTTTACGATTTAGTTTTTGGTAGAGATTTTAAATCTGATGGAACAATTGAAGCTGCTGAAATTCGACTTGGAGATATTTGTCCTAAGTGCTCTCAAAGTTTAGAAATTGCAAGAGGTATTGAAATTGGTCACATTTTTCAGTTGGGACAAAAATATGCAAAAGCACTTGATTTAACTGTTTTAGATGAAAATGGAAAATCGCAAGTTGTAACTATGGGTTCTTATGGAATTGGAGTATCAAGAGCAGTTGCTGCAATTATCGAACAGAATCATGATGAAAAAGGAATTGTTTGGCCCAAAACTGTTGCACCACTTGATATTCATGTGGTGGCAGCTGGCAAAGATGAAGAAATTTTTTCTAAAGCATTAGATATTTCTGAAGAATTAACCAAGTTGGGTTATTCAGTAATTTATGATGACCGCAAAAACGTATCACCTGGAGTTAAGTTTAATGATGCAGAATTATTAGGTATGCCACTTATTTTAATTGTTGGTAAAAAACTTTCTGAAAATAAAGTTGAACTTCGTATAAGAAAAACAGGGGAAAGCAAAGACGTTGAAATTAGCAATTTGTATTCTGAAATTAAAAAATATTAATATTTAAATGCCTTCAATTGAAATAATAATCCTTTTATTACTGGCAGCATTTCTGGCTGGTTGGGTTGATGCAATTGGAGGTGGTGGAGGATTAATTCATTTTCCAGCTCTTTTATTTGGACTTCCCAATGCATCTCCTGCAGAATTATTAGGAACAAATAAAGCTGCTCAAGTTTTGGGCACAGCAAGTGCATCAATTACTTATTTTCAAAAAAAGCCTGACGAAATTAAAAACAAATTACCCATGGCTTTTTTTGGTCTTATTGGATCGATATTAGGTGCAATTTTTTCATCAAATTTGCCAAGAAGTTCATTTGAACCAATCGTTTTTATAGTTTTAATTTTAGTTGGATTTTGGATGATCATTCGACCTGATTATTCGAAAACAAAAAATATAGTTAGAAAAGAATCACTACTTATCTCAATATCAATAGGACTTGCAATTGGATTTTATGATGGAGCATTCGGTCCAGGAACTGGTACTTTTTTAATTGCACTTTTTGTAGGAGTTTTAGGACAAAAATATTTAAATGCATCAATCGGTGCAAAGATAGTAAATCTTGCAACTAATTTTGGAGCAATTTTAGTATTTGCAATTGCTGGCGCTATTTTATGGAAACTTGCACTTATATTATCTATTTCAAATATTTTTGGAGGAATTTTTGGTGCAAAAACGGCTCTATGGCAAGGCACAAAATTTGTTAAATATGTTGTAGCTTTTGTGGCATTTGCAAGTGCTGTAAGACTTGGATTTCAAATCTGGAATTAATTCAGACTTCCTGGTAGAGCCCGTGGTCTATCCTTGAATTCAAGTAAACGAATTGATGATTGTAGGGCAAAATCTAAAATTTCTTTTCTATTTTCGGGTTCAATAACTTTAAATAACTGTAAGTAAATTCCAATAAGTCTATTTTCAATAAATACTGCTAATTCATAGGCAGTAACAATATCGTCAACTTTGAAAGGTAATTGATAATTTTCTTTTGGTCGAGGTGGAATTTGATTCAAACTTCTTAATTTCAATCGAAATAAGTCTCGTTGATCTCTATGAATATTAAATACTGAAGCAGCATAATCTTTATTGTCTTCAGGAATAAACGATAAAAGATACCCAAATGCCCAAATAGCTGCATTTTCACCTTCAACAATTAAATTCAACTTTTCAATTATTTCTTGATTTGGAGCTATTGAAGATGTAGGACTAGGTGATTGAGTCATTAATTATCACCAACATCGGAACCTTCAAATTGTGCATTATCAGGTAGGGCAACAGGAGTAATCATTTTGTTTAACCAATAAATATGTTGATTGATACTTGCAGATATTTGACCAATATTTTGTAATATTTGTTGATCATTTGTTTTTGTAATATTGGAAATACAAAAATTGAAGTGATCTTCTTCAGCCAAAATTAATTGTTTAATACTTGCCACTTGTAATCCTGTGGGAGAGGGATTTGGAGTTGCGGTTTCTTCTTTAGTCCAAAGAGTTAAATGTGTTAAATGATGATCTCTTAATTGAATTAATTGAGTTCTGTAACTTCTTTCTTGATTTATTCCAGCAAAATACAAATCGACAAGTGCCGTACATCTAGTAATGAATTCTTGAGTTAATACTTGTTCAAAAGTAGGTTCAGCAAATTTAATTCCAGTATTTGAACAAGCGGCAAGAGTTAAGGCACCAGAACTAATAATCAAGTTTCTTCTCGAAATCAAATTTACCTACTTTTTACCTAATCTTTTACGTTCAGATTTCTTGCTTTTACCAATTAGCGCTACTCTATATATACAACTGCAAGACCCAATTGAACACTGATATCTACACGCTAGGGAGTTTACCTATGACGACGCGTGAGGATATTTTTGACAAAATCGGACCCTTAGTTAAGCAATTTAATTTTGAATTAGAAGATGTAATTCTTAAGTCAGCTGGAAAAAATACCATCGTTCAAGTTTTAGTTGATAAAGATACAGGAATTTCTCTTGATGAGGTAGCAAATCTTTCCACGAAACTTTCAGACTTTTTTGATGAAAATTCACTTATGGCAAATAAAACTTATACGTTAGATGTAGGCTCTCCAGGAATCGATAGACCTTTAACAAAATTTAGACATTGGAAAAAGAATCAAGACCGATTAGTAAAAATACATTCCAAATCTAATGTATTTGAGGGAAGAATTAAAAAAGTTGAAGAATTAGAAGTTCAACTTGAAATTAAAGGCAAACTTCAAAGTTTTCAATACTCAGATATAGACAAAGCAATAATCCAAGTCGAATTTAATCCCAAGAAGAAATAATTATGGATATAGACATCAAAACACTAAAACAATTAGTCAAAGAAAAAGAACTATCTTGGGAAAAAGTTGTGCTTGCTATTGAAGAATCTTTGATCGCAGCTTATAAAAGAAATCCAGGATCTCATGAAAATGCCAGAGTAATAATGGATAAAAAAACTGGCCACGTTGAAGTAAAGGTTCAAGAATTAGATGAATCAGGAAATGTAGTAAAAGAATATGACGATACTCCTGCAGATTTTGCTCGGGTAGCAGCTGCAACAGCTAAACAAGTTCTATTTTTAAAAATGCGAGATGTTAAAGATGATCAAGTGTTTAAGGATTATCTAAAAAAAGAAAACACAATAATTTCAGGAGTGGTTCAGCAGGGCAAAGATCCAAATTTGATAGATGTAAAACTTGCTGATGGCATTGAAGGTTTTATTCCTGCACAAGAACAAGTACCTGGTGAAAATTATCAACACGGAACAAGAATTAAATGTTTTATTGTTTCGGTTCGAAAAGGAAACAAAGGTCCCCAAATAACTTTGTCTAGAACACATCCTGGATTAGTTAAAGGATTATTTGAATTAGAAGCACCAGAAGTTCAACAAGGAGTTGTAGAAATAGTTGCAGTTGCAAGAGAATCAGGTCATAGAACAAAAATTGCAGTGTTATCCCATGATCCACAAATAAGCCCTAAAGGAACTTGCATTGGACCAATGGGACAAAGAGTTAGAAATGTGATGAATGAATTAGGTGGAGAAAAAATTGATATTGTTGATTTTTCTTTGGATCCTGCAACTTTCATTGCCAATGCATTATCTCCTGCCAAAGTTTCTCAAGTTAGTGTTACTGATTTGGAATCAAGAAGTGCTCAAGTTTTAGTTCCAGATTTTCAACTGTCACTAGCAATTGGTCGAGAAGGACAAAATGCAAGATTGGCAGCAAGACTTACAGGTTGGAAAATCGACATTAGATCTGATTCCAAACCAAATACGAGTGCAATCCAAGAAACCTGATTGGTTGATTTAAAGGCAAAAAGACACTTTTTTGCCAAATTGACCTGTCCAAACTCAAGCAACCAACATTGTTGAAGTACTCTTATGTTTATCACTACTACTCCCTAACGGAGAAAACACAATGAGCACTAAATGAGCACTTCAAAATGAAGGCTTTATTTTTAGTGATTTAAGGATTGGATAAACCTGTCCTTAAATAAGACAGGAGAACAGTTGTCCAAGATTCGTGT
>JBJSWT010000120.1:0-7024 GCA_046086025.1 Actinomycetes bacterium | reverse complement strand
ATCTTTGGCGATTACTGATTTATCAAATATAAAAGCCAAGTCTTCTTTAACTACAGGAAAGGTCGAAAATACAGGAGCTTGCTTAATAGAAATTTGGTTAAGAACTGTTTCAGGATAGATTTCATAGCCAAAAACTTTTCCCTTCAAACCATATAGATCAATCATTTTTGGATGAATTTCTCCTGCATATCCCAGAACTTCATTTCCAACTTTAAAAACGGCGCATCTTCCTGGATGAAACGGCTTGTAATCAGAATTTTCGATATTGACTTCTACTCCATGCTCACTTAGTACTTGATCTACTAGTGCAATTGGATATCTCCAATTAATAACTTCATCATTTTTAAGACTACCTAGCTTTTTAATAGTTCCTGTAATTAGACCACTTATCAAATACGGTTGATCAGGTATTGATTTTTTTAAATTGGAGATTATTTTTGAATCAGGATTTTTTAACAATGAAATATTTGATGGGACCTTCATATTCGAGCTTTTAACAAATATGTGTCCTGCTTCGTAAATATTTACGCTATCTTGTCCTCTTGATAAATTTCTTTCAAGAGCCTTGAACAATCCTGGGAAAAGACTAATTCGCAAAAAAGGTTCAGTTTCTGAAATTGGATTGAATATTTTGATGGCACTTTTTTGATATCTGCTAGAAACTCCAAGATCAGATTGAGAGCAAAACGGATAATTTAAAACTTCATTTGCTCCAAGTGAGGATATTTTGTTACACATATTGTTCTTAAATTCGAAGAATTCATTCTTTTCTACTTTTTTCTTTGAAGTTTTCAATACTCCTTTTATTTTGTGGTATCCCCATATTCTCAGAATCTCTTCAACTAAGTCGGCTTCGTTTATCAAATCATGGCGCCAAGATGGTATTTTGACCATTAATTTTGATCCATTACCTGAACAAAGTAGACCAAGACTTACCAAAATCTTCTTAATATCTTTTTCATTTAAACTAATGCCAGTTAGGCGAAGGAATTGTTTAGAATCAAAGGTTATTTTTCTGTTCTTAATCTCTTTACTGGATGTAGCTATACCTTCAATTTTTGCTTGCCCGTATTTTTGCAAATACAAAGCCGTTTTTATTGCTACTAAATGATTTATCTCATAATCGGTTCCTCGCTCGAATCTTTTGGAAGCCTCACTGGGTAGTTTGTGGCTTCTTGAAGTGGCACCGATGCAATTTTGATCAAATATTGCAGATTCAATTATTAGGTTTTTAGTTCCATTGACTACTTCACTGTTTAGACCTCCCATAACTCCTGCTAAAGATATAGCTTTTTTGGAGTCAGCAATGACTAAGTCTTTTTCATCTAGTTTACGAACAACGTGGTCTAGCGTCTCAATTGTTTCATTTTTTCTAGATTGCCTAATCTCAATAACCCCGACCACTTTATCTGCATCAAAAGCGTGTAATGGTTGACCCATTTCAAGCATAAAATAATTTGTTAAATCCACTGGTAATGAAATAGTTCTAATTCCGCATTGATTCAAACGATTTTGAATAAACAAAGGGGTGATTGAATCAGACTTATAACCTTCAACTCTTACTAAGGCAATTTTTGAAGCATTCTTCGTGGATATTTTGACTTTTGTTTTCTTAGACTTTTTGATTTTTGGAATTTTTTCATCAACTGGGTCAATAAATTTTGCATTTAGAATTGTGGAAAGTTCCCTAGCTATTCCTCGTACGCTCATTGCATATCCTCTGTCCGGTAAGACAGAGATATCTAAAACAGTTTCATTTAGTCCAAGTAATTTCTTAGCATCTGCTCCAATTTTTACTTTTTCTTTAATGACCATAATTCCTGAATGATCATCGCTTATTCTTAATTCCTTAGCTGAGCAAATCATGCCTTGAGATTTTTTGCCATAAGTCTCTCTTTCAGAGATTCTAAATTCTCCAGGTAATTCACTTCCAGGAAGAGCTACGACAACCAAATCATTTTCAACAAAATTACTTGCGCCGCAAACAATTCCGACTTTTTTATTACCTACATCTACTGTGCAGTATCTGATTGGCTTTTTGAACTCTGAGAGAATTTCAATTTTCAATACCTTTCCAATTACTAATGGCCCTGTAACTTGACCATAAATTTCAACTGTCTCAACTTCAAAACCCAATTTGGTTAAAGAATCAATAATTTCGTTTTGTTTAATAACTCTATTTGATTTGACATGTTGCATAAACCAATTTATTGGAAGTTTCATTACAAACTCAATCCAAAACTAGAATTGAATCTAACATCGGCTTCAACTAAATAATGCATAGTTTGAACTCCATGTCTTAACATCAAAGTTCTTTCGATTCCCATGCCAAAAGCAAAACCTGTGTATTGTTTAGGATCTATTCCAGCGGTTAGTAATACGTTTGGATTAACCATTCCGCAACCACCCCATTCAATCCAACCTTCCCCTTTACACACCTTGCAAGAAGAAATATTCTTATTCCCCTTGCAAACAAAACATTTGAAATCTATTTCTGCACTTGGTTCAGTGAAAGGAAAATATGATGGTCGGAATCTAGTTTCTACATCACTGCCAAAAAGAGAAGTTGCAAAATAATCTAGAGTTCCTTTTAAATCAGACATGGTTAAATCTTTATCAATAGCTAAACCTTCAACTTGATGAAACACCGGAGTATGGGTTGCGTCTAGCTCGTCGAATCTAAAAACTTTTCCTGGAGAAATTATGTATATTGGAGGTTTTTGTTCAAGCATCACTCGCATTTGTACTGGGGATGTTTGTGTTCGTAAAACTATTCCAGAATCAAAATCATCAATGTAAAAAGTGTCAGAAGGTGACCTAGATGGATGATTTTCTGAAATATTCAAAGAATCAAAATTAAACCAAGTTGATTCTGCTTCTGGACCTTCTGCTACTTCATATCCGATTCGTGAAAAAATTTCAGAAATTAAGTAGGTTATTGAATTTATTGGGTGTCTTGAGCCAGCATCAGAGATGAATCTATTTTTTGTAGCCACTACTTCTGTGACATCGACAGTTTCAGATGACAATAATTCATTTTCTCGGGCATGATTTATTTCTTGCAATTTTGCCTCTAATAGTGATTGAATTTCATTCTTTGTTTTCGAGACTAATTGTCCAACAACTGCTTTTTGAGTCGCTTCAAGATTTCCTATTTCACGATTAATTTTTGCAAGTTCAGATTGATCCCCGATTAACTTATTTTTGAGTACTTTGAAATCTTCTAAATTATTAACAGTTTTAATGTCTTTTTCAGCGTTGTTGCGAATTGTGTCGAAATTATGCTGGTCCATTTGCTCACCCCCTCCAATTCACCATGAAAGTACCAATTTCTTTCAAATTCTATTTAATAGATCTAGATTTAGCCGTTTCATACATGCACAATGTTGCTGCTGTGGAGACATTTAACGATTCGGTCTTGCCTCTCATTGGAATCGATACATTTAATCCTAAGTTTGAGGGAAAATCATGAAGGCCGTGAGCCTCGTTTCCAAAAATCCAAACGATTGGATTTTTTAAATCTAGATTTTCAAGTTTCAATTCCGCATTAGCTTTTGTTTGATAGATACTGCCTTTAAATCCTTCAAAGTTTTTTATCAGATTATTAACATCACTAATTCTAATTTCAACATTAAAAATACTTCCTGCACTTGATCTAATGACTTTTCCATTTAAAATGTCAACAGCATTTCCGACCAAAATTATTAAGTCTGCTCCAAAAGCATCAGCTGATCTTAAAATCGTGCCAAGATTTCCAGGATCAGATATATCAAATAAAACTAAGATAAAAGTTTTTTCACTTAAATCCGATTTAATGAAGTCTTGAAATACTGTCTTGGATACTCCAACTATTCCTGAAGGATTATCAGTTTCTGTGATCTTGATAAGTGCTTTTTCGTTTATGAGGTTAATCTTTAAATGAGATGATTTAAGTATTTCATCCAATTTTGAATTTTTTGTTAAGTAATTTTTAGTACAAAATAATTCGATTAAATGACCTGATCTCGAACACGCCTCAAGCGCGTTCTCGCCCTCAATGAGAAACGAATTTGTTTTACGTCTAAATTTCTTGTCAAGTAATTTAGATACTTTTATTATCTTGGTTGATTTAGGCGTTAATTCAGTTTCGCTGACCAACCAAGATGAATATTTATTAGGAAGCTTTACCAATTGCAGATTTAGCTACATCAACAAGTGACTTAAAAGCTTGGGGATCATTTGTAGCCATTTCACTAAGCATTCTTCTGTCGATTTCAATACCAGCAGAATTTAATCCTTGAATGAATCGGTTATAAGTTAATCCGTTATCTCTAACAGCTGCATTAATTCTTGTTATCCAAAGTCTTCTAAATTGACCTTTTTTCTCACGACGGTCATTAAAAGAATAAACTTTTGAATGAAGAATTTGTTCTTTAGCTTTTCGGTATAAACGTGATCTTTGACCACGATAACCTTTTGCTTCTTCCATCACAACGCGACGTTTCTTATGTGCGTTGACTGCTCTTTTTACTCTTGCCATGATCTATCCTTTCTAAAAATTAGTTAGCGCAAGCCCAACATTCTTTGTGCTTTTTTTGAGTCACCAGGTGCAAGTTGTGGTTCAGAAGCAAGTCTTCTTGTTCTTTTACTTGACTTAGACTCCAATAAATGACGGCGGCCAGCTCTTTCATGAGTTATTTTCCCGGTGCCGGTTTTCTTAAATCTTTTTTTTGCACCACTATGAGTTTTCATCTTTGGCATTACTTTTCCTCTTTTTCTTTCGGTTTAGGTGCAGATTTAGTCTCAGCAGCTTTTTTTACACTTGTAGCTCTAGCTTTAACTGCATCTGACTTTCTTCTATTAGGCGCGAGAACCATAACCATATTTCGACCATCTTGTTTAGGTGCAAACTCAATAACACTTACTTCAGCAAGATCTTCTGCTAAACGTGCTAAAAGTTTGTAACCCATTTCTGGTCTGGATTGTTCTCTTCCACGAAACATGATGGTCACTTTTACTTTGTCTCCACCAAGTAAAAATCTTTCTATGTGATTTTTCTTTGTGTCGTAATCATGACTTTCTATTCTTGGGCGAATCTTCATCTCTTTTACAACTGCATTGACTTGACTGCGCCTATTTTCTCGAGCCTTCAGTGCTTCTTGATACTTGTACTTTCCGTAGTCCATAATCTTTGCCACAGGTGGTCTAGCTTCTGGTGCTACTTCTACAAGATCTAAGTCGTTTTCTTGCGCTAAACGAATGGCTTCTTCTATTCGAATGACACCGATTTGTTCGCCGTTTGGTCCGACCAAACGCACTTCAGGAACGCGAATTCGATCATTAATTCGTGGTTCTACGCTGATACCTACTCCTTTAAATATTTCCGCGTTGTTATACGCCACAAACTAAAGAAGTGTGAATTAACTTTCTCACTCTTAACCCAAAAAATCTTTTAAGCGACTTGATAGGTGGGATTTCTCCGCTTGTGTATCACCATTTGATGATAGGTACCTAAAGTATATCAGGCTAATTCTTGGCTACCAATAAATCTAATCCTTGAGGGGCTAAGGCTTTGATTTGCTCATTTTCCTGCATTTCTTTACTGATTTCGATAACTAAATCCGCGATATCTGTTTTTGACTTAAAGATTATTCTGGCACTGCAATTATCGGAATCATCAATGTCGATTGACTCAATTTCAGAATAATTTTCCACAATTTTATGAATTTCACTTCTAAATACCTCATTCAGAAATGTGGGAATTGACTCTGTTTCAATTAATGCCTGACATACACTTAACTCCACTTTAAATCGATGGTTTTCATTTATGTCAATAATAAAACCATCTATACCAAGTGTTTTCACAGTTTTTGCAATTTCCTTAGCAGAAATCGGTAGGGGTCTTGCTTCACTATTCCAAGAGACAAAACTTTGTGTATTTGAAAATGTGATCAAATATGTTTTTTCATCATTGAGAGTGATCATCGCTTGCGTCATTTCTTTTTTGTCTTTTGAAGGAAAAAGAGCGATAAGAAGTGTTGATTCGACTAAAAACTTGAGAACCTTATTTTCTAAAGAAGCAGACTTATTGATTAGCAATTCAACTAGATTTTGATTTTTTATACTGAAATCATCGGAGAAAGTTAGAGTCTGCAAGCCATTATTTCTGTGACAATAATTGCCTTGGCACCTATTTTGTAAAGTTCATCCATCACTTTATGAACTTCAGCTTTCTTCACCATTGATCGAACAGCAACCCAGTTAGTTTCTTGTAGAGGTGAAATCGTTGGAGATTCAAAGCCTGGTGTAATCACGGTCGCCCTATCAAGATTAGTTTTTTCAATGTCGTAATCCATCATTACGTACTCACGGGCTACTAGAACGCTATTAATTCTTCTCATGAAAGTATCAACTTCCAAAGAGGTCGATACTTTCTTACTTTTAATCAAGACTGCTTGAGATTTTGAAATAGTTTCACCAACAAAGATTAGACCCGCTTGCTTGATAGTTGTTCCTGTGTCAACTACATCTGCAATTGCTTCTGCCACGCCTAGTCTTATCGCATTTTCAACTGCTCCATCAAGACTTACTATTTCAGAATTTAAGGAATTCTCTGTTAACCACTTGTGAAGCAAATTAGGATAACTCGTGGCAATTCTTTTCTTTTCTAAATCTTTTACGTTTTTTATACCTGATTGACTATCAGTCGCTATTCTAAAAGTTGATTTTCCAAAACCTAGTTCAATCATTACTTCTGCAGAAGATTTTGAATCAACCAATAGGTCAATTCCTGTGATACCAAAATCTAAAGTACCCTCACCAACATAAGTCGCCACATCTCTAGGACGAAGAAAGAAAAATTCAATATCGTTGTCTGGATCGCTTACCACAAGATCTCTTGGGTGGTGACTTTTCAAAAATCCTGCTTCTCGCAATAATTTTTGTGTCGGTTCTGCAAGCTGACCCTTATTTGGAATAGCAATTTTTAACATAATTTATAATTTCTTATAAACATCATCAAGTTTTATTCCTGAAGCAAGCATTA
>JBJSWT010000119.1:0-1239 GCA_046086025.1 Actinomycetes bacterium | reverse complement strand
CACGGTTTGCAAAGAAGAATAGAAGGACCAGATGTTAAAGGTAAAAAAGTTTTAGCAGTTGAAGATACTTCAACAACTGGTGGTTCAGTTCTTACAGCAGTTGAAGCATTAAAAGAAGCTGGCGCAATAGTTGTAGGAGTTGCCGTAGTTGTTGATCGTGGTGCTGGTAAAAAAATTGAAGAAAATGGTTTGAAGTATCTTTCTGTAGTTTCATTACAAGAACTTGGACTTTCTTAACTTAAGTAATGAATCCATTTGATAAGCCTGAAACTTCGAAATTAGTTTTAATCACAGATCCATTTGAAAAAACTCCACTAGATGAAAACTTATTTGATTTAGTCATAAGAACATCGAGTGCTAATTCTGCCAGAGAAGATATTGCAAGTTCTGTTTTTAATATTTGCATGCAGGTTTCAAATACTTCACCAATTGTTTTAGTTGCTCATGAAAGATCTGGAACACTTCTTCCTGGAATTGGTAGTGGTTTAAGAGCAAGTTATCGAAAATTAGTTGGATATGTATTCATTGACGGAAATCTTCCAACACCAAATCCTGTTGCACCACCTAATGCTCAACTATTAGAGCACTACTTTGATTCAATACCTTTAACAGAAGATTGGCCAAATGCCCCAGTTGTTTATATACAAACAAAAGATGATTCAAGTATTTGGGTTGAACAAGTTAAAGTACGTGGTTGGAAGTTAATTAAAAATGAAGTTTCAAAAGCAATACTTGAATTACGAGAAATTTTTTAGCGTTTAGATTGATATGAATCAGAAAATTTTCTGATAAAACTTCTTGGCATAATTTTTAAAAAACCCACTAATAATTTATATCTAATAGACGGCACCACAATTGTTTTACCTTTAAAAACTGCTTTTATTGAATCTCTAACAACTAATTTTGAACTTAACCACATCCAATTTGGAATTGAATCAATTGACATATTTGCTCTTTGATGAAATTCCGTTTTTGTAAATCCTGGTGCAACTACAGATACATTTATTCCAAGTTTTTTATAATTTGTGTTTAGGGATTCACTAAATGAAGTAAGCCAAACTTTTGCTGCTGAATATGTGCCACTGGTTGTCCAGGCTGCTACTGATCCCACATTAATAATGAATCCCTTATTTCTTTTAAGCATAGAAGTTATTGCTGAATGAATAATTTCTAAAGGAGCTTTAACTAAAACATTTAATAAATCCGATTCTTCATTTAAGGATGCCTCATGAAAAGGTT
>JBJSWT010000118.1:0-1472 GCA_046086025.1 Actinomycetes bacterium | reverse complement strand
GCTACATATTTATCTAAAGCAGGACTTAAAGTTTTAGTGCTCGAAGCCCTTGATGAAGTTGGTGGAGCTGCTGTTTCTGTAAAAGCCTTTAAAGGAATGGATGCAAATCTTTCCCGTTACTCTTATCTAGTTTCTTTAATGCCTCAACAAATTATTGATGAATTAGATTTAAAACTTGATTTAATTTCTAGATCTATTGGTTCTTACACTCCAACAGATAAAAATGTAGGACTTCTTGTAGAAAGAAATCCTGGAGAAAAAACCAAAGAATCCTTTATAAAACTCACTGGAAATACTAAAGATTATGAAGCTTGGATTGATTTTTATGGAAAAGTCGAACAAGTTGCAAAAGTTCTAGCCCCTACTCTTTTAGAACAATTAAAAAGTAAAGAGGAAATAAAAAAACTTGTTGTTGAAGCAACAGATTCAGAAACTTATGAAATGCTTTTTGAAAAACCAATCACTAAGACGATCGAACAATTATTTGAAAGTGATGTGGTTCGAGGAGTGGTTTTAACAGATGCCTTAATTGGAACATTTACAGATGGTCGAGATAAAGAATTACTTGGAAATATCTGTTTTCTATATCACTTAATTGGCAATGGAACAGGTGAATGGAAAGTCCCACTTGGAGGTATGGGCCAAGTTAGTGAAGCTTTAAAAGAAAAAGCTTTGCAATTTGGGGCACAAATTAGAACTAATTCCAATGTTCAAAAAGTAACTTCCGATGGCAAAATTGCGATTATTAAATACCTTGATAAGCAAGATAATGAACAAATAATTGAAGCTTCTTTTGTGTTAAGTAATCTTTCCCCTCAAGGAATAGACAAATTACTGGGTAAAACTTCCAAAGATTTAACAGAAGGCTGCCAAGTCAAAATGAATATGCTTCTAACAAGACTTCCCAAACTTAAATCTGGAGATGATCCAAAAGACGCCTTTAAAGGCACATTTCATGCAAATGAGTCACTAACTCAACTGGATAAATCATTTAATGAAGCTTCTAATGGTGAATTACCAGAAATATTACCTTCAGAGATTTATTGTCATACCTTGTCAGATTCTTCAATATTAGGAAAAGAATTACAGCAAAAGGGATATCAAACTATAACTCTTTTTGGATTAAATACTCCTGCTAAATTATTTGATAATGACAACAAAAACTTAAGAGAAATTGTTAAACGAAAGTATCTTGAAGGTCTAAATATGTTTTTTGATGAAAAAATTGAAGATTGCATAGCTTTAGATATTGATGGTAATCCTTGTATTGAGGTTAAAACCCCTCTTGATATTGAGGAATCAGTATTTTTGCCAAGAGGAAATATTTTCCAGAAACCTTTGCAATGGCCTTTTGCCGAATCTGAAACAGAAATAAATACTTGGGGTGTTGAAACAGATATTCAAAACATATTCATTTGCGGTGCAGGTGCTAAACGCGGAGGGGGCGTAAGTTCAATTCCTGGACGAAATGC
>JBJSWT010000117.1:0-8714 GCA_046086025.1 Actinomycetes bacterium | reverse complement strand
TTTCAATAGCTCTTGGATGTGGAAGGGTTAGTTTCTCTGAATTTACAACAATTTTTTCATAATCAATTAAATCTAAATCTTAGTTCTTGGGCCCCACTTAATACTTCTTTCCCTACCAAGATTTAATTCAATTAAAAGTAATTTCATTAATAATTCTTCAGCGCTAAATGCGGTTTCAAGTATTAATACTGCATTTAAGAAATCCTCTTGATCTTCAAACCCTACTGGCTTAGTTTTATAGACACTTGAACAAATCAATATTTCTGAATCACTTAATTCGTTAATTTCATTTACAGCAGATTGTAAATATGAAAACTTATCTCCAATATTTGAGCCTAGAGAAATTACTGCTCTCATCTACTTCTTTCGACTACTACGGAAATATCTTTAAAACTAATGTCAACAGGGGCATGTGGCTTATGAAGGGTAACTTTAACCCAAATGATTTTGAAATTACTTAATAATTCATTTGCTATTTCATCAGCTACTGTTTCAATTAAATTTTTTGAACCTGTTTCAACAATTGATTTAACTTTTGAAATTACTGAGCCGTAATCAATCGCTTGTTCTATTTCATCGTTGTCGATTGCATTAGTAGTTTCATATTTATACTCAATATCAACAATAAATTCTTGTCCTGATTTCTTTTCACTTTCAAATACCCCATGAAAACCAAATGCTTTAATTCCAGTTAACTTTATCAAGTCTTGAGCCATGTATTCCTATAGTTGGTTTACTAATCTAACTGCAATCGCACTTGACTTAGCATCATGCACCCTTACTGCCCAGGCATGATTTAGCGCTGAATAAGTAGTGATAACTGATGTGGCTAAATCTCTGTCTTCAAGATTTGAAGAATCTTTAATTAAGGAAAAAGGAGCAAGAAATCTTTTTCTTGAAGCACCAATATAAATAGGAAAATTTAATTCATTTAATTTATTTATATCTTTTAAGATTTGCCAATTATGTTCTGGATTTTTAGCAAATCCTAGACCTGGGTCTAAAACAATTTTTTCTTTTTTTATGCCTTGATCAATTGCTTTTTTAACTTGTGAATTTAATTCACTTATTACTTCTTGAGTTACATTGTTATATTTTGCTAAATCATCCATACTTTTTGAATGTCCACGCCAATGCATCAAGACATATGGAACATTTAGTTTGGCTACGGTTTCAAACATTTTTTCATCAGCTAAACCACCACTTACATCATTAACAATAATTGCACCTGCTTCTACTGCTGCTGTTGCAACTTGATGTTTCATTGTGTCAATACTTATTAAAATATTTTCTTTCTTTAATTCTTGGATTACTGGGATTACTCTTTTTATTTCTTCGTCAATACTTATCTGATTAGCACCAGGTCTAGTTGATTCCCCACCTATGTCGATTAAATCTGCACCTTCAGAAATTAATTTTTTTGCTTGATTAATAGCGATATCTTTTTCTAAAAATTTTCCACCATCAGAAAATGAATCTGGAGTAACATTTAATACCCCAACCACAAGACATCTGTCTAAGTTATTTAGTTCAAGTGGTAAACCGCTTGGCTTTAAGCGTTTATTTAAAATCATGCTTTGTGAGTTATCAATGTTAAGGCTTCATGTCTTAACGCTGGTTCTTCCAAAGTTCCTCTCACCACAGAAGTTGTTGTCATAGATTCTGGCTTGTTGACTCCACGCATACTCATGCAGAAGTGTTCACATTCAATAACCACTATTACTCCTTGTGGTTTCAAAATTCTCATTAAGGCATCAGCTATTTGAGAGGTTAATCTTTCTTGAACTTGAGGTCTTTTCGCATAAACATCAATTAATCGAGCAAGTTTTGATAAACCTGTAATTTTACCGTTGTTATTTGGTATGTAACCAACACTTGCTTTACCCACAAAAGGTAATAAATGATGCTCACAAATTGAAAAAATATTTATATTTTTAACTATTACTAATTCATTGTGATTTAAATCAAAAGTGGTAGCTAAAACATCTTCTGGTCGTTCATAAAGACCAGAAAATAATTGTTTATAGGCCTTCGCCACTCTTTTGGGAGTGTCTTGTAGTCCATCTCTATCTGGATCTTCACCAATTCCAATAATTATTTCTCGAACAGCATTTTCTATTTTTTTATCATCAAAACTTGGTCTTTGCGAAGGATCAATATCTGCAAGTGGATCTGCAGTAGGACTTATACGAGTCTTTTCTTGCATAAAAACTATTTCTTATTTTTATCTGTTTGGCTTGCTACTGCACCAGTTTTATTGGAAGTTTCTTTTCCATGATTTAAAGATGCAGGAGATTCATCATCTTTTACTAAACGAATTGGTGCTTTAACTGGACCTTTCTTAGAAGGTTTTCTTTTACTAGAACCAGTCCAAGCAGGTCTTGCTGCACGTTTCTTTAATTTAGAAAATATCTTGGCGACTTCTTCTTTATCTAAAGTTTCTTTTTCTAAGAGTTCTACTACTAATTTATCCAAGATTGCACGATTATTATCTAAAATTGCATATGCTTCGTGATGAGCATTATCTATTAATTTTCTAACTTCTTCATCAATTGCTGAAGCTACATCTTCAGAATAATCTCTTTGATGATTCAAATCTCTACCTAAAAAGACATCTCTTCCTTCTGTACCGTATTTAATTGCACCTAATCTTTCAGTCATTCCATATTGTGTAACCATTGCTTTTGCAACTGAAGTTGCTTTTTCAATGTCATTTGAAGCACCAGTCGTTGGGTCATGAAAAACCATTTCTTCAGCGGCTCTTCCACCTAACATGTAAGCAAGTTGATCAAGCATTTGATTTCTAGTTGTGGAATAAGTGTCTTGTTCAGGTAAAACCATTGTGTAACCAAGAGCTCTTCCTCTTGGCAAAATTGTAATTTTATGAACAGGATCTGTATTTGGAAGCGCTGCTGCAACTAGTGCATGTCCACCTTCGTGATAAGCAGTAATTAATCTTTCTTTGTCACTCATTAAACGAGTTCTCTTTTGTGGACCTGCAATTACACGATCAATTGCTTCATCAAGAATTAATGAATCAATAAATTTCTTTCCACTTCTTGCAGTTAATAATGCGGCTTCATTTAATACGTTTGCTAAATCTGCACCTGTAAAACCAGGAGTTCTTTTTGCAACTTCATTAAGTTTTACATCTTCTGAAATTGGTTTACCTTTAGCGTGAACTTGTAAAATTCTTTCTCTACCTTTTAAGTCTGGTCTTTCAACTGCAACTTGACGATCAAATCTTCCTGGTCTTAACAATGCTGGATCTAAAACATCTGGTCTATTTGTGGCAGCAATAAGGATTACCCCAGTATTGACATCGAATCCATCCATCTCAACAAGTAATTGATTTAGAGTTTGTTCTCTTTCATCATGTCCTCCACCAAGTCCTGCACCACGTTGTCTACCAACTGCATCAATTTCGTCTACGAAAATAATTGCTGGTGCTGCTTGTTTTGCTTGTTCAAACAAATCTCTAACTCTACTTGCACCAACGCCAACAAACATTTCTACGAAATCAGAACCAGAAATTGAAAAGAAAGGAACACCAGCTTCACCAGCTACTGCTCTTGCTAAAAGTGTTTTACCAGTTCCGGGAGGTCCATAAAGTAAAACTCCTTTAGGAATTTTTGCACCAACTGCTTGAAATTTTGAAGGTTCGCTTAAAAATTCTTTTATTTCTTGTAATTCTTCAACTGCTTCGTCTGCTCCTGCAACATCTGCAAAAGTTGTTTTTGGCATATCTTTATTGATAGCTCTTGCTTTAGCTTTACCAAAATTAAGTACTCGATTTCCACCTTGCATTTGACCCATAAAGAAAAATAGTAAAAATATAACTAATGCAATTGGAAGTAAGGTAAATAGTAAGTTAACTAAAAAGTTTTCTTTTGGAACAACTGTGTCGTATCCATCTTGAGCAATAAGTCCACGTTCAACTTTTGCTTGAAGTAATTCTTGAAGAACAACTCCTTGTCCTGTGATGAAATCGGCTTTTGCTTTTTTACCATCTTTGAAAGTTAATTCAATTCTTTGATCTCTATCAATTAATTTGACACTTTGAACTTGGTCTTTTTGGATAGCCAAAACTGCTTGAGAAGTTGTAATAGTTTCTGGTGCAGTTGAAGAAGAAATTACGTTGCTTCCAAGTAAAACTAAGGTGATTGCAACTGTTATCCAGAAAAATGGACCACGAAAAAACTTATTTGCCTTCATTCAAAGAAAGGGTTAAACCCAAACCTCCGTTTGTTATCTACTCCAAGTGTTTGGCAAAAATTGCCTCACCTTCGATGTTACGCGTTAGGAGTTTTGGGTGTAGACGTCTGGGTGCAAAGTGGCGATAGATCTTAAATTTCTATACTTTTGTGCGTAATCTAAGCCATACCCAATCACAAATTCATTTGGAATATCAAAACCTACATAGTCAGCTTTTACATCCATTTGTAAAGAGTCTGGTTTTCTTAAAAGTGTAAAAATTTTCACACTCTTTGGATTTCTGGAAAGTAAATTATTTTTTAACCAATGCAAAGTAAGTCCGGTATCTAAAATATCTTCAACAATTAATACATTTCGTCCTTCAATGTCTGTATCTAAATCTTTCAAAATTCTTACAACACCTGATGACGTGGTGCCATGGCCATAAGAAGAAGCAGCCATCCAATCCATTTGAATATTTTTAGTTAAATGTCTTGCTAAATCAGCCATAACCATGATTGCGCCATTTAAAACACCAATTAAAAGTAGATCTTGCCCGCCATAGTCTTTATCAATCTGTTTTGCAATTTCAGCAATTCTTTCATCAATTTGCTTTTCGCTCAAAACTTCTCTGACGATTTGATTTTTAATATCTTCGCTTTTCATTATTTCCTTATGAACTAGTTTCGGGATGAAATAAATCTTATTGTTTCTTCAACTCTGCTTGCTTGAATGAAACCAGGTAAGTCGACGTTACCTTGGCCACGCCAGTTTGTAACAAGAGCATCAATAGCCTCAATATGTTCAAATGAAAAAGGTCCAGGAATAACTCCTGCTTCCAAAGCTGCAATTTTAATGATTCGTTTTCTAATTGCTGCAGGAATTTCTTTCAAATTTTTAACTTTTAATTCTTTGTTTAATTTCTCATAATTTTCTTGAGCAATTATCTCAAGTGCTTCATTATCTTCTTTTAGTAATTCTGAGGTTTTATCCAGTGATGCAATTGCTGAATCTCCTAAAACTTCAATTAACTTAGGCATTAACTCATGTCTTACTTTTGCTCTTAAAAACTTGTAATTAGTGTTTGCAGGATCTTGCCAATAAGTAATACCTTCTTTGTCTAAAGCTACAATTAAATCTTGTTTTCTGATATGTAAAAAAGGTCTTAAATATTTTCCTGAAACTTCTTTCATTGCTGATAAAGATTTAGCACCACTTCCTCTGGTTAATCTCATCAACATAGTTTCAGCTTGATCATCTTGGGTATGTGCAAGTAAAACTGCTTTAGCGTTAAATTCAACTACTAATTCTTCAAATGCTTCATACCTTGCTTTTCTTGCTGCAGCTTCTAAACCTTCCCTATTATCCTTAACTTCAATTTGTTTAATTACTACTTTTTCAATTCCAAAATTTTCACATTTTTTCTTGGCCTCTAATGCAACTTGAGAAGATTCTTTTATTAATTGATGATCAACAATTACACAAATTAGATTCAAACCCAATCTTTTTGTAACAACTTGGCTTGTCCAAGCAAGTGCTAATGAATCCGCACCCCCAGAACAAGCAATCAAAATATTGTCAGCTGGCTCAAAGTTTGTTAGTAAATTATTTACTGCATTTTGTAAGTTAATAGGTGGATTATTCATTAATTACAGCACATTCACATTTTGCAATTTCATTTAAAAGATTGTCTAATTCTTCTCGAACCATAGTTGGTTTTTCAACTCTATTAACTAAAATTGCAAACGATAAAAATGCATTATCTTTAGTAGTGATTGTTCCAGCTAAAGTTATTACTTGATTTAAAGTTCCTGTTTTTGCTCTCACCACTCCTCGGCCTGGTGAATTTTCTTCATTAAATCTTTTCTCCATGGTGCCAAGTCCATGTCCTGTTGGAAGTCCAGTAAAAACTGGCCAAGTATCAACTGGGATTGCAAAAGATGGAGAAGTTAAGAACTTTGTTGCATCTCCTTTATTTTCAATAATCAAGTCGGGTTTTAAAACTGATTTATAAATCAAATTTGTGAAATCAGAAGGTGAAATTTTGTTAGAACGACTTAATCCACTGGTATCTGATAGCGCATTATCAACGCTAGAAATACCTAATTTTTCAACGTCTTTTAAAACTAATTCAGTTGCAGCATTAGTTGATGGATCTTTTGTCGAAATATCAGAAGCAACTCTGGCTAAAATTTCTGAATCTTGATTGTTAGAAATTATTAACATATCTTCAATAATTTGTGCTACTGATTTTGAATATTCAGTTGCAACTTCAAAAGCATCAGATGGAGCTTTTTTCCTAAAAACTAAGCCATTTACTTTGATGTTATTTTTTATTAAATAAACGGCAAAAGTTTGACCTGTCGTTACTGATGGATCTTCAGGAGCCTGACTTGGGGCAAGTGGATCATCTAAATTAAGAGCTGAAATCAAATGCACTTCACTACTTCTAAAGTAATTATCCAGCCAATCAACCGGTCTTTGCAGTGGTCCAAGTGATGAATCATCCACGAATAAATTAACTTCAAAAACATTAAACTTTTTTAAATTATCGGCTGTTTGTTTCGCTAAATCTTCTAGATCTGCTTTTCTAGGATTACTTTCGGTTCCTAATTGGGGATCTCCTCCACCTACCAGATAAACACTGTTGTCTAAAAATTTAACTTTAGTTACGAATTTGGCATCTAAATCTAGCGTTAAAGAATTACTTGCAGCTGTGTAAATTTTTGTTAAAGATGCAGGCATCATTGAATCGTCAGCATTGCTTTCAAATACAACAGATCCATCAGTTAAATTTCTGATTGAAATTCCATACCCAGTTGAATACAAGGGATTACTCAGTTGTTTGGTGACAATGTTTTCAATCAAAGTACTGTCTGCAGATTTATAAACCAAAGGCTCTAAAACTACAGAAGCTAACTCATTATTTTCTTCTGCATTTGCACTTGATTGATTTAGAAGTAAGGGTAAGAGTAGTAAATTTACTACCAGTAATTTGCTTAACTTCATGTTGTAATAATAATTCAACTTAGTTTCTAGCGTGTTTTTGAAGCACATGTAAGGCGCTTTAAGGTTGATTGACTAGAATTATGGGGTCGAGTTGAACATAAAAGAAGAGAGCATAGTTACTTAAATGAATGAAAATACAGCAAAAACAGAAACCACTTATCTAGATCATAAAGAAATTGTTCCAATTCTTGTTGGCTTAATGTCAGGTTTATTCTTAGCTGCCCTTGATCAAACGATTGTTGCAACTGCAATTAAAACTATTGGTGATGATTTAAATGGACTTTCGTTGCAAGCCTGGGCAACTACTGCATATTTAATTACTTCAACAATTACAACACCTTTGTATGGAAAATTAAGTGACATTTTTGGCAGAAAACCACTTTTCATTTGGGCTATTTCTATTTTCATAATTGGTTCTGCATTAAGTGCATTTGCAACTTCGATGTATAACTTGGCTATTTATCGCGCCATCCAAGGTTTAGGTGCAGGTGGTTTATTTACTCTTGCCTTAGCAATTATTGGCGACATAGTTCCACCAAGAGAACGTTCTAAGTATCAGGGTTATTTCATTGCCGTGTTTGGTTCATCAAGTGTTTTAGGTCCAGTTATCGGTGGATTTTTTGCAGGACAAAATTCAATAATTGGAATAACTGGTTGGCGTTGGGTGTTTTTAGTAAACGTCCCAATAGGTTTGATTGCACTATTTATTGTGGGAAGAACTTTACATATTCCAAACTTTCAAAGAGTAAATCACTCTATTGATTGGCTAGGTGCAATTTCTTTAACAGTTGGTTTAATTCCGTTGTTGTTAGTTGCGCAAGAAGGAAGAATTTGGGGTTGGACAAGTGTTGAATCAATTGCTTGTTACTTAATTGGTATTACAAGTTTGATTCTGTTTGTGATTTTTGAAAACAAAATGAAAGATGAAGCAATTTTGCCTTTGAGATTATTTAAAGATAAAACATTTTCACTTATTTCAGTTGTGGGTGTAATTACAGGAGCTGGAATGTTTGGCGGACTTGCCATGCTTCCGCTTTATCTTCAAATAGTCGGAGGATCTTCTCCAACAAAAGCTGGACTTGAATTATTACCTTTAACACTTGGCATTATGACAGGCTCGATTATTTCTGGACGAGTTATTTCAAAAACAGGAAAATATAAAATTTTTCCAGTTATTGGAACCATTCTTTTAACTGCAACTTTATTTTTAATGACAACTTTTAATGCTGATACTAAGTATTGGTGGATTGCAATATTGTCTTATCTTTTTGGTGTTGGATTAGGCCACGTACTTCAACCAACTGTCATAGCAGTTCAAAATGCTGTGGCGAAAAGAGATTTAGGAGTTGCAACTTCTTCTGTGACTTTGTTTAGACAATTAGGAGCAACAGTAGGAACTGCAGCATTTATCTCAATTTTGTTTGGAAGAGTTGGTAATGAAACTCAAGCTGCATTTCAAAATTCAGTTACAAATCCGGAATACCAAAAAGCACTTATGGATCCAAACAATG
>JBJSWT010000116.1:0-1207 GCA_046086025.1 Actinomycetes bacterium | reverse complement strand
AAATATCCACCAGAGGTAGTTCGAACTAAATTATTAGATATTGAAGTAAATGTGGGAAGAACCGGAAGAGTTACTCCATTTGCTGTTATGCAGCCAATAAAAGTAGCAGGATCAACTGTTTCTATGGCAACTCTTCATAACCAACAAGAAATTGAAAGAAAAGGTGTCCTAATTGGTGACACTGTTTATTTAAGAAAAGCAGGAGATGTAATTCCAGAAATAGTAGGACCAGTTATTGAATCAAGAACTGGTGGAGAAAAGAAATTTTTAATGCCAGAAAAATGTCCTGAATGTGGCACTAAATTAGCTCCAGCAAAAATTGGTGATGTTGATTTGAGATGTTCAAATGCTAGAACTTGTCCTGCTCAACTTAGGGAAAGACTTTTTCATGTTGGTTCACGAGGCGCACTTGATGTTGAAGGATTAGGAGCTAAGTCTGCAGCTGCACTTTTAAATGACAAAATCTTAAAAGATGAAGGAGATCTTTTTGATTTAACAGCAAAAGATTTAGAAGTAAGTGAATATTTCACAAGAGCTCCTGGAAAAAATGAAACTAAAAGAGTATTAAATAAAAACGGGGAAGAATTACTTTCCCAATTACAAGCTGCAAAATCAAGACCTTTATGGAGAGTTTTAGTTGCTTTATCAATAAGACATGTTGGCCCAACTGCAGCACAAGCTCTAAGTAGAGAATTTAAATCAATTGAAAACATTGCCAATGCAAAAATTGAAAAACTATCCGAAGTAGCAGGTGTTGGTGAAGTAATTGGAATTGCAGTTAAAGAATGGTTTAGTGAAGATTGGCATAAAGAAATAGTTGGTAAATGGGCTAGAGCTGGCGTAAGAATGAAAGATGATGAAGTAACAGGTCCTCAACCTTTGAAAGATTTAAATTTTGTAATTACAGGATCTGTACCAAATTATTCAAGAGATGGTGCTTCAAATGCTGTTTTAGAAAGAGGGGGAAAAGTCTCAGGATCAGTCAGTAAAAATACTGCAATGTTGATATTTGGCAGAGCCGATGGCAGCAAATATTCCAAGGCTTTGTCTCTTGGAATTCCAAGACTTGATGCAGAAAATTTTGAAGTTCTACTAAATAAAGGCTTTCAAGAAGCGCTGAAATTAGTCACGAAAGACTAAATAATAAGATATTAATCGTGTCAAAAATATCTAAAGAAGAAGTTGCTAATTTAGCAAAACTTGCCAG
>JBJSWT010000115.1:0-11139 GCA_046086025.1 Actinomycetes bacterium | reverse complement strand
AGTAATGTCACATGCTCTGGAGTGTTAAGTAAGTATCTAGTTAGTAGATCTGGAATCCATCCAAGCATTCGATCAAAATGAGGTATAACTCTTAAATGTGGAAGTAATCCTAAACCTTTTACGTGTTGATCTTTTCTATTTAATCTTATTTTCATTGTTGGCACCCAATCAGTAAACGCCATAGCTCCTGCACTACATCCGGCAATAGATACACCACTTTTCCATTTGGCAACTATTTCATTCCAAACTAGTGAATTTCTAAGTGATTCAGAAAGATAAGTGGGATCTCCCCCACTTAAATAAATAACCCCTGCGTCTTTTATTTGTTCAACAATTTCAAAATTATTTGCAGACTCTGCATCAAATACTGGGAGCCATCTTTGTTCAACACCTAATCTTTTAGATTGTTCAAAGCCAAGTTCTCTCCAGTGATTTAATCTTTTTTCACCCTCTAAACCTGCAGCGGTAGACAATTGAACATAAACTGGATTTTGATTTTCAAATAATTCTTTTTCAACTTCCAACATCACAGGCAACCATTCCCCGGAACCAACAAGGGCTATTTTTCCTGGCATTAGTTTTCTCTAACCATTTTTCTGCTCCCGCACCTGGACTCGAACCAGGAACCACTCGATTAACAGTCGAGTGCTCTGCCAATTGAGCTATGCGGGAATAACTTTTAGCGTAAGTTCAAACTTACCAAGTTGTTCATTTTTTATTACTAAGTGGCTACTTATCAAGAAGTTCCCAATGCCTTTTCTCGAAGTGCTCTTCTGTACTCCTCTAGTTCAAGTAAATCTTGGAACATTTTATCGTGATCTTTGCTATTTGTTTCAGGCTCAAGTCTTTGTAATTGGCTTTTAAGATCTGCAATAGTTCTAGAGGTACTTAATTCAAGTAATCGGGCAAATATTGAATCAACATATTTTTTATCCACAATTGCTTTAAAATCTTCAACGCTCAAAGCTGCAATTATATTCTTAAATTCTTCGTCTTCATTTTCTTCTAATAATTTTGAAATAAGATCATCACTGACCACAATTTTTTCTAAAACTTCAAATAATTCTCTAAATTTTGATTGAGTAAAAGTTTCTACATTGATTTGTTTAATCCATTCAGAAACAAGAAGTGGGAATTGAAAAATTAATTTAAGTGCTTCTTTTTCAATACTTGATTCTATATTTTCTTTATTGTTTTGATTGTTTTGTGGTGCAACAGCAACTGTTCTAATTTGTCGATTATTATCTTTCACTGCTTGCTCCACAGAGTTAATTTCAATACCAAGCCAACCTGCCAAAAGCCTTACATATTCTGGTTTCAGCGCTTTATCTTTAATATTTGAAACAATCGGTGCTGCTGCCTTTAAAGCTAAAACTCTTCCTTCTGCGTTATTTAAATCAAATTTTGATATGGCATTTTTTATTACAAATTCAAAAAGTGGAACTTTCGAGGCAATAAGGGCAACAATTGCATCATTTCCACTTTTTTGTCTTAAATCACATGGATCTAAACCATTTTTTTCAATAGCAACAAAAGTTCTTGTTGAAAATGTTTGATCTAAATTAAATGCTTTTAATGCAGCCTTTTGACCTGCTTCATCCCCGTCAAATGTATAAATAATTTCACCAGTAAATTGTTCTTCATCCATCAAAAATCTTCTAAGAATTCTTGCATGATCTTCCCCAAATGCAGTGCCACAAGTTGCCACAGCAGTTTTTACTCCAGATAAATGACAAGCCATTACATCTGTATAGCCTTCCACAATTACTACTTGTTTCTTTGAAGTTATTTCTTTTTTAGCTTGATCCAAACCGTAAAGTACCTGACTTTTTTTATAAACTAAAGTTTCTGGAGTGTTTAAGTATTTTGGCCCTTGATCATCATCAAATAATCTTCTTGCCCCAAATCCCACAACTTCACCACTTGCATCTTTTATGGGCCAAATAAGTCTTCCTCTAAATCGATCATAAGTTCCTTTTTGACCAGTTATCGAAAGACCTGCAAAAACTAATTCTTGTTCAGTAAAACCCTTTTGTTTTAGAAATTTTGTTAAATTATCCCAGTTTTTATTGGCATATCCAATATTAAATAATTGGGCTGAATTTTTATCAAATCCGCGTTCCTTTAAAAATTTTCTGCCGATTTCAGCTTCTGGAGATTCAAGATTATTTTGATAAAACTCAGATGCTAATTTGTTTGCTTCAAGAACTTTACTTCTTTGACCAGTGTTTGGATTTGTGTAATTCTCTTCATATCTAAGTGAAATATTATATTTATTTGCTAATTTTTCTACCGCTTCACTAAAAGTTGAATGTTCAACTTTTTGAATAAAGCTAAATACATCTCCTCCTTCACCGCAGCCAAAGCAGTACCAAAAACCTTTAGAGGGAGTGACATGAAAAGAGGGAGTTTTTTCATCATGAAATGGGCAAAGTCCTTTTAAAGAACTTCCAGCACTTTTTAATGCCACATGCTCTCTGACAACTTCGTCTATTCGAGACTTATCTCTAACTAGAGCAATGTCGTCATTTCTAATTCGTCCAGGCATAGGTCTTAGCCTACAAATTCATTAAATAATCGGATCGCTGAAGCATCTGTCAGGCTTGCAATTTGATCGATAAAGACACGTTTTTGTGCATTTGAATTTTGCGCAACTTTTAAGTTGTCTCTAAATTGAGGCAGAAGTCTTTCAGGATTATTTACTAATCCTTCATAAATTCTCACGATTATTTCCTGCTCTTTAGCGTACTTTTCTTTTGCACCTTTTCGCTGCATTACATATAAATTAACAATTGATTTTAAAATTGCAATTGTGGCTCTGGTCTTTTCTGGAACAACTAAATTTGCGTTATATCGAGTCAAAATCTTGTCCTTGTAAAGACTTTTTGTCGCAAATTCGATTTCTTCAGTAAATTTTCCAATTAAATGACTGGTCATATTTTTTAATTTGGCTAGATCAATTTGAGCTGGTGTAAATCGCTTTAACCACCAATCTTGAGAAACTAATTCATCAAAAGTTTGTTCAAGTACATCAATTTTTAATTCCATTGCATAATCACTTTTTGCTAATTCAACTATGTCTTGTTTATCTTTAGTGTTTGTGTGAATTTCCATATTTAAGTGATTTGCATAAATGGCATCTTCGATATCGTGCACACTATAGGCAATATCGTCTGCAATATCCATAACTTGAGTTTCAAAAGACTTATTTTCGCCTTTATTATTTTTTCTAACCCAAGCAAAAATTTCTTTATCTTCGTCATAAAAACCAAATTTTATTTTTTTACCATCAAATCCCCATGGATATTTTGTTGTGGCATCTAGAGTTGCTCTAGTTAAATTTAGTCCAATTGATTTGTCGTTTTTAAAAGTTTTTGATTCTAATCTTGTTAAAATCCTAAAGGTTTGTGCATTTCCTTCAAAACCACCAAAATCTTTACTTAATTTATGCAGAGCCTCTTCTCCGTTATGGCCAAAAGGTGGATGTCCTAAATCATGTGCCAAACATGCAGTCTCAACTAAATCAGGATCGCAACCTAATGTTTCTCCAAGCTCTCTTCCAATTTGTGCAACTTCTAATGTGTGCGTAAGTCGAGTTCTGGGAAAGTCATCTGCACCTGCAGTCATTACTTGAGTTTTTGCTGCAAGTCTTCTTAAGCCAGAAGAATGTAAAACCCTTGCTTTATCTCTGGCAAATGCTCTTCTGCCATGTCGTTTGGGAGGTTCATTAACAAATCGTTCTTCATCAAATGGTTCGTAACCAGGAGATAATTGATCGTCATCAAAATTCATACCAATATTGACTTTAGTAAATCCCACTGACTTGGAAAATTGTGCATGAAGTTATACCTCATTGATGCAACAAATTCTCGTATAAAGTAATCAGTTGTCAATTTACTGCCTGGTCCATTAGTAGTACTTGAAAGAAAGACTTCAAAATCTAGATCTTCAGCCATTAGTTTACTTCTCCATAAGTGTGCAGGATCTGAAACTAAAGTTACTTTATTTAAATCAGGATATTTTTCTCTGATTAATTCAAAACTTTCTAAAGTATCTTTGCCATCTTTAATTGAAAGAATATTTTCTTTTGAAATAAATTCCGATAAGTATTTTTTCCCAGCTTCCGCTTCTGTAAATTTGTCACCTTTTTGCTTTCCCCCAACTGTAATAATTGTGCTTGAAATTTTTTTGTTGAAAAGTTCTACAGCGTGATCTAATCTTGATTGAAAAACTGGTGATGGTTGACCGTTAAATTGTGCAGCTCCCAGCACAATTATTGCATCTGTTTTTTCAACAGAATGTACTTTACTTGATGAATAGACTCCGTATGAATGATAAAACAAAAAAAGTAGGCTCATAAAAATAGCAAGATAAATCATAATTTTAAATAATTTAAATGTTAATTTAATTAAAAACAACTATCCACCACTAACTGAAAGTTCAGCAAACCTAAGGTCTTGCTCTTGTTCTTTATTCACTTCTCTGGAAGTTAGCCAATTATGAGGTAGGGATACTTTCTTTTTCGAACCAACTCTTCCTCTTGGTTTATCTTGTATCATTTCTGGAAAAGATTGATTTTTATCTAATTTATCAAGTAAAAAATCTAGTTGATCTAAACTTTCAACCATAGCAAGTGAAGTTCTAAGTTGATTACCAACAGAGAAACCTTTTAAATACCAAGCCATATGTTTTCTTATATCTCTAATTCCTTTGTATTCACCATAAAGTTCACAAAGTAAAGTTGCATGCCTTTTAATAATTAAGGAAATTTGTTCTAAATCTGGATCTTGAGGTATTTCTTTTCCTTGAAAAGCTGCACTTAATTGGCCAAATAGCCAAGGTCTTCCAAGACAACCTCGACCAACCACAACTCCATCACAACCTGTTTCATCTATCATTTTCAATGCATCTTGAGCAGACCAAATGTCACCATTTCCCAGCACTGGAACATTACTTCCTTTTAATTCTTCAACTAGTTTTTTTATAGCACTCCATGTTGCATTTCCTGAATACATTTGTTCTGCAGTTCTTGCATGAAGTGCAATCCAAGTAATTCCAACTTCTACTGCAGTTTTTGCAGCATCTATATAAGTTAAATGTTTTTCATCTATTCCCATGCGCATTTTTACTGTTATTGGAACCGGTTTTAGATTTAATTCTTTCGTTACTTTATTTGAAGTATCAACTGCACTTTTTAATATTTCTTTAAATAAATCTTTTTTCCAAGGAAGAGCTGCTCCTCCCCCTTTTTTGGTTACTTTAGGTACAGGGCACCCCATGTTCAAATCAATATGATCTGCTCTATTTTCTCTAATTAATAACTCAACAGCTTTAGACATGATTTCAGGATCAACTCCGTATAGTTGAACACTTTTAATATTTTCATCTTTATCTGGAGTTACCATTCGGATAGTTTCTGGAGATCTTTCAATTAATGCCCTACTAGTAACCATTTCACTTACATATAAACCAGCGCCATATTCTCTGCAAAGTCTTCTAAAAGCTTGATTAGTAATTCCTGCCATTGGGGCCAGGACAACTGGAGGATCAACTATAAATCTTGAAGTAACTAATTTCATCTATTAACTAATTTTAAACTGAAAGTCTTTGTGCTAACCAATCTGGTAATTCATTTATGCTTACTCGTTCTTGTTTCATCGAATCTCGTTCTCTAATTGTTATGCAATTATCATTTAATGAATCAAAATCAACAGTGACTGCATATGGAGTACCAATTTCATCTGCTCTTCTATATCTTCTTCCTATAGCACCAGAATCATCAAATTCAACCATGTAGTTTTGTCTTAAATCTTGAGCAATTTTCTTAGCTAAAGGACTTAATTTTTCATCTCGAGAAAGTGGTAAAACTACTACTTTTATGGGAGCTAATCTTGGATCAAATCTAAGTACTGTTCTTTTATCAACTCCACCTTTTGAATTTGGTGCTTCATCTTCATCATAGGCATCTAATAAAAATGCTAATACTGCTCTAGTTAAACCAGCTGAAGGTTCTATTACATAAGGAATATATTTTTCATTTGATTCTTGATCAAAAAATACTAAATCTTTACCACTTGCATTGCTGTGAGTTTTTAAATCATAATCTGTTCTATTAGCTATTCCTTCTAATTCTGCCCATTCAGATCCTGAAAAATTAAATTTGTATTCAATATCAACAGTTCTCTTGGCGTAGTGAGATAATTTTTCTTTTGGATGTTCAAACTTTCTTAGATTACTTTCTTTTATGCCAAGCCCTACATACCAATTCCATCTTTGCTCTAACCAATAATCATGCCATTTTTCATCTTCACCAGGTTTAACAAAATATTCTAATTCCATTTGTTCAAATTCTCTGGTTCTAAAAATAAAATTTCCAGGTGTGATTTCATTTCTAAATGATTTACCTATTTGAGCAATTCCAAAAGGTGGTTTTTTTCTTGATGTTGTTAAAACATTATTAAAATTGACAAAAATCCCTTGAGCAGTTTCTGGTCTTAAGTAGTGCAGTGCTCCATCATCTTCTGCTACTCCTATTGAAGTAGTGAGCATTCCGTTAAACATTCTTTCTTCAGTGAATTCACCTTTTGTGCCGCAATTGGCGCAAGCTATATCTACTAGGCCATTTGCGGGAGTTTTTTTATGCTTATTTTCATAGTTTTCAATTAATTGATCTGCTCTGTATCTTTTGTGGCATTTTTTACATTCAGTTAAAGGATCAACAAATGCATCCACGTGTCCAGAAGCTTGCCAAACTTGAGGAGCAAGAATAATTGATGAATCAAGACCAACTATGTCATCTCGAAATTTAACCATGGTGTTCCACCATTGAGTTCTAATGTTTTCTTTTAGAGCAACACCCAAAGGACCATAATCCCAAGCAGACCTAGTTCCGCCATAAATTTCACTTGAGGGATAAACAAAGCCACGTCGTTTACACAAATTAACGACTGCTTCTACTTTATCTATCGGCATTAATCCTCATATCTTGTTAATTTATCTTTCCTTAGCCTACTTAAAACCAGCTTTATTACTGGTTAAGTCCAGACTCAAAAGTTGAGCTTTTCCCATCTTTATATTCAACTAAAGTCTCGTAAAAACTAACTTCATTTTGCGCTTGGGACAAAACTGGCCACACAACCATTCTGTTTTTTGATGAATTAACCGCTCTGCGAGCATCACCTATTTGCTTCCACTCTTGTACTATTTTCCAATTACTTGGCTCATCAACCGATCTTGTTACTGACAATCGAATGAAGCCTGGTTCTTTTGATAATTGCTCAGTCATCACTTCTACAAGATGTAAGAATTCGTCACTATTTGCAGGTTGATGTTGAGTAATTACGAACATATCCGTCAGACTAGAGGGTAACGAGTGGTTTTCGTCTGAGAGGCATAAAGTGTCAGATTTTCAAAAGTATGTGGCAAAAGTTAGTTCTCCTTTCTTAGTTCGCTTGCATGCTTTGCCTCGATGGGTTATTCCTATTTTGATGACTTTTCTACTTTTAGTTGGATTACTTGCAAATCCAAATGAAACTTGGGGATTTTGGATTGGATTTTTCGGATTAATGTTCATAGCAGTTTTTCTTGGTTGGCTTTTGATTCTTTCGTGGATGATTTTGGTGCCAACTTCAAGATTGCTTCGTATTTTGGTTATAGGGCTTTTACTTTATGCATCTTTCTCAAGATTTACCTCTATTTGATATTGACAATCATTCTCATTTAGTGTAACTTGAAAGAACCCAATAAAAGGAGACTTTCATGAGCACCCCAATCCTCTTAGCCGCCATCACAGTTGTGGCCACATTTTTAGGAGGTCTATTAGCCCTCAAAGGCAAAGATCGCCTTCATCTTGTTTTAGGGCTTTCTGCAGGCTTACTGCTTGGACTTGTGGCATTTGATTTACTGCCAGAAATCTTTGAAATGAACACAAATAGTTTTGCTGGTGTGCAAGTTGTTTCACTTTCTTTAGTTATTGGATTTTTAGCTGTGCACTTTTTAGAGAAAACTTTTGGATCACATGAAGCCACAGAATCTGAATTTTCAGGGCATAAGCACCCAATAAATTTTGCAGGTGGTTTGGGTGCATTAGGAATGGCAGGACATGTTTTTCTAGATGGTGTGGCACTTGGAATTGCATTTCAAGTAAGTACAGCCTTGGGTATAACAGTTTTTATTGCCCTTTTAGCCCATGCTTTCAGTGATGGATTAAACACCGTTTCACTGCTTATTAAAAGTGGTAAATGGTCTCGATCAGGTTTTGCACTTTTAAGTGTTGATGCAGTGATGAGAATTGGTGGCGCAATTGTGGGAAGTGCTTTAGCAATAAGTGAGGCAAGTATTGGAATTTATTTAGCTGCATTTTCTGGAATCATTATTTATCTTGCCACTTCACACATTTTGCCAGAAGCTCATTCAAAGCATCCTTCAAAACTAACTATGCTTTCAACAGTGATTGGCGTTATTGCAATGTGGTTAATCATTGGAAATCTAGGAGAATAATTTTGAATAGTGTATTAAGTAAAAATACCAAACAAAGAAAAGCAATCTCTGATTTATTACTATCAATTACCAAATTTAGTTCTGCTCAAGAAGTGCACAAATTACTGGTTTCTAGAGGAGAAAAAATAGGACTTGCTACAGTTTATAGAACTTTGCAAGCCTTATCTGAAACTGGATTAGTTGATAGTTTGAAAAGTGAAAATGGAGAAACTTTATATAAGGTTTGTAGTAAAAACCACCATCATCATTTAGTTTGCACAAAATGTGCAACCACCAGTGAATTTAATACTTCAGAAATGGAAAATTTGATGCAAAAAATTGCTCAGGAAAATAATTACCAAATATCAGGACACGTTATAGAAATATTTGGGCTTTGTAAGAATTGTCGTTAATTAGGCTTGGCATCGCCAAAACGACGCTCTCGTTTGGCATAAATTTCTATAGCTTGCCATAAATGTCTTCTGTCAAAATCTGGCCATAATACATCCATAAATACCATTTCTGCATAAGCTGATTGCCATAATAAAAAGTTACTTGTTCTTTGTTCACCTGAAGTTCTTAAAAATAAATCAACATCTGGCATGTTTGGTTCATATAAATATTTTTTAAGTTTCTTTTCAGAAATTGAATCTGGTCTTAATTTTCGTGTCTTTACATCGCGAGCAATTTCAGTTACAGCGTCAACAATTTCTGCTCTTCCACCATAATTAACACACATGGTTAAAGTTAATTGATCGTTTTTTGAGGTTTTTCTTTCTGCTTTCTTAAGTTCATCAACCACACTTTTCCAAAGGCGAGCTTCTCGACCAGCCCATCTAACTTTTATGCCAAATTGATTCATTTCTTCAACGCGACGATGAATTACTTCACGATTAAAATTCATTAAAAATTTAACTTCATCAGGACTTCTTTTCCAATTTTCAGTTGAAAATGCATAAACGGTTAAATACTTAACTCCAATTTCTAGTGCGCCATAAACAGCATCTAATAAAGCCAATTCACCTGCTTCATGTCCTGCAGTTCTAGGTAATCCTCTTTCTTTGGCCCAACGTCCATTTCCATCCATAACAATTGCTACATGGTTTGGAATAAATGTTGATGAAATAGCAGGTGGTTTAACACCAGTTTTATGTTTTGGAACAGGTGGAAATTTTTTTCTACTTTTAACCAATTATTTTCTCTCCACCATTCTTAACGATCTGATGCCTCGTTCAATATGCCATTGTAAATATGCAGCAATTATGCCACTTGCCTCTCGTCTGGCTTTTGGCTCTGAAGCATCTGCAACTATCCAATCTCCAATTAGCAAAGCAGACATTAATTCAAATGTTGCTAATGATGGAACGACTGATCCTGAGGGCTTACATTCATCACAAACTGCACCACCAGTTGCAACTGAAAATGCTTTATGTGGACCTGACTTATCACATCTTGCACAATCATAAAAAGAAGGAGCATAACCAGAGATTGCTAATGATCTCAAAAGGAAAGAATCCAAAATTAAATTTGGATCATGTTCACCCTTAACTAAAGATCTCAATGCACCAATTAATAGTAAATACTGCTGTGTAGCAGGTTCTTTTTCTTCGGGAGTTAAATGCTCAGTAGTTTCAAGCATTGCTTGTCCGGCTGTCCATTTTGCATAATCTTGCGACAAAATTGCGCCATAGGAAAATAGAGATTCAACTTGGCTCAAAATATCTAAACTTTTACCTAAATGAAAATGCGCATCAATATGACCAAAAGGTTCAACTCTTGCACCAAAACGTGAAGTGGTTTTTCTTACACCCTTAGCAACTGCTCTAACTCGGCCATTATTTTTTGTTAAAACCGTGACGATGCGATCTGCCTCCCCTAATCTTTGAGTACGAAGCACAATTCCTTCATCGCGATATTGAGGCATAGGACTTATTCTGCTGGAAATTCCTATTTTGTTCTCACCACAACACTCCTTAAGTGAATGAAGTTAAGTAGAGTTATCAAGTAGAACAAGGAGCTAAATTGGCAAACCCATCTAACCAGGATTCTCAACCAGATATTTCAGGCAAAAGTGGATCTGGAGCAAACTGGGAGTTTTCTGTTAATAGAAGGTTTATTCAAAGAAGCATCATTACAGTTTTAATTATTGTTATTTTTTTCCAATTAGTTGAATGGGCATTTAATAAAAGTAAGGACTTTTTATTTCTAATTCTTCTTGCTTGGTTAATTGGTATAGCAATTACTCCTCTAGTTGAAAAGCTAACTAAGTCAGGAATTAAACGTGGTTTGAGTACTTTTATAGTTTTACTATCTCTAGTCGCACTTGTTATTGGATTTATTGCAGCCTTTGGCCAACTTTTAGCATCACAATTAGCCAGTTTAATAACTCAAATACCAACTTTAATCGAAGGTTTTTCAAGTTGGCTAAATAATAGTTTTGACTTAAATTTAAGTCCTTCTAATATTGAAGAATCTTTGAATATTTCAAATACTCAAATTGCAACTTTTGCCCAAAGTATCGCAGGAGGAATTTTTGGTTTAGTAACAAGTATTGCTGGATTTTTGTTTAAAATCTTTACTTTATTGCTATTCACTTTTTATTTTGCTTCCGAGACTCCAAAAATTCGAAGATCTATTGCAAGTTGGTTACCTGCTAAACAA
>JBJSWT010000114.1:0-2149 GCA_046086025.1 Actinomycetes bacterium | reverse complement strand
GACAGCACCATGGTTTTTCCAGCTCCAGTTTCACCTGTCAGTACTGTGAAACCTTTAGATAAGTCAAGTGAAATATCTTCGATAACGCCAATATTTTTAATCCGTAAGTCTTTAATCATTTACGTTTAGTGTTTCCGCGCCAACCTTCAACTGGTAATTGAAATTTTTTGACTAAAGTTTGACTAAATGATTTATCTTCCATTCTGGCTAAATGGACGTAATCTTTAGATTTTGTAATTTCGATTCTCATTCCTGGAAATAAATCAAATGATCTTCTGCCATCAGCTGTTAAATGACCATTAGTTCCATTAGCTGGAATTTCTATAGCAATCTTTGAATGAGTTGAAACAACTAAAGGTTTAGCAAACAAAGCGTGCGCACTTATTGGCACAACACAAATTGCTTCAACACTTGGCCAAACGACTGGGCCTCCAGCACTAAAAGCGTAAGCAGTTGAGCCAGTTGGTGTAGCACAAATGATTCCATCTCCAGATAAACGAGAAACAGGTTGAGAATCTATTTCTAAAATGACATCAAACATGTGTCCTGGTTCAGATTTTTCAATTGCCACATCATTAAGAGCAAAAGTTGAGAAAACTTTATTGTTGTCTTTGAAAACTGCAACCTCAAGTGCTAAGCGGTCTTCTTCAATCCAAGAATGTTCTGTGATTGATTTGACGACATCTTCTAAATGTTCAAGTTCTGCTTCTGCTAAGAATCCAACGTGTCCTAGATTTATGCCCAGTATTGGAATTTTTTTATCTCGTGAAACTTCTACAGCTCTTAAAATTGTTCCATCTCCCCCAAAAACCAGGGCAAGATTGGCAGAATCTTCTTTGGATGATTCAAAAATTTTAACCTTTACATCATTTTTTTCTAAGACTTTGGCATCTTCACTTGGGGCAAAGATTTCTATCTTTTTATTCTGTAGTTGTTTGCAAACTTTTGCCGCAACATTTTCTGCCTCAACCGAATTGTTGTGAATGATGACAAGTACTCGAGGAAGATTTGTCACGATTGAGGTCCCTTTGCTATAGCATCTTCAATTTCTTTGTCACTTATTATTCTTCCACCTTTTTTAAGCCAACAAAAATATTCCACATTTCCCTTTGGCCCAGGCAGTGCTGAAGCAACAACACCATTGCATCCAAGTCCTAATTGAGCACCTGAATCAACCACTTTACGAATAGATTCTTTTCTTAAAATTGGATCTCGAACTACACCACCTGCACCCAATGATTCTTTTCCGACTTCAAATTGCGGCTTAACCATCAGCAGAAAATCTGCATCTTCATGAGCATTAGCAATCAAAGCGGGTAGGACTTGCGATAACGAAATAAAAGATAAATCGGCGACTACTAGTTTTGGTTCAGGTTGTAAAGATTTTGGTGCAAGATTTCTTATATTTGTTCTTTCCATCACCACAACTTGCGGATGATTTCTAACCTCCCAAGCAAGTTGTCCATAACCAACATCAACGCAATAAACTTGAGCTGCTTTTCGTTCCAAAAGAACTTGGCTAAATCCACCGGTTGAGGATCCTGCATCTAAACAAATTTGGTTTTCCACAATAATTTCTTGCCACTCATCAAGTGCACTGATTAATTTGTGGGCTCCTCGAGAAACATAATGATCAACTTCTGTTTCTATAACTATGGAAACTTCTTGATTGACTCTTCTATCTGGCTTCAAAGCAGGAACATGATCAACTAACACTGAACCTGAAAGTATTAATTCAGTAGCAACTTCTCTTGATCTTGCAAGGCCACGCCTAACAAGTTCTTGATCTAAACGATTTAATTTCACTCTGAAGTATCAGTTAAGGATTCATGCAAACGTCTGTGAACATCTTCAAAAACTGAAACATGCTCAATGGCTGGAAGATTTGTTAATTCGTTCAGTCGATCCATTGCCCCATCAACTCTTGATTCACCTGTGGGCACTATTGGTTTCAAATTTCCCAGAGTAAGTTCTTGCTGTTTTGTCTCAGACCATTCTTGATTTTCCATGACTACCAACTTACAAGAGAATTGTTATCTAGCAATGCACTTAAGTCTTTTCCCACATAAGTAGGGGCTGTGGATGGCGTGCTGTTCTTTATTTGGTTCATGTCTGTAACCCCAGTTAACACACACATCGATTTAAAACC
>JBJSWT010000113.1:0-3435 GCA_046086025.1 Actinomycetes bacterium | reverse complement strand
CCTGCAATTAACATGAAAGGAATTTTTTGAGTCTGAGCATTTCTAATTTTTTTCTGCATACGATCATCACTTGAATCTAACTCGACTCGTACCCCAAGTTTTTTCAATTTACTAATTATTTCTTCTAAATATGAATTATGAGTTTCAGCAATAGGAATTGCAACTACTTGTACTGGAGCAAGCCAAACTGGAAATGCACCTGCATAATGCTCTAGTAAGACACCAAAAAATCTTTCGATTGAACCAAATAAAGCTCTATGAATCATGACTGGTCTTTTAACTTGACCATCTTTATCTTTATATTCTAATTCAAATTTTTGTGGCAATTGAAAATCAACTTGAATAGTGCTCATTTGCCAAGTTCTACCTAAAGCATCTTTTGCTTGTACAGAAATTTTTGGTCCATAAAAAGCCGCTCCACCTTCATCCATTACCAATGGGATATTTTGAGCATTGGCAGCTTTTCTTAAAATTTCTGTTGCCTCTATCCATTCACTATCTTTTCCAATAAATTTTTCATCATTTTTAGTTGATAATTCCAGATAAAAATCATCTAAACCAAAATCTTTCAAAAGATTAAGCACAAATTTTAGTAAAGAATCTAATTCATTTGGCATGTTTTCTAAGGTTGTATAGATATGAGCATCATCTTGAGTCATACCTCTTACCCGAGTTAGCCCATGCACCACGCCTGATTTTTCATATCTATATACGCTGCCAAATTCAAATAATCGAATTGGTAAATCCCTATAGGATTTAGGGGTTGCTTTATAAATTAAATTATGAAATGGGCAATTCATTGGTTTTAAATAATAATTTTGGGCAGGTTTTTTTACACTTCCATCTTCATTAAATTCAGCATCAAGTTGCATCGCTGGAAACATTCCCTCTTTGTACCATTCGAGGTGTCCTGAAGTTTCAAACAATAAAGATTTAGTTATGTGTGGTGAATAAACAAATTCATATCCTGCTTCTTCATGTTTTTTACGGGAATAATCTTCCATTATTTTTCTAATTACTCCACCTTTGGGATGAAATACCGCAAGTCCAGAACCTATTTCTTCTGGAAATGAAAATAAATCTAATTCCACACCAAGTTTTCGATGATCTCTTTTTTCTGCCTCAACTAAAAATTCTAAATATTTTTCAAGATCTTCTTTGCTTGCCCAAGCAGTGCCATAAATTCTTTGTAATTGAGGATTTTTTTCATCACTACGCCAATAAACTCCAGCTGTTCTCATTAATTTAAAAGAACCAAGATATTTAGTTGAAGGAACATGTGGTCCTCTACATAAATCAGACCAAACAACATCTCCTGATCTAAAATCAATATTGTCATAAATTGTTAATTCAGCACCACCAATTTCCATAACTTCTTCTGTGGGGTTTCCTTTTAAACCAATTAGTTCTAATTTGAAAGGTTCACTAGCTAACTCTTTTTTGAGAGAATTTTCATCACTTACTCTTCTTGAAAATCTTTGACCACTTTTGATTATTTCTTTCATCTTTGATTCAATTTTGACTAAATCTTCAGGATTGAAATTCTCTTGAACTTTGAAATCGTAATAGAAACCATCTTTAATTGGAGGTCCAATTCCTAACTTTGTTTGTGAATTAATATTTTGAACAGCTTGAGCAAGGATGTGAGCGGTGCTATGTCTTATGACACTTAGCCCCTCATCAGAAGAGGCAGTGACTGAAATTACTTCATCACCATTTTTTAAAGAAGTTACAAGATCTACTAATTTTCCATTAAGTTTTGCAACAACTACATTTTTATCATCTTTAAATAAATCGATAATATTCGAGTTTTCTGCAACCGAAACATCTTTACCGTCTACACGGACTTTGATGTCACCCACAAAAACCTCTTTCGATTATTTAAATCTTTGCTTTAACTTAGTAATAGGTAAAACAGAACGCCCGTTATTACCACTTACTTTGGTCAATTCCACTAAACCTTTGCCACAAATTACAACTGGCACACCATTAGTAAGTTTCCAAATTTTTCCTGGTGTTCTATTTACAATTGTAGGGTTTTCTTTACTAATTTTTGCGTCAAAAATTCGTATTTCTTCATCTGCCAGAAAACTTTTTGCACCTGCATAGGGATAACTTGATGCATGAATATGTCGAACTACGACATCTGCTGGTTTGGTCCAATCAATTTGAAAATCTTCTTCATCTCTCCACAGACTATAAGTGGCTATTCGATGATTTTGTGGTTTACCAGTTGCTTTACCACTTTTTTCGATTTGATAACAAACTCGTCTTAGAAGTTTTTCAATCAAAGAAGAAATAATTTGCATTGCTTCTTCTAATTTCATTGGATACTTAATACTTTTTGCTTCTTGAGCAACAATTGGTCCTGCATCAACTTCATCAGTAGCAATAAGTGCAGTAGCACCGATTCGAGTATCTCCATTAATTAATGCAGTTAACAAAGGATTAAATCCTCTATATTTTGGCAATAAAGAATCGTGAATGACTATAACTTGAGAATAATTTGCTTCAATTAATTTTTTCCATCCCACAGCAATTGCTAAATCTGAAATTCGACCTGGATCATTCAAAGTAGTTCTTATATTTGCCTGTTCAAACAGTTTCACCATGGATTCGATTGGGTCATCCACAGTGCCTGTGTCTGGAGCAAGTGTCACATTTGCAATAAGTGATTTATGATTTTCTAGCAAAAATTTTGCCGCAGCAAAACCTTTTACACCGCATAAATACAGATCAACTTTGACGTCACTCACGCATCAAATACTACACTTACAAGGATTTATGAAAGATTTTTTATCTTGGAAATCTCGTCCAAACCCACCAACTTGCGATAAATGTCAAAATTCCAAAAACAGTGAACATGACATAAATCCACCAAGCAGGTTTTCTGCCCGCAATTTTTGCTTTTTCTAATCGGACTCTAAGTGGTGCTAATAAATTACTCGCCCATGCAAACTCAGTAGCTAAAGTAACAAAACCTAAGAAAATTAATAACCAACCAGGTCCTGGGAGAACTAAAAGCACTAAACCAACACCAACTAAAAAGAAACCGATAAAAAATATAGCTGTTCGCCAAAAAGCATTGGCAATTCTATTTGCTCTAATTGTTGCTCTGATAATTTTTATCGGACCAGTTGGTCTATCACCCATGAGTTAAGCGTAATTCTTATTTAATCTTTATACAACTTTAGGGCTGGAATTTACTACTTGTTTACTTGCTATTTCAAACAAATTTGCACACTTTAATTCTGTTTCTTGCCATTCACTCGTTGCATCTGAACCCCACGTAATTCCTGCACCTGTTCCAAAATATAAATAATCCCCATCGATCCAAAAAGTTCTTATTGCAACAGACAAAGTTGCACTTTGTGAAAAACTATCAATCCAGCCAATCGTGCCACAATAGATTTCTCGATTTGCTTGCTCCAGTTT
>JBJSWT010000112.1:0-17561 GCA_046086025.1 Actinomycetes bacterium | reverse complement strand
GTAACAATGTGAAGACCTTCTTCCCAAGCAGTTTTTCTTAATTCACCTTTTGGAGCAGGACCTAAATCTCTAAGCATTACCACAAATGGAAGTGGGAAAAGGGCTAGAGCTCCAAGAAGTGTTCTTCTAACTAATTTTCTTGATCCAATTCCAGATTCTTCTGCCCCAACTCTAAAAGCATCCAATGCTTCTTGTTGAACTTCATCACTTGGCTTAATTGGTTTTCTTTCTTGAACCATTTCAACATCAGGCATTAATTTCTTTGCCCAATGAATTGCACCAATTCCAATAAGAAGAATTGCTAAACCAAATGAAACACCTAAGACAAGATTTTGAGCACTAGTAACACCAATTAAATTAACCGCAATCTTTTTTTCTCTCGGGATAGCTACAAATGAAACTAAAAAGACAAGGGTGAAAAATCCTGACAAAGCAAACATTGTTGCAACTTGGCGTTCTGCTCTTCTTGCAGCCTTTGGATCAGTGTCAGTTCTTCTTAAGTAATGATCTACTCCTTTTGCAGCAGTAGGCAATTTTGAAGGAACTTCCTTAGAAACCTTCTCTGGAAGTTTTCCTTGATCTGGATCAAAAGTGTTATTTAAATCAAAATTGTTACTCATCTAACTCTTGCTCCTATCCATACTGCAACAGCAATTAGTGCACCTAAGCCAATAGTCCATAAAAATAATCCTTCTGTTACTGGCCCTAATCTTCCTAAATCAACTCCGCCTGGATTTTCTGATTTATTTAATTCTTGAATGTAGCGAATAATTGCAGCTTTATTTTCTGGAGTTAAAGTTTTTTCACTAAATATTGGCATTGATTGAGGACCTGTCAACATTGCTTCATAAATTTGTTGCGGTGTTGATTGACCTAAACTTGGGGCATATTTTCCATTAGTTAGCGCACCACCAGATCCTGCAAAGTTATGACATTGTGCACAATTTGTTCTAAATAATTCTCCACCTTCAGCAACATCGGCATTTACCCAAGCATTAATTTCTTCTTCAGATGGAATTGCAGGTCCTGGTCCAAATGTTGCAACATAAGCAGCTAAAGCCAAAGTTTCTTCTTCGTTATAACTTGGTTCTTTACGCATAACTTGTGCACCTGGTGCTGCCATTGGCATGCGACCTGTTGAAACTTGAAAATGAACTGATGCAGCACCAACGCCAACTAAAGTTGGTCCATCACTTGTTCCTTGTCCATTTAATCCATGACAAGAAGAACATCCTTCGGCAAATAAAACAGAACCTTTATCAACTAATGTTTCATCAGTTCCAATTCTTGCTTGAGCTGGTGATACTAAAATATTAACTGCACTAAAAACAATTGACACAAAACCTAAAGCAAAAAACAAAACTAGAAGTGGAGCACTTTTTCTTCTTCTAAATTTTGCTATATATTTCAATTCTTTTACCTATTTCACCAAATAAATAGTTGCAAATAAACCAATCCAAACTACGTCCACGAAATGCCAATAATAAGAAGTTACTACTGCAGATGTTGCTAACCCATGTGTCATTTTTGGTCTGACATAAGTTCTTGCTAAAACAAATAGAAACGCAACTAAACCACCAGTTACGTGTAGTGCGTGAAAACCTGTTGTTAAGTAAAACACTGAACCAAAGGGTGAAGAAGAAATAGTTAAACCTTCATGTACTAATTCAGCGTATTCAAATGCTTGTCCACCTACGAAAAATGCTCCCATTAAAAAAGTAATAATGAACCAGAATCTAAGTCTTTCTCTATCTCCACGTTCTGCCGCAAATACTCCAAGTTGTGCAGTAACTGAACTTAAAACCAAAATTGTTGTGTTAGCTGCTGAAAATGGAATATTAAGTAGTTCAGTTTCTACTTTCCAAATTTCTGGATTTACTGCACGCAAAGTGAAATACATTGCAAACAATGCAGCAAAGAACATCAATTCACTGGATAACCAAACGATGGTTCCAATGGCAGTCATATTAGGGCGATTAATACGTTGGTTTGTAAAAGATGCCGTGGACATACTTCCCATTCTGTCACCTAAACGGTGGGGGATTTATGGATGGGCGCGCAATATATGACTAATGTGACACTTGTGGCAGAGATAAATTCACAATTGCACGAACTAAGAGTGCTTGTTTATTCAGACGATAGAAGAATTCGTGACGCAGTTATCACTTCGCTTGGTAGAAGACCTGCAAAAGATTTGCCAAGGATTGAATTTATTCAAGTTGCTACAGAACCTGTTGTGAAAAGTGAATTAAAAACAGGAAAAATTCATTTAGCAATTCTTGATGGAGAAGCCGCACCTGCAGGTGGAATGGGTATTGCTCGAAATGCAAAAGATGAAGTGTTTAATTGCCCACCAATTATTGTTTTGATTCAAAGACCGCAAGATGCATGGCTTGCAACTTGGTCTAAGGCAGAAGGTGTTGTGCCAATGCCAATTGATCCTGTGGTTTTAGTAGATGTCGCAACAACGTTGTTGAGACGAGTAGATAAAACAGCAATTCCTGTCAAATGAATAATCTGATTTCCTGGCAGGAAATCCTTACTCAACTTGGTAATAAAAAAGATTTAACATTTAATCAAGCCCAATGGGCAATGAATTCAGTGATGGATGCAAAAGCATCTGAAACAGAAATTAAAGAGTTTTTATTAGGTTTAAAAAATAAAACTGAATCTGCTGAAGAAATTTCAGCTTTTGTTGAAGTAATGATTGAACACTCAAAAAAATTAGATATTAATCATGACGCAGTTGATACTTGTGGCACTGGGGGAGATGGATTTAATACTGTAAATATTTCAACTGCCGCAGCTATCGTGGTGGCAAGTTGTGGTATTCCAGTTGTTAAACATGGAAATCGAGCAGCATCCTCTAAGTCTGGATCTGCAGATGTATTAGAGGCTTTAAAAATAAAGATTGATTTAAACCCGGAACAAGTCAAAGACAATTTTTACAAAGTTGGAATTTGTTTTTGTTTTGCTCCTGTTTTTCATCCTGCGATGAAAGTAGTCGCACCCGTAAGAAAAGAATTAGCAACCTCCACAGTTTTTAATTTTCTTGGACCCTTATCAAATCCTGCAACACCAAAAGCTCAAGTTGTGGGAGTATCTAATTTAGATAAAGCACCAGTTATTGCCCAAGTTTTAGCAAACAGAAAAACTAATGCTTTAGTAGTTAGAGGCTTAGAAGGTCTTGATGAAATATCAATTTGTGGTCCAACTCAAATTTGGCAAGTCAAAAATAATCAAATAAAAGAATTTATTTTTGATGCAAAAAATTTGGGCATAGAAAAAGTTGACATTTCCCAATTACAAGGTGGCGATGCTTTGATTAATGCAGAGTTAATAAAGCAAGCATTAACACCTGACTCATCAAATGCGATACAGGATGCAATCTGCATTAATGCCGCAGCTGCAATAGTTGCTTACGAAAATCAAGACTTAAATTTTGAAACTGCCATAAACCTTGCCTTTGCAAGAGCAAAAGGAAGTGTGGCAAGTGGAATGAGTCTAAATACTCTTCAAAAATGGCAAGATTTTTCTAAATCAATCAGTTGATAATAATTTTCTAATTTGCAAATGTCGTGAAGGCCATTGCCATTGTTTTTCAATCCAAGATCTACCTTGTTTGCCTAATCTATTTCTTAAATCAGGATTAAGAAGTAAATTAACTATTTTTTCTACGAGTAAGTTTTTATTTTTAGGATCAAGTACATAACCGGTAACTTCATTTATAACCGCATCAGGGGCACCACCAGAATTTCCAGCAATAACAGGAACTGCACTTGCTGAAGCTTCTAGATAAACAATTCCTAAACCTTCCACGTCAAATCCAAAATTTCTAGTTCTAACTGGCACAGCAAAAACATCTGCACTGGCATAAAAAGTTGGAAGTTGTTTCCATGGCACAGAACCAGTTAAAGTCACATGGCTATTTATTTTTAAATCAAATGCCTTCTTGTGAAGATTTTGCTTATAAGGACCACCTCCTACAATTAAAAGATGAGCCGAAGGAACTTTCTTAATTACTTCTGGCCAGATTTCAATTAAAGTATCTTGACCTTTTCTAGGCATAAGCCTTGATATACAAGCAACTATTAATTTATCTTGAATTCTAAATCTGTGTTTTAAATCTTGAACCTCTTTAGTTTCTTTATTTGACGGCTTAAACATTTCAATGTCAATGCCTGGAGTTAGTTGCTCAAATTTAACTAACTCAGATTCGGGAATAGCTTCTTTGATTTTTTCGAAGGTATATTTTGTTAGATAAGTTAATTTATCTATATCCTTAACAATTTTTTGAAAAGTCTGCTTTAAGCCTGGAGTAAAAGACCATCCCACTTCATGTCCATGAGTTAGAGCAACCGTTTTCTTTATTCCATTTTCTTTCAATTTTGCAGATAATAATCCAAGTGGAGCACTTGCGCCAAATAGCACACTTTCACAATCAAATTCTTTTACTAATTTGATTGCATAATTTGCAACAGCTGGCGTTGGTAAAAGCATCTCTGTGTCGTATCGAAAAACTTTATATTTTTGTAAATTGTCAAACTCTTGCCAACCTTTGAATTTAGAACTAAGCACCACAACATCTTTTGGATCTAAACCTTCAATTAGGCCATGGACAAATGTTTGAATTCCACCTGGGCGAGGGGGAAAATCATTTGTGATTACCAGAGTCTTAGCCATTGTTAGCTTTCTTTTTACCTGATTGTATTAGTAATTTAAAACTTAAAACCATGGCATAGATAAAAAGAGTGATTCTAAGTATTTGAATTAAAGATGGAATTAAATCCCCGTTTAGTAAACCGACATAAAGTGCTGGGTAAAGAATTTGAGTTAATAACGCAGAAGTAGAAAGAATTAATATCACCTTTCTAAGTTTTGTATCCTTAAAAAGTATTACTAGTGCTGAAATTCCTCCCATCCAAATCCAAAATTGGGGAGAAAAAACTCTACTTAAACCAATGGCAAAAATTATGACAATCAATGATTTTTCAAATACATTTAAAGAATTTAATTTTTCTTTGATGTTTAAGGTGAAAATTATTAAGAAAAAGATTAGAGTTGATAAATTTAAAATCAAAGCAATTTCATTAGCAAAAACAGCCTCAACTTCTAGAGAGCCAAATCTGAATGGATACTCAACATTTGCTCCCCAGAGCTTAAAAATTACGAAAATAACTGCTGCTACAGATTCAACTTGAAGCCCTCTTGAGGTCTGATTTTCTAAAAAAGAAAATGAGCCAACGCTAATAAATTCAATAAAAATTAATACCAGAACACTTGAAATAACTATCGGGAAAACTATTTTTGAAAGGATTTTCCTATCAAGGATCGATAAAATAAGAATGGGCCAAAGTTTTAGAAGAGATCCAACAGTAATTAAAAATCCTGCTAACTTAATTCTTTTTTCATAAATTGCGATAAGTCCAAGAATTGCAAACCAAGTAGGCACCAAATCAAATCGGGTTAAAAGTAGTGGTCCCATTAGAATTGGCCAAATGACCCAAAACCATGCTCCAGCAAAACCATTTAGGTTTACAGCAATTTTTCTTTTATAAAGACTTAAACCAAATTTTAATATTGTTAACAAAATTAAGAAATCAAAAAAGATCATGGTAAAGATAAATCCAATATTTGAATTCCCAAAAATATATTGCGGAATCGTAAATACAAAACCAGCTAATGGTGGATATTGCCACATTGAGTCATTTATCGGAAAAATTCTTTGAATTAAGCCCAGTGACCAAAATTGATATAACTCAACGTCTCCTTTGAGCCATTTACCTTCTGGATAATAAAACTTCAAGGTGATGAATTGAAATAAAAAGTATCTAGTAACTAGCCAGGTAAAAATTAATCCAGGAACACTTCTAGTAAAAGCCTTGAATGAATTCACCTTTATAAGGGTAGTAGTAAGTGTATGAATTAAATAATTGCGTAATGTTGGAAAGGTGAAAATTAACTTAATTAGTGATGTCCATGCCGAAATCGATGCTTTGAGTAAAGCTGCAAATGGTTCAGACATCCTTATCTGTTTAGGTGACTTACTTTTATATACAGATTATGAAGATCCAGGTAATGGAATTATGGGCAAACTTTTCGGTTATGAATTTAATGAAGAATTTATTCGATTAAGAACAGCAAATATGTTTGTGGAAGCAAGAGCAATGGCAATGACTAAATGGGAAGAATTAGGAGATCGAGACGCGCTGATTACTCGAGAAGTTAAAAATCAGTATCAAGAAATATTTAATGCCATGCCCACCCCAGTTTACTTAACTTATGGAAATGTTGATCGACCAGAATTTTGGCAAGATTATGTTAAAAATGATATGACAGTTTTAGATGGACAAGTTGTTGAAATTGCTGGATTAAAATTTGGATTTGTTGGAGGAGGATTACAAACTCCTTATAGAACACCATACGAAATCACTGATGAGGAATTTCAAAAAAATGTTGACGCACTTGGACCAGTTGATGTTTTGTGTTCACATATTCCACCAGCAATTCCCGATATTACCTTTGATGTTGTGGCAAGAAGATTTGAAAGAGGAAGTGAAGCTTTACTTAATTACATAAAAGAATTCCAACCTAAATATTCTTTTTTTGGCCACGTTCATCAACCTCTAGTTTCAAGAACCAGAATTGGTTACACAGAATGCATCAATGTAGGGCATTTTCGAGCAACTAAGCGTGCTTTTACATTAAATATCTAAAGAATTATTCTTGGCTATTTTGAGTCAGGTATTCTTTATAGTCTCAATTAATTAGAGAAGGGAGCATTAGACAATGTTTTACTACGTTGTTAAATACATTTTTTTGTGGCTTCCTTTACGTTTAATATTTAGACCTTGGACAAAAGGTAAAAGAAATATTCCTAAAACTGGTGGAGTAATTTTTGCTCCAAATCACACTTCATTCATTGATTCAATATTTCTACCACTTGTTGTAAAAAGAAGAATTACTTTCTTAGCCAAAATTGATTATTGGCGCGGTAAAGGAATTAAAGGTTTAGTTACCAAATTATTTTTCTCAGGTGTTGGACAAGTTCCAATTGATAGAGCAGGTGGTTCTGCAGCAGAAGCAGCTTTAAGAACTGCAATTGACATTTTAAATAAAGGTGAAGCATTAGGAATTTATCCAGAAGGAACAAGATCACCTGATGGAAGACTTTATAGAGGACGAACTGGTGTTGCCAGAATGGCATTGGAAGCAAGAGTTCCAGTTGTACCTGTTGCCATGATTGGCACTTATGAAATTCAACCATCTGATCGTTTAGTTCCAAAAGTTGGCCGAGTAGGAATTATTTTTGGTAAACCTTTAGATTTTTCAAATTATTATGACGATGCCAGAAATGCTGAAACTCTACGAAAAGTGACTAATGAAATCATGGAAGCAATCAGAGAACTTTCCGGTCAAGAATATGTAGATATTTATGCTTCTGCAGCCAAAGAAGCCCTTAAAGAAAAAGATTAGTTTCTTTACGATAAATTAAGAACTGAATTCTTAACTATATATATAGAAAGAAGACAAAATAATGCGAGTAGGAATATTAACTGGTGGTGGAGATGCTCCAGGTTTAAATAACGTTATTCGTGGCGTTGTAACTCGCGGAATTAATGCTTACAAATACGAATTCGTAGGTTTTAAAGATGGCTGGAAAGGCCCTTTAGAAAGTTTAACTAGACCAGTTACTTTGGCAGATGTTGCTCATATTAATGATGAAGGTGGAACGATTTTAGGTTCTTCCAGAACTAATCCTTTAAAAATTGAAAATGGTGTGGCTCGAATTGAGGAAAATTTAAAGAAATTAAATGTTGATGCATTAGTAGCAATTGGTGGCGAAGATACTTTAGGTGTAGCAACTCAATTACATAAACATAACTTTAAAGTTATTGGAGTTCCAAAAACTATTGATAATGATTTATCTAATACTGACTACACCTTTGGCTTTCAAACTTCAGTAGCAATTGCAACAGAAGCTGTTGATCGCTTGCACACAACTGCAAGAAGTCATCACCGAGTATTAGTTGTCGAAGTTATGGGAAGACATGCAGGTTGGATTGCTTTAGAAACTGGAATGGCAGGAGATGCTGCAGTAACACTAATTCCAGAAGAAAAATACGACATAAATGAAGTTGCTAAATGGGTTAAACAAAGATTTGAAAGAGATCAATATGCAATTGTTGTGGTAGCAGAAGGTGCCTTAAGCACTGAAGGTGATTTAGTGACCAAAGATTCAACTTTAGATGCATTTGGACACGTAAAACTTTCAGGTGTGGGCGAAGCTTTAGCAAAAAGACTTGAAGAATTAACAAAAATAGAATCAAGAAGTGTTGTGTTAGGTCATTTGCAACGCGGAGGATCTCCAGTTGCATTCGATAGAAATTTAGGAAACAGATTAGGTCTTGCAGCAGCAGATGCCTTAAATGATGGTGCGTTTGGACAAATGGTTGCATTACATGGAACAGAAATTGTTCGAGTTGCATTGGAAAGTGCAACTGGTGTTTTAAAAACAGTTCCTTCGAAGCGTTATCTCGAAGCTAAAGCGTTTTTTGGGGCATGATCATGTCACCGCAAGATTTGCCAGCGGTTACATCAGCAAAGCAACAGCCGGAATGGCCAGATGCTGGTGAACTCGAAAGAGTAATAAAAGAATTAAAAGTACTTCCACCTTTGGTTTTTCCAAGCGAATGCGATTTATTAACCCAACGATTAGCTGATGTTTCACGTGGTGAAGCATTTTTCTTAACTGGTGGTGATTGTGCTGAAACATTTTCAGCCAATACAGCAAACTCAGTTAGAGCAAGATTAAAAACTGTTCTACAGATGGCTGTGGTTTTAACTTATGGAGCAACACTTCCAGTAGTAAAAGTAGGAAGAATTGCTGGACAGTATTTCAAACCAAGATCTGCAAATGAAGAAACCATAAATGGAGTAACACTTCCTTCATATAGGGGAGATGCAATAAATGATGTTGCTTTTACTCCAGAAGCAAGAAGACCAGATCCACAAAGATTAATTCGTGCTTACAAAGCTTCAAATGCAACATTAAACTTGATTAGATCTTTTTCTCAAGATGGTTCAGCAGATTTAAGAATGGTTCATGCTTGGAATAGAGATTTCGTTGCTCAATCTGATTCTGGAAGAAAATATGATCAGTTAGCAAAAGATATTGATAGAGCACTTGCATTTATGCATGCTTGTGGTGCCGATCCAGTTGAATTTAGATCAGTTGAATTTTTCACAGCACACGAAGCTTTACTTCTTGATTACGAAAAAGCAATGTCTAGAACAGATTATGTAACTGGCAGAACTTATGACACCAGTGCTCATTTCTTATGGATGGGTGAAAGAACTAGAGAACCAAATGGTGCACATACACAATTTATGGCTTCAATTAGCAATCCAATTGGTTGCAAAGTAGGTCCAAAAGCAAACCCAGAAGATGTAGTTAATTTGATAAAGAAATTAGATCCTGATAAAACTCCAGGAAGATTAACTTTAATTTCTCGCATGGGTGCAGGAAATGTTTTAGATAAACTTCCCCCAATAATTAAAGCTGTGGAAGAAGCAGGTCATCCTGTTATTTGGGTTTGTGATCCAATGCATGGAAATACTAAAGAAGCTGCAAGTGGACATAAGACCCGCGAGTTTGCTGATGTATTAAGTGAAGTTAAAGACTTTTTTGTAGTTCATAAACAACTTGGTACTCATCCAGGTGGTTTACATATTGAATTAACTGGAGATGACGTAACGGAATGTTTAGGCGGAATTTCTGGAATTATGGAAAAAGACCTACCGATGAGATATGAAACAGCTTGTGATCCTCGACTAAATAGAGTTCAAGCCTTGGAATTGGCCTTCCAGGTAGCAGAAATGTTGGCAAAATAAATATTTTAAGTAGGCTTTTAAGTCTATGAATAAGAAAACCCAAATAATTCTTGGCTCCGTTTTGGCATTAGCAATTATTAGTGCCATAACAAGTTCTGTCTTATCGAATTATCGGGAAAATAGAATTCAAGCCATATTAAATCCAACCCCCACCCAAAGTGCTGATGATGGAGTTGTCACATTAGACAAAATGGTTGTCACCATCCTTAATGGCACAAATAGAGAAGGACTTGGCACAAGACTTGCATCTAGATTAGAAACTTTTGGAGTCTTTGTGACAAAAATAGATAATTATAAAAAAAGAAATATAGATACCAGTGAACTGTTATATAGACCAGATGCAATTGAGGCAGCGACTAAATTGGCCCAAGTTGCTGGAATTCAAAAATTAACTCCTTATCCTGCTTTTGAAGCAGATGAATTTGCCACCATAATTACTGGTTATGACTTACCTGAACCATTTCCAGAACAAATAGAAGATACAAGTGTTTCACCATGAATAAATATTTAATACATGAAATTAATACACCTTGGTCAAAAATTGCCACAGTTTTAGATGTTACAAAGAATCCAATTGTGATCGGAGCAGGTTTTAAGCCTATTAATAAATTATTAAAACAGTTGAAATTGAACTCAGATGCAAAATTAATTAAAGATTCAAAACTAGAGGGTATTACAGAAATAGTTAAAGATTGGATTGATGGAGATTTAGATGCATTTAGAAAAATTAAACTGAAGCAACCTGGAGCAGAATTTATGCAAAGTTGCTGGAATCAGTTAAGAAAAATCGAAGGTGGAAAAGTATTAAGTTATGCCCAACTGGCTCAAAAAGCAGGAAATGCAAAAGCTGTAAGAGCAGCAGGAAGTGCGTGTGCAAAAAATCTGATCGCGCCTTTCGTACCGTGTCATCGAATAATTAAAACTAATGGTGATATTGGTAACTATGGGTTTGGTGTGTCGCTTAAAAAGTCGTTGCTTGAGCACGAGGGTGTCAACTTAAAGAGGGATTAGATAGCGCAAAATTTGAATTTGTGTTGTAATCTCGAGTAATGACGACGTTTAAGCGCCGCCAATTAAAAATTGCCTTAGTTTCAATTTTGTCTTTGGTCTTAATTTCAAGTTTTAATGCTCCAAGTAACGCTTTTGCTAACACTTTTATTGCCACAGAAATTCCTGATTATCCTGGAAAAGAAAAATTAAAAGCTGGTGTGAAAAATTCAAGTGTTAAAAAAGTACAAGAAGCACTAATTGAACTTGGTTATGAAATTTCTTCTGCAAATGGAAAATATGGTCCTTCAACTACAAAAGCGATTAGAGCTTTCTATAAAGATCTAGGTGATAGCGATGATGGAACTTCACTTGGCAAAATTGGCTGGAAAAAATTATTTGAAGCATTAGATGAACAAAGAGAAGAAGAAAAAGCCGCTGAACAAATTCAAACAAATCCAGTACCAGTTGATCCTGCCCTTGCCGCAGTATTAGCAGAGCAAGCTTCTAGAACAATCGATAGATCAAAGAAAACTAAAGTTGTTAAATTATCTAAAGCTAAGAAAAAAAATGTTGCCAAATATAAAGGTGATATCACTTTGACCAAAGATGCCAGACTTTATAAAGAAGCAAGACAATTAATTCCATTTGAAGTATGGAGAACTAGCGCTTTTACCAGATTTATTTCCATGAAAGAATCCCATAGAAATTGCAAAGCTGTTGGTCGAAGTGGCAAATATAGAGGTCGCTGGCAAATGAGTCCACAATTTTGGAAAACTTATGGCGGAAAACAATATGCCTCTAGACCAGATAAAGCAAGTTGTTTGGAACAAGACATGGTTGCTTATAACGGATGGATTGTGCGAGGCTGGGCACCTTGGCTTTATTAGAAAAAATTTATGCTTAGATTTTCCTATATAGCGGTTTTAGTTTTTATATTTTTAGGTACAGTTTGGCTAGAAATTATTTTGAAAGCAAGAGTTTATCAAAAATTAAAAAGATTAATTTTAACAATAATTCCAGTGGTAGTTCTTATGGTTATTTGGGATTATTACGCAATAATCAATAATCATTGGTTTTTTGATCCTGAAAAAACAACTGGCATTACTTTAATTGGATTTCTTCCTCTAGAGGAATTACTGTTTTTTATAATTGTGCCTATTGCAGCACTTTTATCTTTTGAAGCAGTTAGATCTATAAAAAAAGAAAAAGTGGGGGATGAGTAAATGACTTATATTCAAATTGGCATCATTTACTGCACGCTTGCTTTAGTTTTAGATTTATTTATTTTAAGAACAAAAGTTATAACCAAAAAACTATTTTGGTTAAGTTATGTAATTGTGTTATTTTTTCAATTTGTCACAAATGGAGTATTAACTAGATTTTTAATTGTTAGATATAACGACTTTGCATTAATTGGGGGAGATTATTCAAATAAAGTACCACCTCTCATTGGAGATGGCAGATTATTTTTTGCACCCGTTGAAGATGTATTTTTTGGATTCTCCATGATTTTATTTACAATTTCTATTTGGCTTTTTCTTGGAAAGAAAAATATTCAAAGAAAACCATTTTCAGGACCACCACCTAAATGGTGGCCTAAAGGTCATTGGTATGGCACTAAGTAAATTAGTGGAATTTTAAGTTAATTCCTTGCACATGTCCTGAACCAAATTCATTTCTAGCTTTTCTTGCTTTTTGCCAAGCAGGTATCGCAACTTTTAATCTTTGAAATGTTGAGACCTTAGCACGTTTTTTAAACACTTCATAATCAATTGCTTCCACCGCATCTACTATTCCGCAATATAAAATTCGAGCAGCTTCAATACATGGTCTAGATGATGGATGCAAAAATTCAATTCCCGATCTAGATTTTTCTTCTAAATCTTTAACTCTTTTGATTTGAAACTTTAAAGCATTTTTTACGTTTTCATCTGCAATACGTTTTTTTAGGTAATCTCTATCAACCCCAAATTGCGCTAATTCTTCCATCGGTAAATAAATTCTTCCTCTGGTCAAATCTTCTGAAACATCTCTAACAAAGTTGGCTAATTGAAATGCAATGCCTAAGTCTTGAGCTCTTTCATAGGCAATTTGTGCAGTTGGTTCTAAAATTGGCACCATTTGTAAACCAATTACAGCTGCAGATCCATAGACATATTCATGCAAATCTTTAAAAGTTTGATATTGAGTAACAGTCAAATCCATTCTCATCGAATGTAAAAATGCTTCAAAATGCTCAAATGGAATTTCCCACCTATTTACAGTGTCAACTACGGCTTTACAAATTGGATCTTCAGATTTTCCTTTTCTTAAATCTTGTAAGAAATTATTTCCCCAATTACCTAACCAATCTGATTTTTCTTTGTCGGTTAAGGTACTTGATAAATCATCAACTATTTCATCTGCATATCTTGCAAATCCATATAAGGCATGAACATATGGTCTTTTCCCAGGTGGCAATAAAAGTGTTGCTAAGTAATAAGTTTTTCCATGTTTAGAATTTAATTTCCTACATCTTTCATAGGATTCTTGCATTGTTGAATCAGTAATTCCTGCTTCTAAAAGTTCTTTTTTAGACATGTTTAATATTTTCTATAAGCTCTTGACTTGTAAGTTTTGTCTTTTCCAAGAATTCTTTCTGCCGCAAGTCGGCCACTAATTAAAACCATGGGCACTCCCACCCCAGGTTGTGTTCCAGATCCTGCAAAAACCACGTTTTCACCCCACATATTTCCTGGTCTAAATGGACCAGTCTGTAAGAAAGTATGAGCTGAAGCAAAAGGTGCACCAAATTTCATTCCTTGCTGTTCCCATTCCAATGGGCCAGTGATGTGCTCTACTTCAATATTGGATCCAAAGTTTTCATATCCTCTTTCTTCTAAAACTCTAATCATTTCGTCTCGGTATTTAGGAGTTTCAGTTCTCCAATTAATTGAAGAATCTGTATTTGGAGTAGGGAATAAAACATAATAAATTTCTTTACCTTTTGGAGCTAATGTTGAATCAGAATGGGTTGTATTTGTTACTAATAGGCTTGGATCTTTCATAAATTGTTTTCTTGCAATTAGATCATCAAATACTCCTTTCCAATCTTTACCGAAATGAATATTGTGATGGGCAATCTTTTCGTATTTCTTTCTACTGCCCACAAGTAAAACCATGGCTGAAGGTGAGTACTTTAGTCTTCGAACTGACCAAGGGACATTTCCCAGCAAATTCTCATAAGCAACAGGTAAATCAGGATTTAACACCACAACATCTGCTGCAATTCTTTCGCCGGTTTTGGTGATGACAGCAGTTGCCCGATTATTTGAAGTTTCTACTTTTATAACTTCGGTGTTGTATTTAAATTCAACTCCATGTTTTTCAGCAGCTTTTGCTAAAGCTCGAGGAACTGCATGCATGCCACCTTTAGGAAAAAAAACTCCAGCTACTGAATCCATATAAGCAATAACGCCATAAATTGCTAGAGCTTGATAGGGAGATAAACCTGCATACATTGCTTGAAATGAATAAACTCTTTCAGTTCTAAAATCTTTTAAGTATTGTTGCGCTTTTGGTGCAAGTTTTCTAAAACCACCGATTGCAACTAATTTAGCTAAATTTGGGGTGAGTAAATCTAGAGGAGAGTCAATATTTCTATCAATAAAATCTTTCATTTCATATTGATAAAGTTTTGAAACAAAATTTACGTATTTTAAATAACCACTTGCTTCTTCAGGTCCAATAACTTCTCTTATTTCTTGGGCCATTTGCTCAGGATTTGCATGTACATCAAGTTTTGAACCATCGTGGTAATAAGCACGATATAAAGGTGAAACTGGTTGTAAATCTAACCAGTCGTGCATGTTTTCACCAACGCAATCAAATGCATCAGCAATTAAATCTGGCATTGTTAAAACTGAAGGACCAGTATCAAAATTGAATCCTTCTTTAACTAATAAACCATTTCTTCCACCAGGAACAGATTCTCTTTCAATTACAGTTACTTTTCTAGCTTTACCGGCTAAGCGAAGTGCAGTTGATAATCCAGCTAAACCTGCTCCAACAATTACCACATGATCTGTTGGTCCAGTTACAGTTCTCATGCGACCTGGAATTAGTCGGGTAGGTGAGTAAGCCATAGTCATACTCTTCTAGAAGTTGCCGCAAGTGCCAACTCGGAAAGAGCCTCTTTCGAAGGATTTGTGATATTTGCCATGGAAATTGCTTGATTCGATTGGTCTAAACGAATCTTTATCATTTTTTCTACTTCATCTAACGCCTTAGAATCTGTCACAATTTCTCGTAAAACTGATACTTCGTCTGTATTAATATCTTTTCCAAATAATTGATTAAGTTTTTGTTTCTGAGTTTGATTTGCATTCTGATAAGTCATTTCAATTAGAACAGTTCTTTTACCTTCTCGTAAATCATCACCTGCAGGTTTACCTGTTTCTTCTGGATCTCCAAAAACTCCTAACACGTCATCTCTTAATTGAAATGCCTCACCAAGGGGCAATCCATAATCAGAAAAGGATTGCATTAAATCTTTATCATCAGTTGCCAAAGCACAACCTAAATGAAGTGGTCTTTCAATTGTGTATTTTGCAGACTTGTATCGAATAACATTAAAAGCATTTTCTAAAGATCCACCACCACGAGCTTGTTCAAAAATATCTAAATATTGCCCAGCCATCAATTCTGTTCGCATTAAATCGTAAATCTTTTTTCCTCTCAATAAATTTTTTGGATCAATACCAGAATTCATAAGTAATTCATCAGCCCACGAAAGTACTAAATCACCTAATAAGATGGCCCCGCCAATTCCAAATTGTTTTGATTCGCCTAACCATTTATTGCTTGAATGCATTTGTTCAAATTTTTTATGAATTGAAGGCTTGCCGCGTCTTGTGTCAGAGGCATCCATGACGTCGTCATGAATTAATGCGCATGCTTGTAAAAATTCCAAAGAACTTGCAGCTTTAATAATTTCATCACTATCTTTGCCACCTGAGCCAATAAAACTCCAATAGCAAAAGGCTGCCCTTAGTCTTTTTCCACCTGATAAAAATTCATTAGTGAAATTAGCCAGTTCATCTAAAGAATTTGAAACTTGATTAAGAATTGGTCTTTGCTCATTTATAAAACTATCTAGGCAATTTTGAATTCGAGGTCTAATCTCTAAAGATTTCATATGAATAAAGAGATTACCTAATTTTTTTCGATTTGATAATGGTTGCAATATTGGCAATTAAACCAACAGAACCTAAAAATTGTCTTAGAGAGGATTTTCCACTTAAAATAGCCAAAACTGGTATTACATAAGTTCCAAAAAATGTGCCAACTTTAAGAGCTAAATCCTCATTAAGTTCAGGTATTTCAGTTGAAGCAAAAGTTGAGGCAAGAGATGAGCCATTTACTGTAGCGATTTGAAAGTTTGAATTTTTAAGTTCATCAATCCAAGCACTAGCTTCAAATTCTTTGTTAGCAACTCTGGTGTGACCAGCAAGAGCACTATAGGCACTTCTATTTATAACTAAAAAACTTGCAGATAGATTTGCATCCAATTGATCATTTAATGGGTTTGGTAAATTCAATAAGTTCTTAGCAAGAACTATTGGTTCAGTTTTATTTAGAATCGCAGGTTGAACAAGTAATGCATCTAGATTATTTTCCAATAAACAATTAATAGCTAAAGCAATTGCATCTTCAGTCAAATTCAAGTCAGGTTCAATAAAAACCAAATAATCACCAGTTGCCTTAAAAGCAATGCGTTGACAAGCCCAAGCTTTTTTAGACCAATCAGTAGGTTTATCAATTTCATGACCTCTATCTTCTAGATAAAGTACCTCAAATTTATCTAAATGGGTTTGTTTTTGAGCTTCATAAATCGTTTCACTAGATTCATCAATATGGCCTGGAATTAATATTGAAACAGAATTTTTTACATCTTTTACAATAGGATTTATTTCAAAATCAACTGTTACAGATTTATTAAATGACTTGTAAGCTGTATAAATTGCAGCTCCTGCTGCACCTAAAGTTAAAAGAAGCCCTAGACCACTTGACTCTTTATCTTCATCACTCATTTATCTATCCCTAATAGTTTTGTAGGCAAAAACTATAATTGAATAAGCCATAATTATAAATGGAATAAGAAATGCTGAAATATTTTCTGATAAAAATTGAGCACAAAATACAGCGAATAAAAATAACCAAATATAAGTTAAGTAAGGAAATTTTGTGGAATATCTTTCATTTTTTGCATTTTGTGAACTTAAAACCATAATTAAAAGAAGAGTTAAAAATGAAACTATTTGAAATTGCAAAGGATTAATCCCTAAAATTGTGTAACTTTCAGGTCTTGGAAGCCATTGGTAATAGCCAGCATTTATAAATAGTGATTCGATCACTAAAAGTAAGCCAAGGGAGATAAACGCTGCTGTTAAAGGTGACATATCTTGGAATTGTTTTATCAAGAAGAATCACTAGAGCAGTCATCATGTCACCTTTAACAGCAGCGTTTATCTCCCTTGGTTTACTTTTAGTGATCGAATCACTATTTATAAATGCTGGCTATTACCAATGGCTACCAAGACCTGAAAGTTACACAATTTTAGGGATTAATCCTTTGCAATTTCAAATAGTTTCATTTTTAACTCTTCTTTTAATTATGGTTTTAAGTTCACAAAATG
>JBJSWT010000111.1:0-761 GCA_046086025.1 Actinomycetes bacterium | reverse complement strand
TTTTTATGCTTTTGCTAAACAAGCATCAAATTTAGGGCATGAAGTTTACTTAGCTGTCACAGAAGAATTTATTGATGAAATAAAAGATAATACTTTTAAAGTATTGAAACTTCCAGGAACTATAAAACAATTTGTTGATTCAAATGGTGTTTCATACATTAAAAATGCTTTAGATTTTTTACCAAATGTAAGACCAATGTTAGTAAAAATATTAGAGGTAATTTCAGATCAAATAATTGAAATAAAACCTGATGTGGTTTTTTATCATCCAACCGCACTTACTGCGCCCATTGCTGCAAAATATGTTAAAGCACTAAGCGTTTTAGTAGAAATTATTCCCGTTTTATCTCCCACCATGGAATTTGCATCTGCTGGGCTTTGGAATTCAGATCTTAAGTTTTTAAACAAATTAACTTACAAAGGAATTGAATTAGCCGAGAAGTTATTTTTTCTCGAAACCAATAAATTAGCTAAGAAATTGCAAGTTAAAAATCGTGAACATGATTTAGCTATATCTTTAGTTAGCCCAGCACTTTTAAAAAGACCTCATGATTGGCCAAATAATTCCTATGTGGTGGGGCCTTGGTATCAAGAAAGAAAAGAAGATTTAAGTCCTGAAATATCTGATTTTGTGGAAAGAAAAGACACAATTTATGCAGGATTTGGATCAATGAAAAAGAAAAATCCCTTAAAACTTGCAGAAACTATTATCAAAGCTTGTAAGGAATTAAATTTGCAATTAATAATTAATAGAGGTTGGG
>JBJSWT010000110.1:0-2273 GCA_046086025.1 Actinomycetes bacterium | reverse complement strand
ACGCATGTAAGACTACGGGCTTATTAAAGTTAGCCTTTTTAGTCATTCGACGCATCGCCTTTAATAAAGGTTTTGCAAGAAAACTCAAGAGGGTGGCAGTTAATATTCCCCGGGGTAAGTCAAAGCCAAAACTTGTTAGGAAACTAAATCTGATCCAGCGCATGAATTGTTCATTAAATCCAATTCCTGGTTGAAAAGATATTTCTGGAATTAGTCCATTTGCAAAAGGCCAAAACCAAAGATTAAGCAAAAGTCCAGCAAAGAAACCAACAAAGAATCCATAAATTACTAACATCACAATTTCTTTATTACCTTTAAATTTAGGTAATAGTCCTGCAATCGCACTAACCCAAGCTGCCACAATCATTTGAAAGGGAAGCCAAGGTCCGATTGCTCCAGTTAAAACTGCAGAACCAAGAATTCCAATTGAACCTAAAACAAAACCAAAACTTGGACCAAGGGCACGTCCTCCAATAATGATGATTGCCCAGACTGGTTCTAATCCTGCAACTTGCCCACCTAATGGTCTAACTGCTGCAACCACAGCAGTTAAAACTCCAAGAATTGCTAAAGATCTTGCATCAATACCACCTTGTAAAACATCAGCAAGGGCTACAAATAAAACTAGTGGCACAAGTATCAATAGTAAAAATCCAGCATTATCTGAATTGTTACTAAGTACCGAATTTTTTTGCATCATAAAAGGCCAAAAGAAAGCAAATATTCCTATGGTTGAAGTAAGAAGTAAAGAAATTTTGGTTAAATAATTATTGGTAATCAATTTAATTCTTCCAAGGCATAAACCACATCTGAAACTGTTAACCAATGTGATGGAGCCATAACTTTTGAAACTTGAGAAGAAAACATTGGCGAACTTGATAAAACTTCATTTACAAGACCATCTGTCACAATTTCGCCATCTGCTAAAAGAATTACTCTGGTTGCAACTTCTGCAGCTAACTCGACATCGTGAGTAGCAAGAATTATGGTGTGTTTCTTTTTTCCTAATTTTTGTAAGTTTTGAACAAGTATTTTTTTAGCTGCATAATCTAATCCTCTTGTTGGTTCATCAAGCAAAATTAAAGGTGGTTTTGCTGCTAACACAATTGAAAGCGCTAAAGATAATTTTTCTCCTTCAGATAAATCTCTGGGGTGGCTATTTTCTGAAACAGTCGAGATTAATTGTTCAAATATTTCTAAAGTAGTTCCTGGACTAACTTTTGCATCTTTATCACTTTCTTGACATTCCTTTAAAACAGAATCAGAAAGTAGTAAGTCTGTGGGTTCTTGAGGTACCAGTCCGATGGTTTTAATTAATTCATTTCCAGAAAGTTCGTTTGGTTTTTTATCTAGTACTTTTATTTCTCCTGCTGAAGGATTTAACAGTCCAACTATTTGATTCAAGAGGGTAGATTTACCAGAGCCGTTTCGTCCCATCAAACAAACTATTTCACCATCATTAATTTCTAAGTTGATATTTCTTAAAGCTCTAACATGTGGGTAATTAAAACTTAAATTCTCAATTTCAACTACTTTTTTAGTTGCAGGATTATTTCTATTTCTAGGTTTAGATTTTTCCAGGCGTAGTTTAAGTTCATCTGAAAAACGTCTTGCATCTCTTACCGTTAATGGAATTGGATTCCAACCTACATTTCTTCCCAGTTCTACAACTGGAGGAGCAATTTGAGATGTTGCAAAAACATTTACAGGTCTATCTGCATAAACTTCTGCTTCTTGATCAATCACAATTACTCGATCTACATATTGCACAACTCGTTCTAATCTGTGTTCTGCTAAAACCACTGTTAAACCTAAATCGTGAACTAAACGTTGCAAGATTGATAAGACTTCTTCTGCCGCACTTGGGTCCAGTGCACTTGTTGGTTCATCTAGTACTAAAACTTTTGGATTAGTGGTTAGAACTGAAGCAATTGCTACACGTTGGCGCTGTCCCCCAGAAAGTGTTGCTAAAGATCTATTTCTTAATTCATTTAAACCAAGTAAATCTAATACTTCTTCCACTCTTCTTCTCATAGTGCTACTAGAGATTCCAAGTTGCTCCATACTGTAGGCAATTTCATCTTCAACATTGTCTGTCACAAAAGATGAAATTGCATACAGTATGGAGCAACTTGGAATTTCAAGTAGCACCATGAGAAGAAGAGTTGAAGAAGTATTAGATTTACTTGGTTTAAATGAATTAAGAAATAGATCTTTAGCAACACTTTCTGGGGGACAGCGCCAACGTGTAGCAATTGCTTCAGTTCTAACCA
>JBJSWT010000109.1:0-4191 GCA_046086025.1 Actinomycetes bacterium | reverse complement strand
GTAATTCATGCAATGCCGAAATTGTTTAGGAGGAAAAATGGCTAGAAAATCGGCTTATGTGGATCTAAAGAAAACTATTGTGAGAGATTCTAAAGGTAGAAGAATAACTGATGAATACATTAGAAAATCCTTAAAAGAATCTGAAGCAGATATCAAACAGTTCTATGCAGGAAGACCATCTCTATCTGAAGAAGGGGTTATCTCTCCTAGAGTTTCGGTGAGACTGCCAGTAAAACTTCACAAATTAGCAAAAAAGAAAGCTAAGCAAAAAGGATTGTCTCTTTCTGATCTGACCAGACTTGCCTTGGAAAAATACTTAAAAGCAAGTTAAGAACTAAAGGTAATCTCAGCAACTAGTTAATGTGGACCACAAATTTATAAACTATGTTGAAAATCTATACGAGCATGTAGTTTCTAAAAACTAAACCGCACAACTCATATCTTGTCCACAACAAAGTGGTGATTTAATCTTTCCTTTGCAATTTGGACAACTTGATATTTGCACACTTGTGCCATTTCCAAGATCAAGTGTTCCATTAACTAATGCAACATTACATTTAGCACATGTGGCATTAACACTCATTCCACACTTATTACATGAATAGGTAGCTCCCATAATCACTCCTTTGAATAGAACTTTAAGTCTTTCACTAATACAACTGAATTGTCTATACGAATTTCTTTATTTAATGCGCCCCTGGCGGGATTCGAACCCGCAACCTCTTTGTTCGTAATCAAAGCGCTCTATCCAATTGAGCTACAGGGGCGACTTATAAGAATGACAAAATTTGATGTTGATGATTTCAATTATTTTCTTTTTGTGAATAACTAAATCTTGTGGATTTTAATACTTTTGGATTACTAAATTTGACTTTTTTATAACTACTTATTTATATTTAACATACGTAATCAAAGGTTGTCAGAAATGACAATTAACCTCTTTGTTCTATAGGGGCCAAGGTCACTTGGCCCCTTAATACTTAATAGGTAATACTTTTGGATTACAAAATTTGAATTATTTGAGTTAATAATTTATTTTTGTTGTAAGCAAACAATAGTTGCTAGAGATGGCAATTAACCTTATTGTTGATAAAGGGGCCAAGAAATTGGCCCCTTTATTTTCGTAATACTTAAGTATTAAATATTTAATAAATCATTTCTGGAAGTGATAAATTTATTAAGTCGCAATCATAGTGCTCTGTCCAGTTAAATTAATGGGAGCCAAATAAACTTGGCTCCCATTAATTTTTTACATTTATATCAGCTATAAAAGTAATTCTTAAAGCAACTTGATTTGAACCAATACTTGTGGAAGAACTAATAATCGTAGAAGCTTTTTCTAAAATTGTAGGATCTGCTTTATCTATCTGATTAGAAAAATTAACAGCTTTATCTATGGCTTTTGTTGAATCTTCTGTCGCTTTGTCATAACCGCCAACTATTTGAATAGAGCCAACAAATGCAGTGGTAGGAAGACCTTCTGAGACTAAGAAATTTGCTATATCTTGTTTGATTAAATTTATATCAAAATCGTTATATACCTTAACTAATGGATTTTTATAATATTGTGAATAACTATAAGCCGGTTGATTATTTTCAACCAAATTCGACCCACTGGTAATAGTTCCATAAATTTGGGGCACAAACGAAATAGTTGCTAAAAATATAACCATTAAAGCCAGCAATAAATCCGTATACATCCAGCCAGCAAGACCTGTTAAGTCCTCACCGGCATTAAGTTTTTTAGAACTAGTTCTCATCTTGATTCTTCAACTTTTCTAGCGAGTTATTGATTTCTTTTGTTAAATTTTTCAATTCTTTTTCTAATTGTCTAGCACTCTTCTTAATAATACTGTTGGAATCATCAATATCTTTTGTCATATTTCCAACTGAACTTGTTAATGAAGTGTTTAATAAATTAGAAACACTTGAAATGCTTTCATTTAATTGACCAACAAAATTATTGAGTTCCACCACACTGGAGTTCATTTGATTTGTAAAGGAAGAAAGAACTTTCTCTAGGTCTGCATTATTTGAAATGCCAATTTTATTCATACTTTCTTGTAAGTTTTGAAGTTGAGGCACAACTCTAATTAAATCATCGGAAAGAGTTTCAATATTTTGTGAAATTTTATTGTATTCTCTAATTCCTTGATTTAATTTTTCAATCGAAACAATTACATCTTGAGTAATAGAAGTACTTTCTAATGGTTTAGCATTGTATAAATACTTTTTTATTTCAATTGCTAAAGATATTTTTTCTTTTTCCAATTCATCAAATGCCGCATCGTGCATTCTTTGACCATTATTTTGCATAATGTTGGAGAATAATGAAATAACGATAACTAACATAATTATCCAGAAATCAAACTCAGCAATAGATCCAATTGTCCAGAATTTGTCTAAATAGCCGTAACCGTTTTGCCAAAATTCTAAGAAGTTAACTGGAGTGGCATTATTGGTTGAAACAAATTCAGCAAATCCTGAAGTGGCATCAGATACTGCTTTCCAAGTCACGGCAACAGGTAAGAAAACCAACATATTTCGAATAATGGTTAAGAATTTTCCAAAATCTACAATTCTTTGACCTTCTTTGGTATCAACTAAAGGCAATAATTTCGCTGGATCTTCATTGGCCCAAAAACTAATATTTCTATCTTCGGTGATGTCTTTAATGAGGTTTAACACATAGGGATCTTCAATAACGTCATATTTCGCAGCCCAGGTAGAAAACTTTCGCAGCAAAGATTCTTTCCAGGTATTTTTATTAGTTGATATATCCAGGCTGCTCATTTATAACCTTCCAATCACGTCTTGATCCAATGATGTGTCGACTTTCAAAACTAACAAACTACCCAAGCCTTCTGGATTTTTCATTAATTTCCAATTATTGCCACACAACAAATTAAATATTTCAGTTCCCATTCCAGAATTATTGCCTAGTGATCCACCGGTGCCATTATCCTTGATGCTTAATTCAAGCAGAGTTTGATCAACTTGATTAAATATTACTTGCACCTGGTCTGCTGCACCATGACGTACCGAATTTGCCACAGCTTCAGAAATAGCATCCACTAAAAATCCTTTATGATCATTTCATCAACTTTCAAATTTTTATATCCCAATATTTCAACATCACAGATGCCAAACCAAGAGTTTTTGATCTTTTCTAACTCGTCAGCAAACGTACTTTCAGAATCGAATTGCTCAAGGACTCCAAAATTCTGAGATAAATCTTTGGTTAACTTATCAATTTCTTGGGTAGCTAAACGCACATCTTGATCTTTATCTGCATTTTCAAGTCGCAGGGCATTTGACATAAGTCTGGCTTGAACATATCCATGAAGGAATTTAGCCAGTTTTGTGTTAATCCTTTTCTCTAATTGTGAAAGAGTGGCTTTATGAATTTTTTGCTGGTTTAAAGAAGTCTCAACTTCTTCAATTAAATTTTCTTTTGATAATCCAACTGTAATAACTAAAGAAGAAAAAAAAGTTAATATAATTAGCCATAAAATTCCAAAGAAATCAAAAGCTAAACTTAGATTAAAATTTCTACTCTCCAGAACTATATTTAGATTTAGCACTAACAAAATAGAAGTTAAACTTAAAATAGTAATATAAACAAATAATGTAAATTTACCCATGTTTTTAATAATAAAGTTTCCAGTTGCATACATCACTAAAATAATTAATGCCACAAAAAATAACAACTGTAAAGAAATAAAGCCATAATTTGAATACATACTCAAAAAAGAAGTAATACCAAATATTGGTATCACAATTTTCCAAGGAAAAGGATTTAAATGAATTGCAGATTTAATGAAATACCAAATCGATAATTTTTCTTTGTACTGGGTAGGTTGTTCCCATAATTGATGGCTTTTTGGACGAACTCTATTTATAGCTACATTTCTAACTAAATCCGCTATTTTAGGCCACTCGTTTTCAAAAGTTTTATTCTCTTCGATTTCATCTAATTTAATTTTGATATCTGAAAAAATCTCTTCTATATCATTTTTCAAAGTTAATTTTGACTCTTCAATTAATTTTTTATAACTCAAATTCTCTAACTTTAATTTTATTGACTGCATCATTAGATCATTTCTCATATTTTGAAACTTTTTTATTGAATTAAAAATCCAAGATGTTGTTGGTACAAACCAAAAAGCTACTACTACTGCAGATAAAATC
>JBJSWT010000108.1:0-2762 GCA_046086025.1 Actinomycetes bacterium | reverse complement strand
ATGCATCCTATGGTGTGTGTAAAGATTTAATGCAACAAATGTCTAACCTTTATGCGACAAGAGCTTCGACTTATTTTCCACAAGATCAAGTAGATGTAAGAGCTGGATTAAATGGACAAATTATTGCTTTAGAAGATCAATTGCATGCAAATTGCAACAAAGTAAAAATGCGCTGGTAATTAGTAAGAAATTAGTTTTTCATTTAGTCGATTTATAAATTCTTGCGGTTGACCAATTGGTCCATTTATTCTTTCAATTAGTTTGCCATTTTTATCCACTAGCAATGTGATTGGTAAACCAGTAATTCCATAAAATTCTCTCAATAGACTTCTTGGATCTTGGACACTTGCAAAAGGTAGTTGCCATTTAAATGAAGCTTGTAATGAATCTTTTTCATTATCTTGATAAGCAATACCTAAAAAGTTAATTTTTCCATTTAACTTCTTGTAGGCAGCATTAAAAGCAATAGCATCATCTGCACAGATTGTGCACCAAGAAGCCCAAAAACTTATAACTAAAGGTTTATCACTTGAGATACCTGCCAAATTAACTAAGTGATCATGACCTAGGCATTCCAAAACTGCAGCAGCAATTACTCCTTTTGCAAGCTTTGCTTCTAAATCAGAAGTAGGACATTTTGGGGTTAAATAATTTGTCGCTTCACTTTCTAGAAATGCACCTCGATTCTCATTAGAACTACATGCAATTGTTACAAAAGCAAGTGCCAACAATATTAAAGCTTTCAGTTTCACTTTTCTATTCTATTGAAGTTTCAGAATAAAAACTAATTGATATAGGCCCAATTTGATTTACTAGGGGTTAAATCTAATAAATCCAGAATACAAGTTGCTAAATTACTCTACTGATTTTTGTTTGCAATTTGACTCATTTGGGATTTTCTTAACTCCCGTCGAAGAATTTTTCCAATTGGACTCTTTGGTAATTCAGTAACTATTACAACTGATTTAGGAATTTTGTATCTTGCCAAAGATTTTTCACAATGAGCAATAACTTCTTCTTGAGTCAAGGTACCTGTTGCAGCAACGATGTAAGCACAAACTCTTTCTCCTGTGTTTTCATCAGGCAAGCCAATTACTCCAACTTCCTTTACATTAGAAAGTTTGGCAATCTCTTCTTCAATTTCATTTGGATAAACATTGAAACCACTAACCAATATCATGTCTTTTTTACGATCTACAATTTTGAAGTATCCATCTTCATCCATTTGGGCAACATCGCCTGTGTATAACCAACCATTTCTTAAAGTATTTGCTGTTTCTTTTTCGTTATTCCAATAACCAAGCATGATTTGTGGACCTTGAGCTATTAATTCTCCAGATTCACCAACATTTACTTCTTTACCATTTTCATCAACTATCCGAATATCAGTTGATGGCATTGGAATACCAATCGAACCTGGTTTAGAAATTCCACCCAGAGGATTAAAAGTTAAAACCGGAGAAGATTCTGTTAAACCGAAACCTTCCACTAATGGAGAATTAGTTACTTTTTGCCAATCTGCTGCAACAGATTGATGTAGTGACATTCCGCCTGCAACAGAAGCGCTTAAATGCTTAGGTGGATTTTCAATAAACCAAGGTTCTTTTAGCAAAGCGTTATACAAAGTGTTAACCCCTGATACCCAAGTAATTTTGTAATTTTCAAATGCTTTTTTCATATTGCTTGGCGGTCTTGGATTTGGAATCAAAATATTATGTCCACCCATGTGGTAAAGACCTAATAGATTAACTGTGAAAGCAAAAATATGATACAGCGGAAGAGCAGTAATGATTGTTTCTTTACCAGCTAAAAGGTATTTATCAACCATTTGCATCAGCTGCAAAGTGTTAACTACTAAATTTTTATGAGATAGCATCGCACCTTTAGATACACCTGTGGTTCCTCCGGTGTACTGAAGTGCTGCAATTGAGTCTGTTTTTATATCTTTTGCATAATTAAGAACTTGGCTTCTGTTGGCATGTTTATGACCTTGATCTAATGCCTGTTTAAATTTTGTATGTTTAACCGTAATTTTTGGTAATGACTTATGAACTACTTTTTGTACAAATCTGATTAATGCCCCAGCAACTGTTGGGAAGTATTCAGAAGCTTTAACAGTTACCACAGTTTCAATATTTGTCTTTGGTAAAACTTCTGGTAAGCGATCAGCAAACATATCTATTATTACTAACACTTTTGCTTGTGCATCTGAAAATTGGTGAATCATTTCAGTAGCGGTGTACAAAGGATTTGTATTTACCAAAATACAACCAGCTTTTAGAATTCCAAATGCCACAATTGGGTAACTCAAACAATTAGGCATTTGTACAGCGACACGTTCACCTGCATTTAATTTCAAAACTTCACGTAAATAAACGGCAAAATCATCTGAGAGTTCATCAATTTGTTGAAATGTTAATGAACCATTCATTCCATTTGGCATGCATTGAGTAAACGCAGTACTTTTTGAATAAGTGTTACTTGCGCGTCGAATTAAATCTGGCAGATGTGCGATATCTGTTGGTGCTAATTCTGAACTAACCCCTTTTGGGTAATTTGCTATCCAAGGCTGTTTTGTCATTTTCACTCTCTCACCAAAGGTTGGGGTTTGTTTAAGAAGTCAATATCCTCTATTCAAAATAGACCAAAGATATTTTCTTTGTCCATAGATGAATAGTTTTAAATATGTCCGAATTCTAAAATTACTAAACTAATATTAGAGGAAAGTAGCCTATTTGAGCGCCCTCGATGACAGACCAACC
>JBJSWT010000107.1:0-5144 GCA_046086025.1 Actinomycetes bacterium | reverse complement strand
GATACTAAAGAGTGCCTTGAAGCATTATTGAAATACTTAAATGAAAATACTTCATTATTGATTATTGATTTTGGTAATAAAGAAAATGTAGGAAACTATTTAAACGAAGTTGCAAAGTCCAAAGATCGAGTAGAAGTTATTCACGTAAGCCAATCTTTACAAGAAGCAGGTTGGGCTAATTCAATCAATAAACTAGTTGAAATAAATGAAAATCCTTACAGTGTGATTATGGATTTATCTTCAATTATTTCTGAAGATATTGTTACAAAATTATTAGAAAAATTTGAAGAAAAAGTGGCAGCAGTTGGCTGGAAAGGTGCATTAGTAAATTTAGAAGACCAATGGAGAAGTGTGGAAGATAAAGGTGATGGAGAAGTAGACATTCTTCTTAGTTACTTTTTCATAATCAAAACAGAAATTGCTAAAAAAATACCCGCAAATGCAAAAGCTAAATTTTACAGAAATGCCGATTTAGAGTGGTCTTTATCTTTAAGAAAAGAAGGCTATAAGTTAATCGCTTTTGCAAAGGACTTAAAGATAGAGCAGAAAAGGCATCATGGTTACCATGATTCTGGTGTTGAATACCGCGATAAAGAGTCAAAGAAAACTTATGATCGATTACTTCAAAATTTCAGGGGAAAAACTGAAATCTTAAGTCCTAGACGATAACTGATTGATTAACATGTCAAATGTGAAAAAGATTAAAGATTTTAAACTTGCAGATCACACGAGTTTAAAAATAGGGGGAATTGCCCATACAGTTTGTGAAATTACAAGTCCTGTGGACATTCAAGATTTTATTTTAGAGTTTGGCAGTAAAGACTTTTTTGTTCTTGGTGGGGGATCAAATATTGTTGCGCCCGATCATGAAATAAAAACCCCAATTGCATTAATGAAAATAGTTAAACAAACTACAAAATTGGATAACGATTTTATCGAAATCACAGCTGGAGCAGGTATTAATTGGGATGAATTTGTTGAAGATGTAGTCGATCAAGGTTTTGCAGGAATAGAAACACTTTCAGGAATTCCTGGAACAATTGGGGCTACTCCTATTCAAAATGTTGGCGCTTATGGAAGTGAAGTTAAGTCAACAATTAAAGCACTTCAAATAGTAGATGGCTCTACTGGCAAAATAAGACAACTTTCAAATGAAGAACTTAAATTTGGATATAGAACTTCAAGTTTAAAAAATATGCAATCAAAATTTATTATTGAAAATGTCACTTTTAGATTTAAGAAAAATAAAGAATCAAATCTTACAAATTATCCAGAAGTAGCTAACTTTTTAAAAGTTACACCTGGAACTTCAGTACCTATTAAGGAATTACGAAAAGCAATTTTCGAAATCAGAAAATCTAAAGGAATGGTTTTAAATTCTTTGGATTCAGATACTTATAGTGTTGGTTCTTTTTTTATAAATCCGGTTTTACCTAAAAATCAAATACCAGAAAATGCACCTATATATGATGCACCAGATGGAAAAGTTAAAACAAGTGCAGCTTGGCTTATTGAACAAGCTGGATTTAACAAAGGTTTTAAATTAAATAATGCATATATTTCAAACAAACACACTTTGGCAATTTGTAATTCGGGAAATGCAAGTGCCCAAGAAATAATTGCTCTAGCAGAAAAAATCAAAAGCGGAGTCCTAAATAAATTTAAAATTGAATTACAAATAGAGCCAAAAATACTAAAAATTAGTTAAATAATTTTTGTAATCTGGTTACACCTTCAATTAAGTCTTTATCGCTTAAGGCATAACTCATTCTGATATATCCCGGTGTTCCAAAAGCTTCTCCCGGAACCAATGCCACATCAACTTCTTCTAACGCAATATTTGCAAGATCAAGGGAAGAATTAATAGTTTTGCCATTAATTGTTTTGCCTAAAACATTTTTTACAGATGGATAAACATAGAAAGCACCACCAGGTTCTGGGCAAATAAATCCATTTATTTCATTAAGCATTTTTACAATTGTTTTTCTTCTATTATTAAATGCAGACAACATAGTTTTTAAAACATCTTGAGGACCAGTTAAAGCTGCATATGCTGCTTGTTGGGCAATATTGTTTACGTTACTTGTCATATGAGATTGCAAATTAATAGATGCTTTAGTAAATTCCTTTGGCCCAATAGTCCAGCCAACTCGCCAACCAGTCATGGCATAAGTTTTTGCAACACCATTAACTATTACGCATTTATCTTTTAATCCTGGAACTAAACCAACAATTGAAGAAAACTGTGAACCTTCATAAATCAAATGTTGATATATTTCATCAGTCATCACCCAAATATTTTTACTTAATGCCCATTGACCAATTTCTTTAACTTCTTCTGGTGTATAAACAGTTCCTGTTGGATTTGACGGAGAAACAAAAATCAGCATTTTTGTTTTATTTGTATAAGCTTTTTCTAAATCAGTAACATTTATTTTGTAATTTGTAGTTTCATCTGTATTAATTACTACAGGTTTGCCACCAAAAATTTGCACCGCTTCAGGATAAGTAACCCAAAATGGTGCTTGTAATAAAACTTCATCTTCTGGATTTATTAAAGTTGCCATGGTGTTAAAAATTGCTTGCTTACCACCATTTGTCACCACAACTTCGTCAGATTTAAATTCCAAACCATCATCTTTAGTTGCAGCTTGTGCAATTGCTTCTCTTAAATTTGCTAAACCTGGAGTTGGAGAATATCTGTGATTAGAAACTTCACTTGCTGCTTTTTGTGCAGCTTCTACAACGTGTGATGGAGTTGGAAAATCAGGTTCACCTGCACCAAAACCAATCACTGGACGACCTTGGGCTTTTAACGCTTTGGCTTTAGCATCAACGGCTAAGGTTGCAGATTCAGCAATTGCCGAAACGCGGTCTGAGATCTCTTTGGCCATATAGCCAATGTTGTCAGGATGTTCTTCTCAAGGTTTCACCCAGTAGGACTGATTAATATTGTGTCCCCGTAAAGTTATTCAAGCGTGAAGACGCTGTGCGAAGAATGCCAATCTTTTTAGCGTGATCGGCAGCTTTTGGTGCGCTTAGGGGTGTGGCGCAACTGGTAGCGTACCGGTCTCCAAAACCGGCGGTTGCAGGTTCAAATCCTGTCGCCCCTGCAAAAAGAAACTTCTAGCAAAAAATAAAAAGGACGAAGTATGACTGAAAAGACTGCCAACGTTTCGTTGGATGCTGCACGTCAAAATCCTTTTGTTAGAGCTCGTAATTTTATTCGTGAAGTAATTTCAGAATTAAAAAAAGTAATTTGGCCAACTCAACGCCAATTAATTAATTACACAATTATTGTTTTAGTTTTCGTAGTGATCGTAGCTTTAATCATTGCTGCATTTGATTTTGGTTTTACTCAAATCACCATCAGAATATTTGGAAACTAGGAAAAGGATAAATAGTGACTGAATCACCATTCTCACACGCAGAAGATGTGTCTGCACCTGCTCAAACAGAAAATACAACTGTTGCGGTGGCAGATGTTGTTGAATCTTCTCCAGTTGAAAATGTCGAAGTAACGCAACCAGAAGAAACATCTGAAACAACAACACCAGTTAATGAAGATGTTGATCCAGTAACTGCTTTTGCTGAATCCTTAAGACTTCAAGCAGGAGACTGGTACGTAATCCATTCTTATGCAGGTTTAGAAAACAGAGTTAAAACAAATTTAGAAAACCGTATTCAATCTTTGAATATGGAAGATTACATTTACCAAGTTGAAGTTCCAGTTGAAGAAATCACTGAAATTAAAGGTGGTAATAGAAAACAAATTAAAAGAAATAAATTCCCAGGTTATGTTTTAGTAAGAATGGAATTAACTGATGAATCATGGGGTGCAGTAAGACATACACCAGGTGTAACTGGATTCGTTGGCCATGCTCACACACCATCTCCTTTAAAACTTGAAGAAGTTGTAGCAATTCTTGCCCCAAGAATTGAAAAAAGAATTGTTTCTCCAACAACTGGTCAAACAACTACAGTTCGCGAAGTACAAGTTTTGGATTTTGCAGTGGGAGATTCAGTAACAGTGGTAGATGGTCCATTTGCTACTTTGCAAGCAACAATTTCAGAAATCAATACCGATTCACAAAAAGTTACCGGTTTGGTTGAAATATTTGGACGTGAAACTCCAGTTGAACTCGGATTTAGTCAGATTCAAAAGAACTAGTAAAAGGAAAAGATAATGGCACCAAAGAAAAAAGTATCTGGATTTATTAAATTACAAATCGTGGCAGGACAAGCTAACCCTGCTCCTCCAGTAGGTCCAGCTCTTGGTCAACATGGTGTAAACATCATGGAATTTTGCAAAGCCTATAACGCAGCAACAGAACAACATAAAGGTCAAGTTATTCCTGTTGAAATTACTGTTTATGAAGATAGATCATTTACCTTTGTAACAAAAACTCCTCCAGCTTCAAGATTGCTTTTAAAAGCTGCAGGTATTGAAAAAGGTACAGATAATCCACTTCTAAATAAAGTTGGAAAAGTTACCAAAGCTCAAGTTAAAGAAATAGCAACAACCAAGATGGCTGACTTGAATGCCAATGATGTGGAAGCAGCATCTCGCATCATTGAAGGAACTGCACGTTCCATGGGTATCACAGTCGTTGACTAAAAAAGATTTCTTGAAGAACTAAATCAGTTTTTCAAGAGTGGGAGAGCTTCTGCGAGCTCAGTAAAACCACAAACTGCAAAGTTAAGGAGCAGCAAGTATGAAACGCAGCAAGAAATATAGAGAAGCAGAAAAGTTAGTTGATAAATCCCAAGTTTATTCAGCACTTGATGCAGCAACATTAGCTAAAAAAACCACCACAGTTAAATTCGATGCCACAGTGGAAGTTTCCATGGCATTAGGTGTTGATACACATGAATCAAAATCTGTGTAACCATTTGCAACTTTCTCAATTAATTCATCGCCACCGACTTCGTCAGCTCCTGCAGCTCTTGCTTCTGCAGCTTTGTCAGCATTTGCAAAAACAATTACGCGAGCAGTTTTACCTGTTCCGTGTGGCAGGTTAACTGTGCCTCTAACCATTTGATCAGCTTTTTTAGGATCAACACCTAATGCCATGGAAACTTCCACTGTGGCATCGAATTTAACTGTGGTGGTTTTTTTAGCTAATGTTGCTGCATCAAGTGCT
>JBJSWT010000106.1:0-5832 GCA_046086025.1 Actinomycetes bacterium | reverse complement strand
TTTGGAATGTCCAAGGAGCTAAATCTGCATTTGCTTTTTGTGCGGCATAACCTTTAACTTCAATCACTTTGTTTCAGTCTCCTCAATAATTAAATTTGTAGATTTAAGGTTAAATCAGGCATGTTTGGTATGCAAACCCAAGGTGATTCATTAAGCCTGATTTAGGCTAATTCACATGACAACAGGTGGTTATTCAACAGCACAATTAGAACTAGAAGAAAAAAACTTATCTTTACATTCTTTTTCTAATGAAGATGCAATTAATATTGGACAAGAATTATTAAAAATAGCACTTTCAAAAAAAGCACCAGTGGTAGTTCAGGTGAGAAAACTTGATCAAATTTTATTTCATGCTGCCCTTACAGGTTCAAGTCCAGAAAATGATTGGTGGATAAATAGAAAAGTAAGAGTAGTGGAAAAATTTAATCATTCTAGTTTGTATGTTCGAGTAAGTTTTGAAGAAAAAAATCAAACGTTTGAAGAACATTCAGGACTTGATAATGAACTTTATGCAGCACACGGTGGTGGTTTTCCATTGTTTGTAAATTCCAAATTGGCAGGGATAGCTTGTGTCAGTGGGCTTCCTCAAGTTGAAGATCACCAAATGTTGGTTGAAGGGTTAAAAAACTTCCTCAAAAAGTGATTGGCTTCACTTATTAAGTGTCGTAATCCTAGTCACACCAGTAACTCGTGTTACTTTGGAAAGGGAAAGAAAAAAAGCAAACTTGCTATTTATTTGAAGTAACCAGGAGTTAAAGAGTTGAAAATTATGAAAAAAATTCTTACTTTAACTTTTTCACTTTTTCTAACTATTTCGTTAGTAAGTTCTGCTAAAGCTGAAAACTTGGTTAATCCTGTTTTAGTAACAATTAATAGTCAACCTGGTTTAGTTCTTAACCCTGTGCCAAGTGAAATTGCTTTAGGAGTCAAATTTTCCCTAAGTGGTGCAATTGATCCTGCTAAGAAAAATGTCACGATCTTAAGACAAACTAAAAAAGGTGAAAAGTGGACCACAATTGGTTCAACTAAAACAAAAGCTGATGGCACCTGGAAAATGAATACCACAGCTCCTGTAAAAAAAGCCAAAACAACTTATCGAATAGTTATTGATAATAAAGATAAAGTAAAAAGTGATAATTTTACAATTAGTTTTAAGAAACCAAAATTAGATTTTATAACCCAAAATCCTGCAGTAAGTCCTGCAAATCCAATTGGTTTTATTGGCAAAGTAAATCCACCAACACATAAAGTTGGGGTGCAGTTACAAGTTTATGATAAAAAGAAAAAGAAATGGGTAAAAAAAGCTTCAGCAAAAACTGCAGAAGATGGATCTTTTAATTTCACAATTAATGCTTCACGTACAACAACAAAATATAAATATCGAGTTGTGACAACTTCTGGAATAACAGTTGCTGCTGAAAGTGACGAACAAGAAGTTTCAGTAATTCCAAGAATTGAAGGCTTAGGACCAAATGGACGAATTCTTGGTACAGATATTTCTAGATTCCAAGGTGAAGTTGATTTTGCAAAAATGTATGCAGCAGGTGCACGTTATGTATTCATAAAATCTTCAGATGGTGCACCGAATGCAAATGCTCGAGCGATTGCTTATTCAGATCCAAGAATTCCAGCAGCAAAAGCTGCAGGTTTAATGGTTGGTCAATATCATTTTGCGCAATTGCCAAACACTGATGATATGAATTTAATTTTGCAAGCTGCAAATGATCAAGCAGACTTAGTAATTTCTAGATGGAATGCTCATGGTGGATATTCCCCAGGTACATTGCCTTTAGTTTTAGATTTTGAACAAGCAGGAGTACCTAGAAATGTGACAGATCCAGAAGCAATTGCTTTTGTGAAAACCTTTATGGACAAAGTTACAAATGCAACTGGAAAAGTTCCATTACTTTATTCAAATCCCACATTTTTAAAGAATCATTTATATGGCGATCCATCTTTAGCAAATTATCCTTTGTGGATTTCAAATTATTTTGATGTTTCAAATCCAGGAATTTCTCCTAAAGTTGGATGTATTAATACTGTTTGGACAAAAGAAGGATGTGTTCTTCCTTGGACTTTTTGGCAATATTCTCAAACTGGTCCTGGTAGAGATTTTGGAGTAAGTAGTCGACATATTGATTTGAATGTTTTTTCAGGAACTGCTGAAGAATTATTAGCTCTTGCTGGTTATCCTGCTGCAACCTAAAAGTTAATCGCAAATGAAAAAAAGATCTCATTGGCGCAAGAACTTAATTCTAAGTTTTATTCTTTCTTTTTTATCTAGTTTAATTTTTATTTCTCCAAGTAATGCTGTGCCAAATGAATGGATAATTGTTGGTTCCGGGTGGGGCCATGGCGTTGGTTACAGCCAATATGGAGCACTTGGCCAAGCATTAGATGGTAGAAGTTGGCAAGATATTTTAAATCACTATTACCCAGGTTCAGTTTTAGCTGATGCTCCAGTTGATAAACAAATAACCGTTGGATTAAGCCAAGACAAATTAGCTGTATTTGTTCGTTTAGATAGATCAACTGATGATGCGCAATTAGAAATGTCAATTGATGGAAATCCCGTTGCCACAATTGCACCGGGTGTAATTATTCGAATTGAAGGAAATGGAACTTCAGTTGTCACAAGTGGTGGAGATGATGGAAGAAGTGAAAGTAGAGGAACTGGTAAAAAGATTTCGTTTCGAATTTCAAGTGGTAGTGGAGTAATTAATTCAAAGAGTGGAAATCCGGATTCAAATCCAAGTTCATTATTAAATTCACCAGGACATAGATATAAGTACGGAACATTAAATGTTGTATTTGGGGGTGATAATGATGGAAGAGCCGATCTTTACACATCTTTGACAATGCGTTTAGTTGATGAATATTTATTAGGTATTGGTGAAATGAGTTCAGCTTGGCCAAAAGCTGCCTTAGTTTCTCAAGTTGTTGCTTCTAGATCGTATGGTTTAGGAAAAATAAATGAGGGATTAAAAGGAAATTGTGGATGCCATGTGTCAAATAATTCAACCGATCAAGTTTATGTAGGAGCTTCTAAAGAAAGTAGTAATTGGAATGATGCAGTAAGTTCTGCAAATTCAAATTCAGGCCAACCTGCGATTTTAACTTTTAATGGAAAAGTTATAACGGCATATTTTGCATCTTCAACTGGCGGAAGAACAATGTCTACTAAAGATGCGTGGGGTGGAAATGTTTTATGGAGTCAATCAGTTGATGATCAATGGTCATTAAATGCAAGAAATCCAAATGCAAGATGGGGCGTTCGAATGAGTCAAAGTGCAATGGCATCTTCACTTGGATTAGCAAATGTAGCAACAATAGATGTTGTCGAAAGATTTATAAGTGGTGCTGCTAAAACCATTGTTGCTAAAGATTCAAATGGATCAAGTGTGACTTTAACTGGAAGAACTTTTCAAGCAAGAATGAAATTAAAATCTACCTATATAGTTGGTGCAGTTGACATTGCTTTAGCCGATACTTTGGGTGGAATTCCTACTCAAAGTGGTTTTGATGAATTTGCTTATCGTGCTCAACAAGCTGCAGCAGATATCGCGGCATTAACTCCGCAATATAAGGCAGCTAGTGAAAAAGCTGATCAAGCAAAAGCTCAAACTGATGAAGCACGAAAAAAATATTTAAATATTAAAAAAGAAATTGAAAAAGCAAAAGATGAATTAGCAGCAATAATTAGTGATATTGAATTAAGAGAAAAAGAAGCTCTAAATGCTCAGTCCCAAGTAGCAGATTCAATCAGACTTTTATATATGCAAGGTTCACTAGAAACTATTTCAGTTTTATTAAATTCTGCATCCCCCACAGAATTTAGCGAAAACTTAATTAATCTAAGCCTTTATGCAGAATCTCAAGATCGGGTTTTAAAGAAATCTATTGAATTAATTCAATTACTTGAATTACAAAAAAATGAGGCAAATAAGAGAAAAGCTGAGTTAGAAGAACTATTAAAAGAGGCAAATTCAGCCTTAAATAATGCAAAATCTGTGCTCAAAGAGGCTCAAGTCGCGGAAGAAAAATTAAAGAAACTTATTGAAGAAAAGCAAAAAATAATAGATGCTTATAACAAGAGTAAAAAGTAAAAGGGGAGTTCTTACTACTTGTTAGTTGCAAAACCGATCAAACTTTTAGCTAATCAATTTGATCACTTTTATAAAGGTGGTAATCGAATTGGCAGTTTACGAAACGGACCAGGTGGTCCTATGCGCCCTGAAGAATGGCTTGGTTCAACTACAACTCGTTTTGGAAGTGAAAATCAAGGACTAACTGTTTTAGAAGATGGCACAACTTTAAAAGAAAGTGTTTTAACAAATCCTGAATCTTGGTTAGGCAAAGCTCACGTTGCAAGATATGGTTCAAGCATTGAGATTTTAGTTAAGTTACTTGATCCAGAACAAAGATTGCCAGTTCATTTTCATCCGAAAAGAAATTTTTCAAAACAACATTTAGGTGTACCTCATGGGAAAACTGAAGCTTGGATTGTGTTAGATGCACCAAAAGATGCCTGGGTGGGATTAGGTTTTTCTAAAAATATGTCAATTTCAAAAGTAAAAACAATGGTTGAAAATGAAGACACAAATGGATTAATTAGTTCCTTAAATAAAAGAAAAGTAAAAAAAGGTGAAGGAATTTTAGTTCCTGCAGGAATGCCCCATGCAATTGCTGAAAATATTTTTATATTAGAACTTCAAGAACCAACAGATTTTTCAATTCTTTTGGAATGGGAAGGTTTTGCAGTTGACGGTAAAAAAGATGGGCATTTAAATTTAGGTTTTGATTTAGCTCTGCAAGCATTAGATTTAAACGCATTAGAAAAATCAGATTTAGAAAAACTAGTGGTATCAGAAAATTCTGATTCAACTCTTATGCAAAGTATGTTACCTGTTCAAGCAGATCCCTATTTTAGATCTCATTTAGTAAAACCAAATAATGCAACAATTGAATTTCCTCCAGGTTTTTCAATTCTTTTAGCAACAGATGGGAAAGGAATTATAAGCACAGAAAAACAAGGAAATTTTGAAATAAATAAAGGAGAAGCTTTTATTATTCCTTTTGAATCTGGAGGTTGGTCTATAACGGGAAAGATTCAAGTTTTGTTATCTAGACCACCTGCACCAGATGCGCCAATGGCGTCTTTGTAAATAAATTCATTAATAAGATAAGTTAAGAAAAAATGACTTTAACTCATGCGCCTTTAAAACTAAATAATTTATCAATTTCTTCAGGTATTGCCATCTTTGCAATAATGGGAGGTTTCACTTCCTCTTATGGGGTGATGGTTCCATTTTTTAGAGAAAAATTTGGCTTAAGTCTTGGACAAAGTGGAATAATTTTTTTCATCCATGGAGTAACTGCCCTAGTTGGAGTAGCACTTGGCACTTTCACAGTTTCCAAATTTAAAGCTTCGTTAGTTGGAGGACTAGGTGTTCCAGTTATGGGATTTGGAGCTTTATTAATTGGTTATGCCAGTAATTGGAATATAACTTTATTAGGAGTAGGAATAGTTGGCGTTGGATTTGGAGCATGTGATGCAACTATTAGTCAATTTTTATCTCGGGGAGGAAGTGCAAAAGCAGTAAGGCTTGTAAATATTTTAAATGCAGGTTTTGCAATAGGTGCAGTAATTGGACCAATTTTAATAGCCTGGTCTGTGCCTGATGGTTTTAATTTATTACTTTTAATTTGGGCTTTTGTATTTTTTATAATTGGTTATTTATTTATCAGTAACACTAAAGGCTATTTGAAAAGAGATCATTCAAAAGTAAAACCCGATGGTCATAAATTTGTTTTCTCAATGCTACTTTCAGG
>JBJSWT010000105.1:0-5001 GCA_046086025.1 Actinomycetes bacterium | reverse complement strand
TTCTAAAACATCTTCTGGATACCAAGCAACATTTGCGGTTCTTCTAGTTTGAGCACCAACGTTATATTGCGAAAGTATTCTTCCTGTTGTTAAAAGTAGTGGGAATTTTCTGTTAGTTTTTTCTTCAGTTGGCACATATGGAGTTTCTACAAAGTTTCCTTTACCGCGCACAAATTGATCCACGTGCATGATTGGAGTTCCTAGTGGTGCTTTTTCATTACATGGCCACTGCACAGAACCAACTTCATCAAGGAGGGCAAAACTTACACCAGCAAATGTTGGAGTTAATTTGGCAATTTCATCCATAATTTGGGAAGCATTGTCATAATCCATTTCATAACCCATAGCTTTAGCTAAATCACAAGTTGCTTGCCACTCAGATTTACCAGTTTTACTTGCCATAACAGGTCTTACTCTGTTTATTCTTCTTTCAGCATTGGTAAAAGTTCCATCTTTTTCTAAGAATGATGTTCCTGGTAAAAATACGTGAGCAAATTGTGCTGTTTCATTTATAAATAAATCTTGCACAATAACCATTTCCATGGAAGCTAATGCTTCTTTTACGTGTTTAACATTTGGATCAGATTGAGCAATATCTTCTCCTTGAATATAAATTCCTTTAAATTCTCCAGCAATTGCTGCATCTAACATGTTTGGAATTCTTAAACCAGGTTCTGATTGCATTGGCGCATTCCACATTGATTCGAATAATTCTTTAACTGAATCATCCCCAACGTGTCTATATCCAGAATATTCATGTGGGAAAGATCCCATGTCGCAAGAACCTTGCACATTGTTTTGACCGCGAAGTGGATTTACTCCCACTCCTTCTCTTCCAATATTTCCTGTTGCCATTGCAAGATTTGCCATTCCCATAACCATGGTTGAACCTTGAGAATGTTCAGTTACACCTAATCCGTAATAAATAGCAGAATTTTTTGCTGTTGCAAAAAGTCTAGCCGCATTTCTTATTTCTTCTGCCTTTACTCCAGAAATAGTTTCGACAACTTCAGGTGAATTTTCTGGAAGTGCAATAAATTCTTTCCAAGCTTCAAAAGCTTCTAAATCACAACGTTGTTTAACAAATTCTTCATCAAGTAATTTTTCTGTTACTACAACATGGGCTAAAGCATTTATTACGGCAACATTTGTTCCAGGTAGAAGTTGTAAATGATGTTTTGCTTCAATATGTGGATTTTTAACAGTTTCTGTTTCTCTTGGATCTAAAACTATTAATTGAGCACCTTGTCTTAATCTTCTTTTCATTCTGGATGCAAATACGGGATGAGCTGCAAATGGATTTGCACCAATAACCATGATGACATCTGCTTTTGCCACCGATTTGAAATCTTGAGTTCCAGCTGAAGTTCCAAAAGTTTGTTTTAAGCCATAACCAGTAGGGGAATGGCACACTCTGGCACAAGTATCAACATTGTTGTTGCCAAAGGCTGTTCTAATCATTTTTTGTACTACGAATACTTCTTCATTAGTACAACGTGATGAAGTTATGCCACCTATTGATTGTTTGCCATATTTTTGTTGCACATTTTTTAATCCAGATGCTGCAAAACTAATTGCTTCTTCCCATGAAACTTCCTGCCAAGGATCAGATATTTTTTGTCTAATCATTGGTTTGGTTTTTCTATCAGGATGAGTTGCATAACCCCAAGCAAATCGACCTTTAACGCAACTATGTCCTTCGTTAGCTCCACCGTCTTTGTAAGGAACCATTCTGACTAATTCATCACCACGAAGTTCTGCTTTAAAGGAACATCCAACTCCGCAATATGCACAAGTTGTTAAAACAGTTCTAGTTGGCATTCCTAAATCAATAACATTTTTTTCTTCTAGCGTTGCAGTTGGACAAGCTTGCACACATGCACCGCATGAAACACACTCACTACTCATAAAGTCTGTGCCACCAGCTGAAACTCGAGAATTAAATCCGCGTCCTTGAATTGTTAAGGCAAGAGTTCCTTGAATTTCGTCACAGGCTCTAACACATCTATTACAAACTATGCATTTGCTTGAATCATAAGAAAAATATGGATTAGAAGAATCTGTTTCTTCATGTAAATGATTATTTCCTTCAAAACCGTAACGAACATCTCTTAAACCAACCACTCCTGCCATGTCTTGTAATTCGCAATCACCATTTGCAGGACAAGTTAAACAATCAAGTGGATGATCTGAAATGTAAAGTTCCATAACTCCACGACGTAATCTTTCAACTTTTGGTGTTTGAGTTTTAACCACCATGCCTTGCTCGCAAGGAGTCGTACAAGATGCAGGTGTTCCTTTTTTGCCATCAATTTCAACTAAACACATGCGACAAGAACCAAATGCATTTAAAGAATCTGTGGCACAAAGTTTTGGAACTTGAATTCCAACTTCAGCAGCTGCTCTCATGACAGAAGTTCCGGCAGGAACTTCTACATCAATGCCATCAATTTTTACTTTGACACTTTGATCATTAGAAACTGCTGGTGTTCCATAATCTGGTTCTCTAAGAATTGTCATATCTATATCTATTGTGCTGGAACTGGAGCAGAAATCAAAGTGAAGTCTTCAGGAAAGTTTTCCAGCGCGCTTCGTACCGGAAGGGGAGTTAGGCCTCCCATGGCACAAAGTGAGCCTTCAGTCATCACATCTAATAGATCTAGCAATAAGTGCACATTGGCTGCTTTGTTTTCACCCTTCACAATTTTGTCTATTACTTCAACTCCTCTAGTTGAACCAATTCGACAAGGGGTGCACTTACCACAAGATTCTTCAGCACAAAATTCCATAGCAAATCTTGCTTGTTCTGACATGTCAACTGTTTCATCAAAGACAACTACTCCACCGTGACCTAACATGCCACCAGCTAATGCTAAAGATTCATAATCCATTGAAGTATTAAATTTATTTTCTGCTAAATATGCACCAAGTGGTCCACCAACTTGTACAGCTTTAATTTTTTTACCAGTTAAAGTTCCACCACCAAATTTATTTATTAAATCATTTAATGAAATTCCAAATGAGGTTTCAAAAATTCCTCCATGTTTAATGTTTCCTGCTAATTGGAAAACTTGAGTACCTTTTGATTTTTCAGTTCCTAAAGATTTATAAAAATTTGCACCTTTTGCTAAAACCATTGGCACACTTGCCAAAGTTAAAACGTTATTAATAATTGTGGGTTTTCCAAATAAACCTTCAATTGCAGGAAGTGGTGGTTTTGCTCTAACAACTCCACGTTTTCCTTCTAAACTTTCAAGCATCGCAGTTTCTTCACCACAAACATAAGAACCTGCACCACTTCTTACTTCAATTTGAAATTCTTTATTACTTCCTAAAATATTTTTTCCTAATAATCCAAATTTATTAGCTTCAATAATTGCTTTGTTCATAGTTTTAATTGCTGCAGGATATTCAGAACGAATATAAATAAATCCTTTTGTAGCACCAACTGCAATTGCAGCTATGGTCATTCCTTCAATAAGCGTGAAAGGATCTCCTTCCATCAGCATTCGATCTGCAAAAGTTCCAGAATCTCCTTCATCTGCATTACAGCAAACATATTTTTGATCACTTGAGGTGTTTAAAACGGTTTTCCATTTAATTCCTGCAGGAAAACCTGCACCACCTCGACCTCGTAGACCAGATTCCGTTACTTCGTTAACTATTTGAGAATCGGTTAATTTTAAAGCATTTTTTAAGCCAACAAGTCCGCCATGATTCTCATAATCATTAATATTTACAGGATCAATGATGCCAACTCTTTGAAAAGTGACTCTGGTTTGATTTTTTAACCACTCATGATTATCTACTTCACCAATTGATAAGGGGTGAGTTTTATTTGTTAAGAAATTTGATTCAAAAAGTTCTTTAACTTTGCTTTCTTCAACATTTGCATAGCCATATCGAACATTTTCAATTTCAACTTCAACTAATGGTTCAAGCCAAAGCATTCCTCTAGAGCCATTTCTAATAATTTCAATTTCAATATTTTTAGATTTTGCTTGGTTTTGAATTTCTTGAGCAACTTCATTTGCTCCTACAGAGCAAGCAGCATCATCGATTGGCACAAACACTTTTATCATTTAGTTACCAACCTTATGTACTTGTTGATTCTTTTGCATGAACTCATATACATATTTAGCAAAAGAAAGAGAACATGTCCATGCTGGTGAAACTGCATTGAGCACATGTGTGGAATTTTTGTCTCCTTCAAGCACAAAATCCATTTCTAGTTTGTTTTGTTCAATATCGAAAAGTTGTGCTCTGATTCCAGCTTTTCCTCGAACATTAAAGTCTTCAACTTTAATTCCATCAGCTAAAAGGGAAGCCTGTTTAATTAGATACTTTCTTGAATATTTTGGTAATTCTTGTTTGAGTAATTCAAAAAAATCATGATGAGGCGAAAATGCCATTTTTGGTAAATCTTTTGCGACTTGGAGTAATTCTTGAACTCTAAAGTTTTTTATTAATCGATAATTTTCTCGCCAAAGTGCTGGAATTGCAGTTGGACCAACTTTTACTTTTCCTTCATCAGTAACTGTTAGATGAACTCCTAAGAATGGATTTCTTGGATCTGGCACAGGATAAATATGGCGGGTTAACTTATTAGTTTGATTTGGGGCATACCAATAAAGACCTTTGAATGGAAGCATTCGATATTTATGACCAAACCCAAATTTGTGGGCAACTTTATCGGCATAAAGTCCTGCAGTATTAATTATGTGATTTGCCTTAATTTTTTGATTCTGTAAAAAAACTTCACCGTTTTCAACTTTGACAAAACTTTGTTTTAACATCATTTGGCCACCTAATGAAACAAATGATTTTTCCATGGCTTTTATTACCTTGTAAGGGCTTGCAGATCCAGTATTTGGTGACCATAAAGCTTGATTAAAAGTTTTAGCTCTAGGTTCTAATTCTTTTAATTGATTTTTATCAACATTTTCAATTTCTACACCATTTTTAATTCCACGATTATAAAGATCTTGTAATCTTTCTTCT
>JBJSWT010000104.1:0-3083 GCA_046086025.1 Actinomycetes bacterium | reverse complement strand
AAACTTGTCCCAAAAGAATTAAGAGATGCAGCAACTGCTCTTGGTTCAAGTAGAGCAAGAGTAATTATGCGAATAGTTTTACCAACTGCTAAGGCTGGAATTATTACTGCAGTAATTCTTGGGGTAGCAAGAGTTGTGGGAGAAACCGCTCCACTACTATTAACAACTTCTAATACCAATGGCACAAATTTAAATCCATTTAAAGATCCAGTTGCCACCATTCCTGTTTATATTTTCCAATTCTTAGGTTCAGGTTATGAATCAAGTATTCAAAGAGCTTGGGGAGCAGCTTTTGTTCTCATGATCGTTGTGGGAATTTTGTTTGCTTTAGCAAGAGTTTTATCACCAAAAGGAAAGGCTAGATAAATGACAGCGTTACAAGATATCAATCCAGGGGAAGGAATAAAAATGAATGCAATGGTAGTCGAGGATCACCAAAGGTTAAAACTTGTTGATTCCATAGCTCATCTTGAGACTCAAGGACTTTACGTTTGGTTTGGAAACCGAATGATTTTGGCCGATATCAATTTAGCTTTTCCAGAAAACTCTGTAACTGCACTTATCGGACCATCAGGTTGTGGAAAATCAACTTTTATCAGAGTTCTAAACCGCATGCATGAATTTATTCCAGGAGCTGCATTAGCTGGAAAAGTTTTCTATGAAGGACGAGACATTTATGACAAAGATGTTGATCCAGTAGACATAAGAACCCAAGTTGGCATGGTTTTCCAAAAACCAAATCCTTTCCCAACCATGAGTATTAAAGACAATGTTTTGTCAGGTTTAAGACTTGCCCAAATCCCGTTTTCAAATCCAGATGAAATTGTGGAATCTTGCCTTAAAAAAGCAAGTTTGTGGAATGAAACTAAAGATCGTTTAAATGCATCTGCTCAATCATTATCGGGTGGTCAACAACAAAGATTATGTATTGCAAGAGCTTTAGCTGTTAATCCAAAAGTTCTACTTATGGATGAACCTTGTTCTGCGCTTGATCCGGGTTCCACAAGACATATTGAAGAAACAATTAGAGAAATTAGTAAAGATATGACCGTAGTAATTGTTACTCACAATATGCAACAAGCACTAAGAGTTTCTGATTACACTGCATTTTTCTTAGCTCTAGATGGAAATCCTGGACAAATTGTTGAAGCAGGTTTAACTCAACAAGTATTTAAGAACGCAAAAGATCCTAGAACTCACGATTATGTGAACGGATTGTTTGGTTAATAAGAAACAAATGAGACATGCGTTCACCAAAAATTAACTTAAATGTCAGAAAAATGAATGGTGATTGTCAATCTGTTGTTAACAAGGCGTACTTACATTGTTAATAGTAAGACTTTTAGTGAGAAAAATTCTCACTAATAAATAAGGGAGAAAAGAAAATATGTCACGTACCAAACGTGGACTTTTAAGCATCGCAGTTGCACTTGGGGTAGTTGCAACAAGTGCAGTTGCTGCAAATGCTGAAAGCATTACAGGTGGTGGAGCATCTTTCCAAGGAACATTCCAAGCAGCATGCTCTGCTTCATACAGTGATCACACAGTTGCTTATGTATCAAGTTCTTCAGGAACTGGTCGTAATCAATTCGCAGTAGGAAACTTTGACTTTGCAGGATCAGATGCAGCTTTTGGAAGCAAGGAATTCACAGGTCGTCCTGGTGGATTCAACTTTGCCCCAATTGTTGCCGCTCCAATAGCTGTTGCATACAACGTAAAAGGTTTAACAAGCCTAAAACTAGATGATCCAACACTTGGTGGAATATTTGCAGGAACCATTACTAAATGGAACGATCCAGCAATTGCAAAACTAAACAAGGGTGCAAAATTACCTGATAAATCAATCGTGGTTATTTATCGTTCTTCAAACTCAGGAACCACAGATAACTTCTCAGGTTATTTAGTTAACAGAAAAGTTTCACCATGGAAAAGAAATGGTGTCTTCACTTCTGCTAACGGAAAAGGTGCGCCAGCAGGATCCCTTGGTTTTGTTTCAAACCAACAATTAACTACAGCAATCAAAGACACAGCAAACTCAATTGGTTATGCAGATCTTGCTGATTTGAAAGCTCAAGGAGTTAAAACTTATGCAAGTTTGAAGAACGCAAACGGTGAATATGTTCTTCCAACAACTGCATCTGCAGGAAAATTCATTTCAAAACAAACTAACTTGCAACCATCTGGACTTGTAGGTCTTGATTGGAGTGCAAAGATCAAAGGTGCTTACAACTTAGTTGCAGTCACCTACATCATCGGACCAAATGCACAAACAGATTCAAAAGCAAAAGCTGTTGAAGATTATGCAAAATATCTAATCAATAGCTGTGGTCCAAAACAAGCAGGAAAACTTGGTTACATCCCTATGTCAGGCAAAATGCTTGATTTGGCCAAGTCACAAATAGAAAAATTCTCTAACTAGATCTCGACCATTTAGTTAAGGGAAATTTTTCCCGAGTAGAGGTTAGATATCTTGCCTCTACTCGGGAAAATCATTTATAGGAGAAGATAGTTACATGATCAAAAAATCAGTTCTAGTTTCTTTAGTAAGTTTTACTCTTTTCGCATCTGCATGTACCCCACCTATCCCACCAGAAGTTTTGGCAAGTTATGCCGAACAAGAAGTGTTATGTGCCAATGGTGAAGTAATTGTTAAAGGTTCTGAAAATACTCAAAATGTTTTGCAATCTGGAATTGATTTGTATACAACGTCTTGTCCAGAATCTTTAGTAACTATTGATAATGAAGCAGCAGAACCAAATATTGTAGTCACAGATAACTCTGCAGCTGAACCTGAAATGTGTAATGCTTCAGAATTTAAGACCTCGTTAATGAATCAATTTTCTACCGTTGTTTATTACGGTGAAGGTTTAGATGGAATTGTATTAAGTCCTAATGCTGTAGCTGGTTTATTAACTGGAGAAATCACCAATTGGAATGATTCTTTAATTGCTGAATCTAATCCTGAATTTGAATTACCTAATATTCCTGTGACATTTGTTGAAGTTGAAAAACTTCATGCAAGTGATCAAGCATTCATTGATTGGATTTCAACAATCACAGGAAAAACTATTGAAATTAAACCT
>JBJSWT010000103.1:0-4810 GCA_046086025.1 Actinomycetes bacterium | reverse complement strand
TTACCCAATTTGGACAGCAATTTCATTACCAAAAGATGAATGGCTAGCCCGTATGTGGTTTAGTAAGTGGATCTAAGCGCCTTTAGCTTTCTTTAATGCTTCGAAGAATTTAGCACCTTCTGTCACTTCTTGCTCAACTTTTTCTTCAACTTTTTCAAATGGTCTTTCATCCATAATTAAATCTCGTTCAGGATCAGTCTTAATAAATGTTTTTGTTTCAACTGGTTTTTTATGAATAACATAGTTTTTTCTAATTACATTTGTCACAATTGGTTTTGATTCATCACTTAATCTTTGTGCTGCAATAAATGCTGTGGTTAACCAAAGCAATAAAATTCCTAGTGGAACAAAGCTAAAAGTTTGAGGAACGTAATTAAAATATGAAGCAATAATTATTCCAATATTTACAAGAAATAAAAAGTAAGTAACATTTCTTCTTCTTTTTGCAGCTGTTAAAGAAACTGAACCTTTATCACTTTTTCTATCTGGAATTAATTGACTAATTGATTTCATTGCATTGTTAAATCTTGCTATTGATTTTGTTTCATTTGATTGTTCGCGATTTTTTGCAAAAGTGGGATATAGGACTATTGCCCAAAGACCCAGCACGATAGCTAGCAGTAAACCTGACCCCATGTTAATAGGTTAGAAGTATTGGTGATTATTTATTTAGAAAAATTGGGGTGTGTTTAAAAAATAATAAACTTTTTACTTATTTCTTAGTTTTAAAACTAAAGAATCAGTTAATTCATCTTCATGTATTGCATAAATCACATGATCTCGCCAAGCTCCATTTATATGTAAAAAGTTAGGTCTTAAACCCTCTTTTCTTAAACCAAGTTTTTCAGCAACTCTTATCGATTTTTCATTTTCTGGTCTTATGGCAATTTCAATTCGATGTAATTTCAATTTTTCGAAACAATAATCAATAGCCATAGCAACAGCTAATGGTGTGTAACCTTTACCGGCAAACTCTTGTCCAATCCAGTAACCAATGTAGGCACTTCTGGTGGAACCATAATTAATATTTCCCACTGTTACTTGTCCCACTAATTTTTTATCGACTTGCATAACAAAAGGAAGACTTCTTTGTTCTCGTGCTTCTTGTTTTAATCTTTTAACTATTTGAAAAAAGTTTAATTTTCCATCACTAAATTCCTCAGGAACTGTTGCTTCCCATTCTTTAAACCAATTTTCATTTTGATCTCGAATTTTTGCCCAAGCAAATTTGTCTGTGTATTTTAAAGGTCTTAAAATTAAGTTATCTTGCTTTAAAACAACGGGCCAAAAAGGCGCCATAATTAATTACCTAAAGTTTTTACGAAATCTTTCAACCATTGAGTAAATGCAGGACCAAAATCTTTTCTTTCACTTGCTAATTGCACTACTGATTGTAAATAAGATAATTTATCGCCTGTGTCATAACGTCTGCCTTTAAAAATTACTGCGTGTAATCCACCACCATCATTTGTGTTTACATCTTTAGCTAAAGTTTTCATAGCATCAGTTAATTGAATTTCACCATTTTTACCTGGTTTAGTATTTTCTAAAACTTCAAATACTTTTGGATTAAACAAATATCTACCAATAACTGCAAAGTTACTTGGTGCATCTTTTTGATTTGGTTTTTCAACTAAATCAAGTACTTTTACAACACCATCTTGATCTGTTTTTTCAATCTTTGCTGAACCATAAAGATGAATTTCACTTGGTGCAACTTCCATCAATAACACAACTGATCCACCATGTTTTTGTTGCACTTCAAACATTTTTTGTAAGACATAATCTCTTGGGTCAATTAAGTCATCGCCAAGTAAAACTGCAAATGGTTCATTTCCAACGTGTTCTTTTGCCATCAAAACTGCATGGCCTAAACCTTTAGGCACACCTTGTCGCACGAAATGGATTTTGGCTAATTCTGCTGGATCTTTAACTTTTTCTAACAAATCATTTTTATTCTGTTTTGCTAATTCATTTTCTAATTCAGGTGAATCATCAAAATGATCTTCTAAGGCACGTTTGCTTCTACCGGTTATAAATAAAACATCATCTAGTCCTGCTGCAACTGCTTCTTCAACTACATATTGAATAGCAGGTTTATCAACTACAGGAAGCATTTCTTTTGGAGTAGCTTTTGTGGCAGGTAAAAACCTAGTTCCATATCCTGCAACTGGAACCACTGCTTTTAAAACTTTTTTCACGCTTTTTCCCAAATCCTTCTAGCTACTTACTTTATGCATAAAGATTACGCGTACCGAGTATGCTTCTTGTCCAATGCCTACACAAGAACCCCAAGAGACCAAGCAATCTTTGCGAAAACGTCTGCAGGAAACAAGAAGAAATACTAAATTAAGCGATTTCGATATTGACCAACTTACTAAACGTGGACTGTTTGAACTTTCTAAAACAAGTGGTGATGTGTGCATTTACATGTCGTTACCAGAAGAACCACCAACAAAAGATTTAATTAATGAAGTTAGAAAAATTGGAAGAAATGTTTGGTTACCAAGAATTAACGGTGATGATCTTTTATGGATAAAAAATCCGGATAGTTTTGCTCATGGACCTTTTGGCATAAAAGAACCTGTAGGTGAAGGGGTTTTAGCTAAAGAAATAAAAAACCTAGGTGCAGTAATTTTGCCGGGCCTTGCAGTTGATGTTAACGGCACAAGATTAGGTAAAGGCAAAGGTTTTTATGATCGAGTCCTAGCTCAAATTTCTGAAGATGTGAAAAGGATTGTTTTGTTATTTGATTTGGAATTTATCTTAGAAATTCCTAAAGAATCTCACGATATGAGTATTCACACAATTGCCACACCATATAGATCAATTCATTTCACTACACCAGATCCTGACTAAACCGGAATTGAAGTTCCTAAAAATAAACCAATACCAAAAGCAGCTAGTCCTGCCCCGAAAGTAAATGCAGCATAACCAAAAGTGGTCGTCCAGTTTCTTTTTTTAGTGTTCTCATGCATTTCTAAAGCAAGAGTTGAAAAAGTAGATAACGATCCTGCAAAACCAACAGTTAAAAGTGGTTGAAACCAAGCCTGCCAGCCTTCCATAGCAAAAAAAGCATCAGCAAAAAGTGCAGTAATAAGTCCTAAAATAAATGAAGCAATTATGTTGGCAGGTAAAGATCCCATCGAAATTTTTGAATTTTTTGTAATAAATCTCAAGCGATAGCGAAGCATTGCACCCAGTGCTCCACCAATTGCTACGGCAAATAATGTGGAAACAGTTTCGTTCATCGATTACTTCTTTGTTCAGATTTTTTTAAGGTGTAACTTGCAGCTATATAACAAGCGATAAAAGTTATGAAAACGTAAGTAAAGGCATAAATCCAATTTTGTGATTGTAATTGCCAAGTAGTTTCCAAAATAAAAGTTGAAAAAGTTGTGAAGCCACCTAAAACTCCAACTACCCAGAAATGCCAAACATCTAAAGAGTGTTTTCTATGTCCTGCAATCCAACCAATTAATAAACAACCAATGATGTTAATTAATAAGGTTGGCCAAGCAAAACCTTCTTTTCCTAAAGGTAAAAGTGCTAAAGAATCATCTAGTCGAATCGAAATCATCCATCGCACAACACTTCCAATCGCACCACCAAGTGCAACTAAAAGATATGGGGGAAAGTGCATATATATAAATAGTAAGTCCAAGATGCTTCCAAGTTGAGTAATTGGCACAATATGTCCTATGCCTACTTATCAATATGCATGTACAGAATGTGAACATGAATTTGAAGTTGTGCAATCTTTTTCTGACGCAGCAATTACCAAATGTGAAGAATGTGGTGGCGAAGTTAGAAAGAAGTTTGGTGCTGTAGGAGTTGTTTTTAAAGGCTCAGGGTTTTATCGAACAGATTCCAGAGAAAAGAAAAAACCTGACACAAAGCCTAAAAAAGATGAAAAAGCTAAAGATGCTTCTAAGAAAGATACCCCTAAAGCTGAGAAAAAAGCTACTAAAACAAAAACTGAAAAATAGTTATCCACAGTTTAATTGGCAAGACCAGCATTATTTTTACAAATCCTTTATTTTTGAATAATGAGAAAATTAGAAGTAAATATTACAAAAAAAGATCTATTTACCCTGTTTAAGATTTATCGAAAAACTATTGCCTATTGCCTCTTAGCAATAGTTATTTACTCAGTTGTAGACAAAGTCGCCAATAATTTTGCTACACAAGACGTAATTGTGGCCAGTAAAGAATTAACTAGTGGCACAGTTTTGAATAGCACTGATTTAAAAGTAGCTCGAATCCCAATTTCTGCAATAGCTCCCAATAGTTTAAAAAAGGAAGAAATTATAGGAAAAATGTTGACTGCCAATATTTCAAATGGTGAACAGCTAACTTCCTCAAGACTTATTTCAAGTAATCAAAATGACAAAAATCAAAGAATTGTTGGAATTCGCATCAACGATTCAGAAATTGCCTCAATTTTAAAACCTGGTGCAATTGTTGATGTTGTAAAACTTAATAATTCTCAAGGTATTTTTGGTGGTTTAATAGCACAAAAAGTAATGGTGGTTGCTTTAGCCGAAAAGAAGTCCTCTTTTGGATCCAATGCTGGTTTGGTTGTTTTAGTGAGCACTTCAACAAATGATGCTTTAGAACTTGCAATTAATTCAGGAGAAAAACTAACAGTTTTGTTGCACTAAATTAAATTTGTTTTACTAAATCAATTAGGCTAGAAATTACTTCGCCCTCGTAGCTCAACGGATAGAGCGACTGCGTCCTAAGCAATAGGTTGGGGGTTCAATTCCCTCCGAGGGCACATACACACTATTTAAATAACGCACTTTTA
>JBJSWT010000102.1:0-4628 GCA_046086025.1 Actinomycetes bacterium | reverse complement strand
ATCCTCAAACTGCTACCGCCCGCATTTCGGGCTGTTAAAGACCATATCTCTAGATTTGGATTTTGGACAACATTTGAACAAGTTTTGTGCATAGATTTTGGGTAAATTGTTAATTAGTGGGGTAATTGAGGCAATATTTATGACAAACCTAGACATAAATATTGAATTGTTTTACCCAATAGGCTTACTTCTTAACTTATGAATAAATTGCCAATTGGAATCCTGGACTCTGGGGTCGGGGGCTTAACTGTTGCCCGAGCAATTCTTGATCAACTTCCAAATGAGGCTATTAAATATGTAGGCGATACGGCTAATGGTCCATATGGTCCAAAACCAATTGCTCAAGTTAGAGAATTTGCCCTAAACATTATGGACAAATTAGTTGCAGATGGCGTTAAAGCTTTAGTAATTGCCTGTAACACTGCCTCTGCGGCAACTTTGAGAGATGCTCGCGAACGCTACAAAGTTCCAGTTCTTGAAGTTATTGGCCCAGCTGTTAGAAGAGCCGTAACTGTTACTAGGAATAAAAAAGTTGGAGTCATTGGAACTCGAGCAACAATTGAAAGTGGTGCGTATGACGATGCATTCGCTGCAGCTCTAGACATATCACTTACTACTCACGCTTGTCCAAGGTTTGTTGAATTTGTTGAAAAAGGAATTACTTCAGGTGAAGATTTACTTCAAGTTGCACAAGATTATTTAAAGGATTTAAAGACGTCAGGAATTGACACCGTTGTTTTAGGTTGCACACACTTTCCATTACTAAGTGGAGTAATCGGTTACACCTTAGGAACTGATGTGGCAATAGTGTCTAGTGCGGAAGAAACTGCCCAAGATTTATATCGAGTATTGGTGTCAAAGAATTTGCAAAGACCTGAAACTGAAGAAAATCCAAACCACGAATTCTTAGTGACAGGAGAAAGCAAAAATTTTGCCAAACTGGCAAAAAGGTTTTTAGGTCCTGAGGTAATTAGTGTAGGTTCATTATGAGAAAAGATTGGAATATTAATGGCTAGAAGTGATGGGCGAGGCGCAAACCAATTAAGACCAATTAAGTTTGAAAGAAATTGGTTAGAAAATGCTGAAGGTTCATGTTTAGTTCATTTTGGTAGAACCAGAGTTTTGTGCGTAGCAACTTTTAGCGAAGGTGTACCTAGATTTAAAAAAGACAGTGGTGAAGGTTGGGTAACTGCAGAATATGCAATGTTGCCAAGATCTACTGAATCTCGATCAGACCGAGAATCTGTCAAAGGAAAACTTGGGGGAAGAACTCAAGAAATTTCTAGATTAGTTGGCAGAAGTTTACGAGCAATCGTTAACAACAAAGCAATGGGTGAAAACACAATTGTTCTAGATTGTGACGTTTTACAAGCAGACGGTGGGACTCGAACTGCAGCAATTTCAGGAGCTTATGTCGCGTTAGTGGATGCACTTCGTTGGGCCAAAGAAAAAGGATTCATTAGTTCGGTTGAAAATGTTTTGACCGATTCAGTGGCCGCAGTAAGTGTTGGAGTAATTGATGGTGAAATCAGATTAGATCTTCATTATGAAGATGATGTAAGGGCTGAAACTGATATGAACGTGATTATGACTGGAAGTGGCAAATTTATCGAAGTTCAAGGCACAGCCGAAGGTGCACCCTTTGATAAAAATGAGTTAGATCAATTGTTAGATCTTGCCTCAAAAGGTTGCCAAGAAATAACTCAACTTCAAAAACAGGCCCTTTCTTAAATCATGAAAAAAATTGTGTTAGCCACAGCTAACACTCACAAGGTAGAAGAATTTCAAAGAATTCTTACGAAAAAATTGCCTAAGGTTTCTCTGGTTTCCCAAAAGGATTTTGAAAACATTCCTGATGTTGAAGAAACGGGTGCTACTTTTGCTGAGAATGCTCTCATCAAAGCAAGGGCTATAAATTCGGCCACAAATTTGCCTGCCTTGGCTGATGATTCAGGTTTAGTTGTTGAGGCTTTGGATAATCGCCCCGGCATATTTAGCGCACGATATGCAGGTGTTGGGGCAACAGATAAAAAAAATTTAGAGAAAATTCTTTCTGAAATAAAGAATTTTGAGGATAAATACTTAAAAGCCCATTTTGAGTGTGCGATTGCCTATACAGATAAAGCCAACAATCTCGAATTTGTAGTTGATGGGCAAATGTTTGGCTCATTAGTCAAAGACATTCGAGGTGAAAATGGTTTTGGTTACGATCCTATTTTTGTTCCAGAGGGATATGAAAAAACTGTTTCAGAATTGACAGATGATGTTAAAGATGGGATTAGTCATCGCGGAAAAGCTCTAGAAAAATTTTGTATTATTTTTGAAAATCTTGTTCAAAATTAATGCCTTGAAGTCTTTCGGGTTGTATTATTGTGCCTCCAACTACAAATAATTTGGAGGTTCATTGAACGTTAACTTCACCGGTCGAGTCCTAGTTCTTGGAGCAGGATCAGTTGCCCAGTGCACATTACCTTTAATTTTGAAGCATTTTGCTAAACCTAATCAAGTCACAGTAATTGATAAAGAAGATAAAACTCAAAGACTTAAAAATGAAATCAGTCAAGGAGTTACTTTCAAAATTGATCAAGTAACACAAGAAAATCTTGATAGCAAATTAAAATCCTATTTGTCCTCCGGAGATCTTTTATTGGATCTTGCATGGAATATTGATTGCAATGCAATTTTGCAGTGGTGTCATGACAACAATGTCTTGTATTTAAATACTTCAGTTGAAGAATGGAATCCATACGTTGATGGCGCACAACGACCAGTTTTAGACAGAACTTTGTATCCAAGACATATGAGAATTAGAAAAATGATGAAAACTTGGGACAAGAAAGGTCCTTCAGCAATTGTCGAGCATGGAGCAAACCCAGGATTAGTCTCGCACTTTACAAAAGCGGCATTAGTTGAAATTGCTAATAAATTAAAAGCAGAAAATAAAAGTAATGAAAAGATTGAAAAAGCTTTACAAGAAGAAAAATATAATGAATTAGCCCATCTACTAGGGGTAAAAGTAATTCACATCGCAGAGCGAGATACACAAATTACAGATAAACCTAAAAAAGTTGATGAATTTGTAAATACTTGGTCTGTTGAAGGTTTTTATGAAGAAGGTATTGCACCAGCTGAAATTGGTTGGGGTACTCATGAAAAAGAATTACCAAAAAATGCATCAATGCATAAAGATGATGGACCAAGTAATCAAATAGCAATTGCTCAACCTGGAGCAAAAACTTGGGTTAGATCTTGGGTGCCAGATTTTGAAACCATTGGAATGGTCATAAGACATGGCGAAGCATTCACCATTACTGAACATTTAACTGTTAAAGATAACTCAGGAAAAGATATATACAGGCCAACTGTTCACTACGCCTATTGTCCATCAAATGAAGCCATTGTTTCTATGACTGAATTAGAAATGCGTCAATGGGATTTACAAAAAGATCAAAGAATTTTAAATGAAGAAATCATAGATGGGGAAGATCGTTTAGGTGTTTTATTAATGGGGCATGAATATAAATCTTGGTGGTATGGATCGATGCTTTCAATTCATGACGCAAGAAAACTAGTTCCAGGACAATCTGCCACAACTTTGCAAGTTGCTTGTTCAGTTTTAGCAGCTGCAATGTGGATGATTGAAAATCCAAATGAAGGAGTACTTGTTCCTGATCAATTACCTTGGAAATATGTGCTTGATATTGCCAAGCCATACTTGGGTGAAATGAGATCAGTTGCAGTTGACTGGGATCCATTAAAAACAAGAAATGATTTGTATAAAGGATTAAATCAAAGAAATTATGATTCAGATCCTTGGCAGTTTAGTAATTTCTTGGTTTAAAAATTTTTGGTGCGGGAGAGGGGACTTGAACCCCTACACCTTGCGGCGCTAGATCCTAAGTCTAGTGCGTCTGCCAATTTCGCCACTCCCGCAATCAATACATCTAACTCTACGGCGTACGCTTTTTACTAGATAAACCTTCCGGAGAATTGCTGTGAAACAAGACCAAATTGAAGCAGAAATAATTGCTGCCAGAGAAAGATTGGCAAAAAATCTTTCTGAATTGGAGTATGCATTAAGTTCTGAAGGATTAAAAAATCGTGGAAAAGAATTGGCTAAGAACTTTTTTACACATCCAGATGGTGAATACAGAATTGAAAGAATTATAGGGGCAGCAATAGGCACTATTTTGAGTCTAAAAATAATTCGTAAGATTTTTTAAATGGCAAAAACAACTTTTAAGGGTAAAGATGGTTTACCGGTTCGATTATTAAATGATCGAATACTTGTACATATTGACGCAACTGATGGTGAAAGAAAAAGTAGCGGAGGAATAGTAATTCCAGCAACTGCTCAAGTTGCAAAAAGATTAGTTTGGGCAAGAGTAGTGGCAACTGGACCAAACGTTAGAAATGTAAATGTTAATGACCGAGTGATGTTTGAACCTGATGAAAGATATGAAGTTGAACTTCAAGGCCAAGACTACATTTTGCTTCGAGAACGAGACATCCATGCTGTGGCAACAAATGATTCGGGAGAAGAATCTGCTGGTTTATATCTTTAATTATTTAAACAAGCCGTATTTCAAAATACAATATATTGCTCGAACTCCGTCTTTCCAGCCAAT
>JBJSWT010000101.1:0-11838 GCA_046086025.1 Actinomycetes bacterium | reverse complement strand
TTGATTTGAATCCAAATGCATGACTTTGACTTTTTTATCCAAACCTTCCAATAAGCGAAGCATTTTAGGATTTGTTGATTTATTATCTAAAATTATTAACTCTATTGTGTCAAAATTGATCAACTGGTCTATAAAGTACTTGGTATAAGTTGGATTGTTAAATGTTGGGATATAAACAGGTATCAAATTTCAGCCTTTTCTTTTTTATTTAACATAAATGAAGTAATTAAAATAAGCACCAAAGTGGAATAAAATAGCGCCCATGCTTGAATTAAATATGGAGTTTTGTACTCGTATATTATACTCGATGTATTGGTAGGAATTAGAGAACTTAATATTAGATCATCTTCTTGTTTAGATACTTCAGATTCTTGACAATTACCTTGTTCGTCACATGCAGTAACTTTCCAACCTCGCCATCCAATTTCATTGATCGCAATTCTAAAGTCTTGCTTTAATGGCTCCATCTCAACAAATATTTTTCCTGGTAAGTATTCCTTAAATTTATGATCTAATCTGGATTCACTACAAGAAGCATTAGCTAAACATTGGTCTACGCTTAAGATTTTTGAATTTAGGAACATTAAATTAGATTCTTTTTCTAAATATTTAATTACCAGGCTATATTTTGGATCAAGTGCATATTCAACATACTTATTAAAATTGGGTTCCCCTTTTATAGTCACATATCCACCTGTAGAATATGTTCTTCGTAATTCATTAGAATTCCAAAACTGGATTATCATTTCCCCAGGATAAGGAATGGGTAAACTTGGCCCAACTCTTTGTTCTCTGTAGGAATTTTCAATTGGTTTTTTATTTTTGATAATTTCAGAAACTTCTGATCCAAAATACGAATTTTCAGTGCCAATTCTTGGTACTTGCCATGGATCTTTAAAGTAATTAGCCCAACTTATTCCAATATAAATTGCAATCATAATTGTAATTAAACTCGCAATATTTTTTAATTGGGTTGGAATGAGTAATAAAATTATTATCATTAAAGCACTAACTAAAACTATATTTAGCGTAAATCTGTTATCAGATTGAGTAAAATCGTATGATTTACCGATAAGTAAGATTAAGAAAGAGAAACCAAAAGCTAAAAATAATTTAATAAGTACTTGAATTTTTTCCCGAATTTGAGATTTGTATAAATTGAATTTAATCAAATTGTGAAAACCAGAACCTGCTAATAGTGCTGTGCCCAGTGAAATTCCTGGTTTAAAATCTATAGTTCTAAACCTGCTAATTTCAAGAAGTGGCAAGAATTCTTGCCACTTTGTAAAGACACTAAAATCAATTCCAAGAATTACAGATAATCCTACAAAAGATACGCCAGTAAAAATAACTTTTTTATTTTTATTCGCAAAAAAAGCTAACATGAATACAATTGGAATTACAAAAAAAGTTCTCTGGGTTAAATCGTTAGGAAGAAATACGTCACCAGATTGACCTGTGCCTCCATAGGGAAAGAATAAAGTTGAAAAGATACCTAAATTTACCTTGACTTGATTACCAATGACGGGACCATTTCCCGTCATAAGAAATGGAATCCATTTTACTGAAGAAAGGAGCACTCCAGGAAGTAAAGTTAAGGAATACCATTTCAATAAATCAAGAAATTTAAATTTAAATTTCCAAATTAAAATAATTGAAAATAGGGAGAATAAGTAAGCAAAACTTGCTAAGTTTCCAGGATAGGCTCCTACAAAAAATTGAAACCAAATAAATGAAACAAGAGGTATAGTTAAAAATCTAATCTTCTTAATTGGAAACATTAATAGTAAGAGCCAAGGAAAAAAGCTCCAAGCTCTTACTATATCTATGTGCGAAGCATTTGAAAAAAAACCAGCAGAGAAAAAATATCCTATTGAAACAATTATTCTTGGAATTACATTTAGATCGAACTTTTTTGCTAGTAAAAATACTCCAATTAAACCAAATAAAATAGTTATAGCCTGTAATCGAGCCGCATTCAAAATTGTGTAATCACTAAATTCAGCAATTAAACCAACCGGCAAATAAAAAGAACTAACTTGTAAACCCAAATGCGACGGAAATCCTGAGACTAAATACGGTAAATAAGTTGTTGGACTAAAAAAACTTCCTAAATCCCACCATGAATACGCTTGAGTGTAATAATCTCCGAAAAAATCCCAGGGTGGTGAAGTGTGGCCTAGCAGGTATCCCCAAAACATAAAAATAGTTAACAATGAGATAAATAGAATCCCGCTTATTTCGTATTTATTAATATTTTTCATATAATTAAATTCATCTGCTTTTCTTATAGTATATATTGAGAGACTATCTACTCACTATAAATCAGCCAAAATGGAGTTATGTGTTAGCTATCGTTGCACCAGGTCAAGGTTCTCAGTCGCAAAAAATGTTAGAAAACTGGTTACTTGATGAATCGATAAATGATTATGCAACTAAATTGTCAAAATCTTTAAATTTCGATTTTATTTACTTTGGATCCCAGGCACAGCAAGAAGAAATTAATCAAACACAAAACACTCAACCATTACTTGTTTTAAATTCATTGTTATCTTTTGATAAATTAAACCTAGCCTCTTCAAAGCTAGATAAGGTAGTTTTTGCTGGTCATTCTGTCGGCGAAATAGTTGCGTATTGCTTATCTGGAGTTATCTCAAAAATAGAAGCTTTAGAAATTTCTATACTGAGAGGTAAAGCTATGTCAAATAATGTCACTACTCAAAATAAAACTGGCATGGCGGCAATCTTAGGTGAACATGATGAAAATATTCTTAATTTAATAAAAATATTTGATCTTCAAGTCGCGAATAGAAATAGTTCCCAACAAATAGTGGTTGGGGGAACTATAGAAAATATTAATAAATTAATTGAATCTAAACCAGATGGCGTACGAATAATCAAATTATCGGTTTCTGCTGCATTTCATACTAAATTTATGGCTGATTCTTTAAAATTATTTCAAAAAAGTTTAGAAAATTTCAATTTTAAAAATCCTATTGCAAAGATTATTAGCAATTATGATGGTTTAGAAATGGAAACTGGTTTTGATGCCATGAACAAGCTAGTTGGGCAGTTAACAAATTCCGTGAGATGGGATCTGTGCCAAAAGAAATTTATTGAATTAGGTGTCACGGGAATACTAGAATTATGTCCAGGCGGAGTATTGACTGGAATTTCAAAGAGAGAAAATCCTAGTATCGAAACTTTTTCTATAAAAAATCCATCAGACATCTCAAGCGCAAATGAATTTATCGCGAATCATACATAGTATATTGTGCGTATGCCAATTAAATCATCTTTAAATCTTGGTGCGAAGGTCACTGGTATAGGAACTTACCGACCTAAATTAATTGTGAAAAATAATGATATTGCAGCAAAAATTAATTCTTCAGATGAGTGGATAAGAGAAAGATCTGGAATTTTAGAAAGAAGATATGCCAACGCCAATGAAACTGTTGTGTCTATGGCTGTTCAAGCATGTAACGAGGCGATTAAAAATTCAGGCATAACTCCTTCCGAGATTGACCTTGTAATTTTGGCAACTGCAACTAATCCTGCACAGTTACCTAATTTGGCTATGGAGATTGCACATGAAATAAAAGCATTTAACGCCGGAGCTTTTGACATTGGAGCTGCTTGCTCTGGATTTACATATGCAATTTCTATGGCCAACTCTTCCGTAGTTTCTGGAGATTCTAAAAATGTAATCGTGGTTGGTTCAGAAAGAATGACTGATTTTGTAAGTGAATTTGACAGAGGCACTGCTTTTTTATTTGCAGATGGAGCAGGAGCATTTGTAATTTCTCAATCCAAAGAATTTCAAATTAGTAATTCTGTTTGGGGAGCCGATGGCTCTTTGAAGGATTGGATTTGTATGACAAAAAATTGGCCAGAATTTTACGACAATCCAAATGATGGTTTTCCAGCTCTAAAAATGGAAGGTCAAAAAGTGTTTCGATGGGCGATAACGGAAATGGTTGGAATCGCACAAAAAATACTTGATGAAGCTGGAGTATCAGTTGAAGAATTAGGAGCATTTGTTCCACATCAAGCAAATATGAGAATTACAGACCATATTGCGAAATCACTAAAATTACCTGCTCATGTAGCAATTGCCAGAGATGGAACCACTATGGGCAATACCACTGCAGCTACCATTCCCCTAGCGTTAGATACGTTGAAGAAAAATGGTGAAGTAAAGTCAGGAGAATTGGCTCTGCTGCTTGGTTTCGGAGCAGGTTTGGCATATTGTGGGCAGGTCATTGTAGTACCGTAAGGTTAAACAGAAGGACTGGTTAGCCAACAATCTCGAAAGGCAAGATAAATGACAGAAGAGCAAATCGTTAGTGATTTGGCAGTTATTTTGAATGAAGTTGCAGGTGTTGATCAAAGCAAAGTTACTGTTGACAAATCATTTCTTGATGATTTAGAAGTTGATTCACTAAGCATGGTTGAAGTAGTGATGGCTGCTGAAGATAAGTTTGGCGTCAAAATTCCTGATGAAGAAGTCAAAAACTTAAAAACTGTTGGTGACGCAGTCACATTCATAAAGAAATCCTCAAATTAAATAATATTGGAATTGATTTGCCGAAACGTGTAGCAATTACTGGTTTAGGCGCTGTCACTCCAATTGGATTAAATGTCAAAGATACTTGGGAAAATGCTCTATCAGGAAAATCGGGCATCAGAAATATAGATCCAACTTGGTCTGAAGGTTTATCTGCAAAAATTGCTGGAACAATAGAAATTGATTCATCTGAAATTTTAGGTAAAGTGCAAGCTCGTCGTATGGATAGAAGTAGCCAACTTGGCGTGATAGCAGTGAAACAAGCTTGGGATGATGCTCAAATTCAAGATTTGGACAAAGAGCGACTTGGTGTTTTTTTTTGGTACTGGTATCGGTGGACTTTCTACGGTTCTTGAACAGTATGACGTTTTAAATACTCGTGGCCCTGATCGTGTTAATCCAATGACAGTCCCAATGATTATGCCTAATAGTGCTGCAGCGATGGTTGGACTAGAAGTGGGTGCTCAGGCAGGCGTTCACTCTCCGGTATCTGCATGCGCTACTAGTGCTGAAGCAATTGCAGGAGCACTTGAAATGATTAGAACCAATAAAGCAGATGTTGTTGTTGCAGGCGGAACTGAAGCGTGCGTAAATCGATTAGCTATTGCTGCTTTTGCTTCAATGAAAGCATTATCAACGCGCAATGAAAATCCCAGCGAAGCTTCTCGACCTTACGACACGAATCGCGACGGATTTGTTATGAGCGAAGGCGCAGGAGCCTTGATTTTGGAATCCGAAGATTTTGCAAAAAAAAGAGGCGCAAAAATTTACGGATATTTAATTGGCGCAGGAATGTCATCAGATGGTTACCACATCGCTGCGCCAGAACCAGAGGGTGCAGGTGCAGCAAGAGCAATTCGAAATGCGCTCATTGATGCAAGCATAAATAGTTCTGACGTAAGTCACATCAACGCTCATGCAACCTCTACCCCTGTTGGCGATATAGCCGAATATAAAGCGCTTAGAAAAAGTCTAGGTAGTGATTTAGATAATGTTCTTGTTACTGCAACAAAATCAATTACAGGACATCTTTTGGGAGGAGCAGGTGCAGTTGAGTCTATATTCACAATTCTAAGCTTAAGAAACTCACTAGTGCCTCCTACCATAAATATAGAAGTTCAAGATCCATCTATTGATCTCAATATTGCAAAGAAAACAGCCACACATTTAAAAGATAAAAATAATATTGGGCTAAATAATTCTTTTGGATTTGGTGGTCACAATGTTTGTCTTGTATTTTCTAAAAATTAACCAGTTTTTGAAATCCATCTAACAGTTGTGCCGTTAAATGAACGTCTAAATGGCTCTAAGTCATCATCCCAAGGCTTTCCTAACATAAAAGTCAATTCTGTTTCTATTGATTCACCTTCTGTCTTCGACCTTTCAAATCCAGCTTTTATTTTAGATTCAGATAATAAAGTTTCACCCAAACTATTTATGTCAGATCTGAATATGCCCAATTCTGGCGTTACCGCAAACCTTTCGCCAAGAGAATTATTAATCGGTTCTTGAATAGCTTCTAATCTTAATTTTCCCCACCGACTTAAATTACTTACAATTCGTGCGCATAACCCCGTAGGCCCTATCCAATTAAATTCAGCTGAATAATTATTTGGAAGGAGTTCTTGTAATTTCCAATCTAATTGAATATCGCTTTTAAATATTTCACTTAAAGCCCAATTTGTAGGAGCGCAAAAGGATCTTGGAGTTGAGAAAATAAACAATGAACCTCGAACCTCTTTTGGTTCCAAAGTCATAACTAGATGTGCCACTTTTCCTCCAAGATCTAAGAATTGTCTTCCCCGACACTCTTAAATACAAATATGAGGTTAAGCGTTACTTACTAATTCTATTCTATGACACACCCTTGAAAAATCTAAATTTTAGGGTATCCCAGATGATTTCTCTTGCGTACTCGATCCCGTTAACATGGGATACCTCATCACCATAAAAAGTTGGTATATCTATCTCCAGAAATCTAGATCTAATTTTTAGTAGTTCTAAAATAATTTGAGTATCAAATCTAAAACCGTTGCTAAGTTTATTCAAATTAATTTGTTTCAAGTTGTCAACCCGATAAGCGCGATAACCGCTATGCCACTCAAAAAAATTCTGATTAGTGAGTTTATTTTGTATTAAAGTTAAAATCTGATTTCCCACCCATTTATATAATGGCATTCCTCCTTGCAGAGCTTTTCTCTTATTCATCATTCTAGATCCAAATACTGCATCAGCTTGATTTTCTACAATCGGAGTAATTAATTTCGAAAGAAATTCCGGTGCGTATTGGCCATCAGCATGGAGCAGGACTACAACATCCCATTTATTTTCGATAGCCCAAGAATATCCAAATTTTTGGTTGCCTCCATATCCTAAATTTATTGGATGAGTAATGACCTTTATCGGTAATTTATATTCGCTCTTAACTTGATGAGCTATTTTAGAGGTGTAGTCACTCGATTGATCATCTGAAATTAATACTTCAAAAATATTAGGATATAGATCAACAGGAATTCTGCTTATAGTTTGATTTAATGTACTTTCAGCATTGTAAGCAACGACTAAAATGCCTAAATTCATCAAATTATTGAAGCGTAAACCTCAAGAATAATTGCTTTGAATTCTCGCCATCACAACCCTTATAAAAAGGTGCAACTAAAACTGAATCAGTATTTGGAGCAAGTACAGGTTCCGTTGAAGTTAATGCCTCCAAATAAACCACACCTTTTTCTGTCAAACACCCAAACGGTCTTGTTTCAACACTATGAAATGTGTTGTCTGCTGCTACATATCTTCCACCCGCGTAAGACCATGAAGTTAGACTCGCGCTTACATTTGTGACCTTCATTTGTATAAACACTGATCCATTTGGTCTTTTCCACAAATAACCTGTGTTAACTTTCAAACCATCATTGTCATAATTAATGATTGCACCATAAATATTTCCTGTAATTTTGGCAGACTTACCATCTGAAGTGGTGTGAGTCCAACCTGTAATTTTACCACTTTTATTAAAAGTAAACTTTGAATATTTTCCGTCGAAAACATCAAAATAAGAGTCAAAATTAACAACGTTTTTACTTAATTTACTTGATCCTTTTGGATCTGAAATTAATTTTGAAACGTTACCGTATTTATCTCTAACTTTGAAATATTCACTGGTCAAAAAATGTTTTTCAATTAAGTCTACGTATTTTTCAGCTGCAGAATCTTTTGCAACATATTTTTTTGCTTTATTTATAATTGTTGGTTGGCTACTTGCTAAGTCTGCAAATAAAGATTTAACAGTGGCATTTTGTTTTGCACTTAATTTTGAGTCAGCGCTGAAACTTGGACTAGAAACTTGAGAAAGTAAGATTGGCAATAAAACTAGCACGGCTATACTTCTTTTCTTAAAAATCATGAACTCTCCTCTGATTAGTAACACAATACCACATTGAAAAAACTCAAGAAAGTTATGAAAAAAGGCTCACTTTCCTTTGAATTGTCTAGAAATCTTCTACTTAAATAGTCTTTTTTCTAGCAATGACTAAATGATTGTTTGCCTCCTCTTTAATGTCAAAAATAGATAAAAACAAGGCCACCGGAAAAATTAAAATTGCAACTATGACTTGAAAAGGTATTGAAAGCCAAAATTTTATTCCTCTGCTTCCCAATTCCGGATCAAAATAATATTTATGTCCAAAAACTGGCCAAAACATAAGGAATAATCTCGATGCAATAGTCCTCCATGCTCCACCAAGGTAATAATGATTAATTACTTCAAAATTATTTTCATCAAGTACTCTATGAAGCCAAAATTTTGTAAAATTATAATAATGATGTGGTAACCCATGTAGATTTCCACTCTGTGGAACCTGAATTATTATCTTGCCATTTTCCTTAATTAGAGTTCCAATTTTTTGGATAAAGATATTAGGTTCAAATATAAATTGGAGAACTTGAATAATTAAAACAGTATCGAATACATTATTTTTAAATGGAGGACTCATTCCATAACCAGAGATTGAATGCACACGTGAGCCATCGCTACTTGGTAAATAATTAATATCGGGTTCAAAAACTATATAATTACTCCAAGTACTTTCTTTTAAACTTTTGTAAAAGCTTCCCCCTCCGATATCAAGTACGGTTCCTAAATCTCCATTTAATGATGAAAATAATGGCTTAGAAAGAAAATTTCTAATTAAGTAAGTGATCCTTATTGAAATCGATTTTTCTTGAATTCCGGTCAAAATTTACTCCTAACAACTTGAAGTATAGTTGATTTTGTAAGGCACTCAAGAGGAAAACGTATATTATATGGCAAGATATGTTTCATGCTCAAAAAAATATCTGTAGTAGTTCCAGTTTATTTTAACGAGGAAAGTTTAAATATTTTATTTGACCAACTTGCAGAAGTTGGACATTCACTTAGAGAATTAGAGCTTGATTTAGAAGTAATAGCTGTGGATGATGGATCAAAAGATAAGTCTTTGGAAGTATTGGATACGAATTCCAAAAAACACGATTTTCTAAAATTTTTTTCATTGACAAAGAATTTTGGAGAATCTACAGCTTCTAAGTTTGGTTTAACAAAGATAACAGGTGATGCCTTTGTTGTTTTAGCTGCTGATTTACAAGATCCTCCAGAATTAATAATTGAAATGGCCAAAAAATGGCAAATGGGTAATAAATTCATAGTTTGTGAAAGAGAGAAAAGAAAAGATCCAATAGTTACGAAACTATTTGCAAATATCTATTATAAATTTTTAACCCGATTTATCATGCCTAATTACCCTAAAAGGGGTTTTGATTTATTTTTAATGGATTCTAAGTATTTAAGCGTCATAACTGATAGTTCGAAATCTTCAAGTGTTCCACTGATTCTAACTTGGATAGGCATAGAGCCATATGTAATTAAGTACAACAGATTGGCGAGAAGTCATGGCCAATCTAAATGGTCATTTATCAAGAGAATAAATTTATTGTTAGACGTACTTTTTTCATTTTCACCTAAACCAATAAGACTTGTGAGTGCAATAGGTGCAATGACAGCGTTAGTTGGATTATTTTTTGGATTAACAGTGATCTATGAAAAATTGAGTGGATCTACAGTTTCACAAGGTACAGCGTCTTTAATTGCGTTGGTTTCATTTAGTTCTGGTTTAATTCTTTTAACACTAGGTATTATTGCCGAATATATTTGGCGAATTTGGGATGAAGTTAATAAACGTCCAAATGGAATTGAGAAATAATTATTTTTTCAATTGGATAAAATCGTTTACATTGTGTATGTAATCATTTGGATCAAATGGATGTGAAGCAAGTACCAAAAGTACACCTTGCGATGAATAATTAAATTGAGTTCCCCAAATCATAGGTGGGATTAAGAGTCCTTTGTCAGGTGAATTCAAATTGTAAATCTGTCTATCAATCCCATCAAAAACTTCAACATCAACTGAACCACTTGAAGCTATGAGAAATTGCCAACATATTTTATGAGCGTGCTCTCCTCTTATTTCACTATCTTCAACGTCATAAACTAAAAAAATTCGCTTAACTTCAAACGGTATTAGCTTAGGTAATTCAAGAGCTGATAAATTTCCACGTTCAGCTTTCACAGTATGAATTGAAATTAACTTAACTTCTGAAATTTTAGTGTTCATTTATCTAGATAAAACTTTCTAATTGTTTGAATGGTGTGATCTACTTTTTCCTCTCCCATTCCAGGGTATAAAGGTAAAGTAACAATATTTTTTACTATATCCTCCGTTACTTTGAGAGAAATCTTACTAAATTTATTTGTATTGATAGTTTGCTTATGATCCGGTATTGGATAATGGATTGCAGTCTGAACCCCATTATTTTTCAAAAATTCCATAAATTCTTTGCGATCTTCAACTTGAACAACAAACAAATGGCAGACTCCCTTCAAAACTTCATTACTTATTTTAATGGGTAAATTTGCAAAGTTATTTATATAAGTTTTAGCAATAGTTAATCTTTCTTGGTTCCATCTTTCAAGAAATTGGAGTTTGTAGTTTAAAAAAGATGCTTGAATTTCATCGAGTCTAGAATTTATTCCAAATTTATTAATTACATTATATTTTTCAGACCATCCGTATTGTCGTAAAGAATTTACTTTATATGCAATTTCTTCACTAGATGTTAAAATAGCCCCAGCATCACCCACGGCGCCTAGATTTTTTGTTGGATAAAATGAAAATGCTGCAACATCACCAAATGAACCTGTTTTTTTCCCTTCAAATTTAGATCCATGTGATTGTGCACAATCCTCAAGAATTTTAAAATTATACTGTTTAGATAATTCTATTATTTCATTCATTGGAGCCACTTGGCCATACAAATGAGTGACGATAAGAACGTCAATTTTATTATTTTTTAAATTTTGAACTAAATCGTTTATGTCAATTAACATTGATGATCTATCAATATCAATATAAACTACGTTAGCTCCAATTTGGTTAATAGCAGTTGAGGAATAGAATCCAGCATTTGCAACACAAGCCACTGTCGAATTTGAGTCAACTTCTAAAGATCTCAATGCAATAGTTAATGCATCCGTTCCATTTGCAACTCCTGAACAATATTTTGCTCCTATGTAATTTGCAAAATTTTTTTCAAAAAGTTTTACATTATCGCCAAGAATATGTGCATCAGATTCAATCACTTGCTTTGATAATTCGAATAACTTTTTTTTGTCTGTGACGCCATTCAAGTCAAACAAAGGAACGCTTATCATCATTTTACTTTATCGCAATACTCATTTAATTTTACTTTTATGTGGGGCGGCTGGGACTCGAACCCAGGACCAAAGGATTATGAGTCCTTTGCTCTAACCAACTGAGCTACCGCCCCGAGTGTCTAACTATAGTCAAACTTGGCTGATGGCAAACTTTTGAAACAATGAAGAACATAAAGCAGTACTTAATTTTGTTTACAGGACTCCAAGTATTTCATTTCTCAATATTAACGTACTGGATTTTGAATGGCATTTCAGCGATCTATGGCACAAATGATGACTCATTAATGTCAAGTATTTCTTCAGGAAATTTGTCAGGTCAAAATGACGAGCATCTAATTTTCATCGAGCCAATTATTTCGATCATAATAAAATATTTAGAAATTTTACTCCCAAATTATTCAGGATATTCGCTTTTTTTAATTTTTATCACAACTTGTTCTTTTGTAAGTGTATTGACTACAACTATAGTTCTTAAAAAAATCAACATCTTTTTTCTCATTTTCTATTTTTTATCGTTTATTTC
>JBJSWT010000100.1:0-3193 GCA_046086025.1 Actinomycetes bacterium | reverse complement strand
TAGAAAAATCATTATCTGAATTTGTCATTAGTGTGGATAGTTCTGCAAACTTAGCCATAATTCATACACCCGCAGGTGCTGCACAATATGTCGCCTCATTAATTGATCAAGCAGCCATGGAAAAAGTATTAGCAACGATTGCTGGCGATAACACAGTATTGGTTGTGACTAAAGGACTAGATGATGGAAAGAAAGTAGCAAGTCAAATCTGGGATTATGCAAAACAATAAAGGTAGGCTAACTAGAAAAGTGAGGAAAAAAGATGAGTAACAAAGTTGTCTTAGCTTATTCAGGAGGATTAGATACCTCTGTAGCTATTGAATGGATAAAAGACAAGACTGGTTCTGAAGTAGTCGCTGTGGCAGCAGATGTTGGTCAAGGTGGCGAAGATATGGACATAATCAAAAAAAGAGCCATTGCTTGCGGTGCTATTGATGCAGAAGTTTTAGATTTAAAAGAGGAGTTTGCTAACGATTTTTGTGCTCCTGCTTTAAAAGCCAATGCACTATATATGGATAAATATCCACTCGTTTCAAGTTTGTCACGACCTATTATTTCAAAATATTTAGTTGAAGCAGCGCAAAAACATAATGCCAATATGGTTGGTCATGGCTGCACAGGAAAAGGAAATGATCAAGTTAGATTCGAAGTAAGTATTGCCGCACTTGATCCTGATTTAAAAGTTTTTGCTCCTGTTAGAGATTCTGGAATGACACGTGACAAGGCTATCGCTTTTGCGACGCAAAGAAATCTTCCAATCGATGTTAATAAAAAGAATCCTTTTAGTATTGATCAAAACGTTTGGGGCAGAGCTATTGAAACAGGATTTTTAGAAGATATTTGGAATGCCCCAATTGAAGATATCTATTCTTATACAAAAAATCCAGCTGAAAAAAAGGATGCAGATGAAGTTTTAATTACCTTTGAAAAAGGAATTCCAGTAAAAATAGATGGTCAAAAGGTAAGCATGCTGCAAGCTATAGAAATTTTGAACAGACGAGCTGGAGAACAAGGTGTAGGAAGAATAGACATGGTTGAAGATCGTCTAGTAGGAATTAAAAGCAGAGAAGTATATGAAGCTCCTGGAGCAATAGCTTTAATTACTGCACATCAGGAATTGGAGAATGTTTGCTTAGAAAGAGAATTAGCCCGATTTAAAAGAGGTGTTGAGCAACGATGGAGTGAACTTGTTTATGACGGTTTATGGTTTTCACCTTTACGAAAAGCATTAGATGTTTTTATAGATGAAACACAAAAAAATGTCTCTGGAGATATAAGACTCAAAATGCATGCTGGAAGAGCTTGGGTTACTGGAAGAAAAAGTAATCAGTCTTTATATCGATACGATCTTGCAACTTATGACTCAGAGGATACTTATGATCAATCTTGGGCTAAAGGTTTTATCGAAATTTTTGGTATGACTTCAAAAATTGCGGCAGATCGAGATAGAAAAAATAAATGAGCGATAAAAAGTTGTGGGGTGCTCGATTTGAAAAATCAATGCATCCTGACATGTTTAATATCTCTAAATCAACACATTTTGATTGGCGTTTAGCATTAATCGACATTATCCAATCAAATGTTCACCTTAAGGCATTAAAAAAGAGTGAAATTATAAGTTCATCTGATTATGAAAAATTAAGTAAAGCATTAAAAGAGATTTTTATCGATATCGAAAATAGGAAAATACAACCACTTGCCACAGATGAAGATGTTCATACTGTGATAGAACGACTTTTAGAAAACAAAGTTGGAGAAATTGGTGGCAAAATCAGAGCGGGTCGTAGTAGAAATGATCAGATCGTTACTGATTTAAAACTATTTCTAAGAGTATCTTCGCGCCAATTATCTAATTTAGTAATTGATTTGATCAGTGAATTGACGAAGTTAGCAGATAAACATAAAAAAGATGTCGCCCCAGGTTTTACTCATTTGCAGCATGCCCAACCTGTTTCCTTAGGCCATGAGTTTATGAAACATTGCTTTTCGCTAATGCGAGACATAGAAAGATTTACTGATTGGGATGTAAGAGTTGATCATTGTCCGTTGGGATCTGCTGCCTTATCAGGAACTTCATTAATTTCAGATCCTATGTGGATTGCAAATGAATTAGGTTTCTCTCGACCAAGTAGTAACAGTATTGATGCAGTATCTGACAGAGACTTTGTTTCCGAATACTTATATATCTGCGCAAGCATTGGAATTCATTTATCAAGAATTGCTGAAGAAATCATTCTTTTAACCACTTCTGAGTTTGGTTATGCGAAACTCTCTGATGAATTCTCAACAGGATCATCAATCATGCCTCAAAAAAAGAACCCTGATGCAGCCGAAATAACAAGAGGAAAAACAGGAAGACTTATTGGAAATTTAACCAATATCCTCGTTACCTCTAAAGCTTTACCTTTTGCTTACAACAGAGATTTACAAGAAGATAAAGAACCTGTTTTTGATTCTCACGACAATTTAGTTTTAATGCTTAAATCAATGACTGGAACCATTGCAACTCTTACATTTGACATAGACAAATTAAGAAGTAAAGCCATACAAAACCATGCACTAGCTACAGAAGTTGCTGATTATTTAGTAAAAAAAGGCGTGGCATTTGCTAAAGCCCACGAAGTAACAGGAAAATGTGTTAAATCTGCCGAGAGTAAAAATAAAGAAGTACACGAATTAAGTCTTAGTGAATTCCAAGAAATTGATTCAAATTTTGACAAAGATTTGTTGGATTGTCTAAACGTTGATAAGGCTCTAAGTTCTAGAATAAACTCTATGGGAACTGCTCCAGATAATGTCGCAAAACAAGTACAAGCTGTAAGGCAAGAATTAGTTGTTTTATCTAAATGGTCAAATCACAATCCAGTTCCAGGACTAAATATATGAAAATTTGGGAAGAATTAAAGTGGCGAGGACTAATAGCGCAATCAACAGATGAAAAAGTTTTAAGTGATTTATTAAATAATCAAAGTATCACATTCTATATCGGATTTGATCCAACTGCACCAAGTCTTCATTTAGGAAACTTAATGCAAATTCTTACCGCCAAAAGGCTTCAATTAGCAGGACATAAACCAATTGCCCTAGTAGGTGGAGCTACTGGATTGATTGGTGATCCAAAAGAAAGCGGTGAAAGAAATTTAAATGAAGAAGAAATCGTGATTGATTGGACTAGTAAAATAGCTAAACAATT
>JBJSWT010000099.1:0-1433 GCA_046086025.1 Actinomycetes bacterium | reverse complement strand
AGATTCTTTATCGATGCAAATTCCAGGTTGGATATTAAATTCAGATGCTGAAGTTGGAAAAATTAAAAGAGTTTCAGACAATTTAGATGAAACAAAAAAAGCAATTCTTGCAAGTGATGCAGACATAATTTTAACAACTGGAGGTACTGCCAAAGGTCCAGTTGATCACATTCATCCTGCAGTAAATGAATTAAATGGGGAACTTGTGATTGATGAAGTAAAGGTAAGACCAGGCCACCCCATGTTGTTAGCAAAATTAAAAACTAATCAATTTTTAGTTGGACTTCCTGGAAATCCATTAGCTGCATGTGTTGCATTTGTTTCTCTAGCTTTGCCGGTAATAAGAAAAATGCAAGGAAGAAATTTAGAAAAATTTGAACAAGTCGTGGTAAATCAGGATGTGCCAGCACCAGATCATGAACACAGACTTTTTCCAGTATTTATTGAAAATAATGAAGCAACACCAGTTGAACATTGGGGCTCTGCCATGTTAAGAGGAGTTGCTCAAAGTAATGCTTTTGTCATTGTTCCACCAAAAGGGGCATTAAAAGGAACTAAATTAGATTATTTAAAAACACCTTGGTAGTTATTTAGTTTGTAAAATTTTTACGGCATCTACTAATTCTTGAGAAAATTCTGATTTATTGTTTTCTAAATATTGAAAAAATTCTTCTCTCATTTTAGGAGTCCAAAAACTCTTTAAATGACTTGCTATTTTTTGTGCTCTATTTTCTTCTCTAGGGATGTTTAAAGAAATTTGTTTGCCCATGCGAATTAAAGAAGAAAGTTCCATTTTATTTATTTTTCTTATTTACTAACCATGGCATCAGAATTAACAAGTAATGATTCTGGTCCACGTAAACTAGGTCTACATTCAACTGCAGTTACTTTATATTCTGGACAATTTGTTGCCCAATCTGAAAATTCCGTGGTAATTACATTTGCTCCACTTACTGGGTAATGAAATGTTGTGTAAACAACTCCTGCTGGAACTCGGTCAGAAATTTTTGCTCTTAAAACAGTTTCTCCCACACGGCTTTGAAGATGAACCCATGAATCATCTTTAATTCCGCGAGCTTGAGCATCTGCTTCATGAATTTCTAAAACATCTTCTGGATACCAAGCAACATTTGCGGTTCTTCTAGTTTGAGCACCAACGTTATATTGCGAAAGTATTCTTCCTGTTGTTAAAAGTAGTGGGAATTTTCTGTTAGTTTTTTCTTCAGTTGGCACATACGGAGTATCTACAAAGTTTCCTTTACCGCGCACAAATTGATCCACGTGCATGATCGGTGTTCCTAGTGGTGCTTTTTCATTGCATGGCCACTGCACTGAACCAACTTCATCAAGGAGTGAAAAACTTACCCCAGCAAATGTTGGAGTTAATTTGGCAATTTCATCCATAATTTGGGCAGCATTGTCATAATCCATTT
>JBJSWT010000098.1:0-7128 GCA_046086025.1 Actinomycetes bacterium | reverse complement strand
GCTGGAAGTCCGATTCTTCTAGAAACAAAACCCATCAATACGGCAAGCAACAAAACTAATGCAAGATCAAATATCAAGGGAGCATTGTTCACCATAAGGAAACTCTATTTAATACTTAATCTAAAAGTATTGGTATTCGTTCACCACGCATGATGGCATTTACTTCTAAATTTGCCCCTAAGGATTCGACATATTTCTTCAAAGTACTTAACTGAATATCTGGCCCATTCTCAATAGCTGAGACTCTTCGTTGGCTCACCTTCAATTCTTGAGCTAGTTCTGCTTGAGTTAGCCTCATACGAAGGCGTAAATTCTCTAAATCTAAGTCCATTTACCCAGTATACAGAACATATAAGTTCTACTGAATAGGTCTATTTGGGGTGTTGGGTCAACAATACTGAAAGACTAAGGCTTAAGCACAGGGTAAATACCCTCCAAAACGAAAGATTAATAGTGGCCGTAAAAATCAAATTGAAACGTTTAGGAAAAATCCACCAACCGATGTATCGCGTTGTGGTGGCAGATTCTCGTACTGCTCGCAATGGTCGAGCCATTGAAGAAATTGGAATTTATCAACCAAAAGAAGAACCATCAGTTATAAGAATTGATGCAGATCGTGTTGCTTATTGGCTAAGTGTTGGAGCCCAAGCTACAGAACCAGTTGTAGCCCTTTTAAAACTAACTGGAGATTGGCAAAAATTTAAGGGTGAAAAAGATACTGCAAGCAAAGTAAAAGTTGCACCTGAAAAAGCGGATCATCATGCAATCTATGAAAAAGCTTTGAAAGAAAACGTTGCAGCAAGAGAAGAAGAAGCAAAAAATCCAAAGCCAAAGGTTGAAAAAGTAGAAACACCTAAAGAAGAACCAAAAGTAGAAGAAGTCAAAGCAGAAGAAGCACCAGTTGAGGCAGTTGTTGAAGAAGTAAAAGCTGAAGAACCAGTTGCAGAAACTGTTGTCGAAGAAGTTAAAACTGAAGAGGCACAAGCATAAATGATTGAAGATGCATTAGAACATTTAGTTAAAGGAATTGTTGATCATCCAGATGATGTTTCAGTTTCAAATAAAACGACTAAACGTGGAAACACATTAGAAGTTACAGTAAATGGTGAAGATCTAGGACGAGTAATTGGTCGAAATGGACGAACCGCTACTGCCATAAGAACAGTAATCAATGCATTACAAGGTGGAAAACCTACACGCATTGATTTTGTTGACGTTGACGCTTAAGTCTTAGTTACAAAAATGGATTTAGTTGTTGGTCGACTTGGTCGACCACATGGAGTCCATGGAGAAATAAGTGTTGAAGTAAGAACTGATGAACCAGAATTAAGATTTGCTAAAGGTTCTAAACTTTCACTAAAAGAAAGTAATAATCAATTAACAGTTTTAACTTCAAGGTGGCATCAAGAAAAAATGCTTGTCAAATTTGAAGAAATCACTGATCGAGATCTTGCTAATGAAATTAAGGGTAAAACTTTAACAATAAAAATTGATCCAAATAGTATTGAAACTAAAAAAGATCAATACTACGAATTTCAATTAGCAGGTTTAAAAGTAATTGATAAAAATGACAAAACACTTGGTCAAATAAAAGAAGTTATAACTAATCTTGCACAAGATCTATTAGTGGTTGAAACAGTTGATAAAAGGGAAGTTTTAGTTCCTTTTGTTAAACAAATTGTCACAAATGTTGATTTGGAAAAAAAACTAATAATAATGGATCCACCTACAGGACTTTTTGATGAGGAAAACGCCATCGATGCAAATTGATTTAATAACTATTTTTCCTGAATATTTTAAAAGCTTAAATTTATCCCTTTTAGGTAAAGCTCAAGAATCTGGCATTTTAAAAATAAATGTTCATGATTTAAGAGACTTCACACAAGATAAACATAAAACTGTTGACGATGCCCCATATGGTGGTGGACCTGGCATGGTGATGAAAGCAGATGTGTGGGGTTTAGCAATTGATTCCATATTGGAAAAAGCTCAAACAAAAGTGGTTTTGATTGTGCCAACACCATCTGGAAAAGTGTTTAATCAACAAATTGCTCAAGAATTAACAAACAATGACCACCTAGTTTTTATTAATGGTAGATATGAAGGAATTGACTCAAGAGTCGTTGAATATTACAAAACAGATAACAGAATCAAAGAAGTAAGAGAAATTAGTATTGGTGATTATGTTTTAGCAGGTGGTGAAGTTGCCTCAATTGTGATGCTAGAAGCTATTTCAAGACTTATCCCTGGAGTTTTAGGTAACGAAGATTCCGTGAAAGATGATTCATTTGCCCAAGGGGAAATGGAGAATCTTCTGGAGGGCCCAATCTTTACCCGTCCAGAGCGATGGCGAGGTTTAAAGGTCCCAGAAGTGCTTTTGAGTGGAGATCACCTAAAGATACAGAAGTGGCGTGAGGGACAAGCGATAAATAGGACTAAGGAAAACCGACAATGAGTACAATTAGGAGGTTAGTCTAGGGAATTTGTCTGGGGGTGGGAATTGGAATTAAACGTTCCATTTGCAAAAGTGAAAAAAGCAGTATCGCTCAAATTGAGTTTTATTTTAGTTTTATTAAATTGTGTTTTTTTGCTAAACGTTATACAAGTTGAACCTGTTAATGCTGGTACATCTGATGCATGTACGTCAAGTTATACGGCAAACAATTTAATTGCATCACCAAGTCATGGTTCAGCTTTTTATATAGACACAGGTATTACTCCTATTTTGGACTCTGGATTCGTTGGTTATCAAATTGCCAACACTTCAAATACTGCTATGTCCAACTACTGGGTAAAAATTAGTAATTTTCTTGGTGGAAAATTAAGTCTTGTAAATAACGATGATCAATTTTTTCGTTTGTCCGATATTGCCGCTGCTAAGACTGTAACCGCTGCTTCAATATCCAGCAATATTGCGACCTTAACAAGCACTAGTCATGGATTATCGGCTGGAGATTCGATCACAGTAACAGGCATTAGTGCAACTTTTAACGGAACTTTTTCAATTTCTTCCGTAACAGCAAACACGTTTACTTATAGAAAAACAGCCTCAAACACATCTTTAACTGGCTTGAGCGGAAAAGTAAGTCCAACTCAAACTGCATTCTTCATGTTAAAAGCTTCTTCTTCTACAACAGCAGCTCAAACTCACGATATTTCAATATATAACATGAAGCCGGATTTAAATGGAGCAACTGAACTATTTTCTTGCCGATATACATTTACAAAGATTAAAGAAACAATCAAAGCTAATTCAAACAAAGTTGCAGACAATGGTTTTTCCACTTCTCCAGCAGCAATCACAATATCTGATTCAACTCCTGAACTTGGACAATCTGTAACTATTACGGTAGAAGGTGCAACGGGAAACGTTGGAAGTGGTAATGCTCCAGATTATGACATTTTTTGGGTAACACCTGCAGCAATTTCAACTTGGCCTACTCGAGCGCTTCGATTAGAGCAAACTCAAATAATTATAGATAAAGGTGATAACTGGACTACGACAAATGATCAAACAGTTTTTACAAATCAATTAGCAATTTTTAATGCTTCTGATACAGATTTAATTTCAAATTCGGGTTCTGAGTATCGCGCAACTTATACGTTCAAAGTAATTGGTAAACCAAATTCTACTATTAAAGTAGTTCCTGTTGCACAAATTGCTAGCGGAACCCAAATTAAACACACAGCTACAGATGCCGCAAATGCAACTCTTGATATTGGGATTAGTAGTTTTACGACTAGTTATTCATTAGATAAATCAGCAACATGCGCATCTGCTACTTCTGGAACAGGTGACAAAGCAAACTACATTGCTGTTCCATACACATTGACTGCTAGTTCTAATTCTGCAACTTCTACTACTTTTGATGAATTTGTCGACACTCCTGCAACAGGTGCGATATTTAAAACTGGTTCAGCAAGATTGACAGATGTTAATAATACAAATGTCACATTAAGCGATCCGACTTATTTATCATCAGAATCGGGACTGTCTCCTCAACCATTACATTTTGCAAATAAATTCACAGTTAACTCTTCACGAACTGCCGTTCTTACTTACGAAATGTGGATTCCAAAAGCTGCTGGTACATATTCCAATACCGCCTCTATAAAAATTGGGGATCAAACTGTTGGAAAAACTTCATCTACCGTTCCACAAGTGCAATTAACAACTGATGGAACAACTGCTTCAACTTGTAATTCGACAACAACTTCCTTGTCTGTTGAAGCGACAACTTATCCTGCAACTAGCATCGCAAACACAACAGCAACTCTGAATGCAATTGTTGATCCAAACTCAGTTTCAGGGCAAACCGCAGAATTTGAATATGGCACAAGTCCAACACTTGCTTCAAAAACGACCGTAACTGCAACAACGCCAGCAAGTGGTGCATTGTCAGGAAGTGATCCTGTTGAATCATCTGTCGGATTAACAGGATTAAGCACGGGAACAAAATATTATTTTAGAATTAAAGTTGGAGATGTTTATGGAGATATTTTATCTTTTGTAACAACACAACCAATTGCTACTCCAACAATTACTACTGATCCTCCTACAAATGTTTCAGCTACAAATGCAACTTTGAATGGAACAATTGATCCTAATTTAACGGATTCTTCAGTATCGTTTACTATTTCCACAGCTTCAGATCTTTTAACTTCACCAACAACCGTGAGATTAACCGAAAATCCGGCGTTGGCATATAACAACACCTCCAACCCATACGCTGTATTTTCAAGTGCTTTTGCTACTCAAGTGTCAATAAACATGACAGACAATGGAATGCCGTCGATAGTTGCAAACAGAACCTACTATTACAGAGCTAATTATTTGAACACTTCTGGAACCCTGATTTCATCGGGAGATATAAAAAGTTTTGTTATGACAACCTATGTAGATCAAACTATTACTTTTGCTGACTTATCAAATAAAACTTACGGAGATTCTGCGATAGTTACAACACCTACAGCATCTTCGAATTTAACGGTTGTTTTAACCTCAAATACAACTGGAGTTTGTACAGTCAGTGGATTTACTATTACGATTATTGGAGCAGGATATTGTGAGATTGCTGCAAATCAATCTGGTGGATTAAATAGTGGCGTTTATTACAATCCAGCTCCAGAAGTTATTAAAACTTTCAACATTGACCCAAAATCTCTAACAGTCACAGGGTCAACGCATTCAATCAATTATGGAGATGCAGCACCTTCTCCAACTCCTTCTTATTCAGCATTTGCGTACTCAGAAACTGCCAGTAATTTAACAACACAACCAACATGTTCTACTAACTACACACAAGGGGATTCCGTTGGAACTTCCAGGTCAACCACTTGTTCTGGTGGGTCTTCAAATAATTATGTTTTTTCTTACGTAAGTGGATCTGTAACGATAAATAAAAAAACCATGAGGGTAACTGCCTCTAGTCACACAGTTACTTATGGAGATAGTGCACCAGTTGTTTCACCTTCCTACACTTCAGGTGATTTTTACGGCTCAGATACTGCAACAGCTTTTGATACACCACCTTCTTGTACTACTAATTATGTTGATGGTGATGGATATGGCACTTCAAGGTCCACAAGTTGTTCTGGAGGCTTAGACAATAATTATGATTTCTCCTACACTTCAGGTTCAGTAACAATTAATAAAGCATCTTTGACAATTACCGCATCAAGTCCTGCCACAATTAATACTGGTGATCCAGTTCCAACGATCACGCCATCGTATTCAGGTCTTGTTAATTCTGAAAATGGCTCAGTTGTAGTTACCAGCCTAGTTTGTTCAACAACTTACACAACTTCATCAAGTGCAGGTACTTTTTCAACATCATGTAGTGGTGGAGTAGCTAGCAATTACACGATTTTTTATACTTCTGGATCTTTTGTTGCTAACAATGCTTCACTATTAACCCAGACAATAACTTTTAATTCGATTGGGGGAATTACTTACGGAGATTCATCACCTTCGGTGTCTCCTTCAACAACTGCAACCGGGTTGTCGGTCACTTTAACTTCAAATTCGACAGATGTTTGCACAGTTTTATCTAATTCACCTTGGACAATTACGATTTTAAAACCGGGAGTGTGTTCAATTACTGCTTCGCAACCGGGAGATTCTACTTACAATCCCGCGAGTGATGTTACTAGAACATTCAATGTTGGAACCAAAACACTAACTGTTACTTCTGGCAAAGTTACCGCTGATAACAAGCAGTACAACGACAATTTAACTGCAGCTTTAACAATTGCAAGTGGTGCTTTAACTGGAGTAGTCGGATCTGATTCAGTGTCATTAAGTATTGGAAGTGTTTCCCCAGTTTTTGCAAGCAAAAATGTTGATACAAATATCGTAGTGACTTATACCGGAGTTTTTACACTTTCTGGAACAAATAGTGCTTATTACACATTAACTCAACCATCTTTATCACTAACTGCAAATATTACAAAAGCACCTTTAACAATTACTGCTTCATCACATACACTTACAGTCGGTTCAGCCGTTCCAACTATTTCACCTAGTTACACAGGTTTTGAAGGTGATGATGATGATTCACAATTAAGTAGTTTGGTTTGTACTACGACCTATACAACTTCCTCGAGTGCAGGTACATATGTAACAAGTTGCTCTGGTGCAAGTTCTACAAATTATTCACTGATTTATGTAAACGGAAGCGTTACAGCTAATTCTTCTAGTTCTGGTGGTGGCGGAACTGGTGGAGGTGGAGGTGGAGGTGGAGGAGGAACTACAACTTCAAGTCCAACCCCAACACCAACTCCAACGCCAAGTCCTACCTCAACTAGAAGAAATTCTCCTAATCCAGCTGTGATTAGAAGAACTCCAATTATTACAACACCTACACCTCAACCAACAAGTACAACTATTCTTCAAAGTCCATTTCCACTACCTTCTCCTTCTCTAAGAGAGTTACCAACTAATGACTCACCAAATGTTCTAGCAATTGTTCCCCAAACTCCAAATAGTCCAATAAATTTAGCAACAGAAAAACCAACAGGTACTATTGAAAACGGATCTGGAAAAATTATTGTTGCTCCCGATACATTGATTCCTGAAATTGAGTCTTTCAAAAGCTTTATTCAGCAATTCAATAATTCAGCAATTGG
>JBJSWT010000097.1:0-34945 GCA_046086025.1 Actinomycetes bacterium | reverse complement strand
ATTTGGATTAATAATTTCTGGAATTATCTTGATTGGCATGCTCGGCGGTTTATTTGTCAACACACTTTTATCTCAAGGACAATTCGAAATTCAAGAATTACAAAATAGATCAATTGCATTAGCTGATGAACATGAAGTTTTAGCTCAGAATGTTGCACGAATGGAATCTCCTGAAATTCTAAAACAAAAAGCATTAGAAATTGGAATGATTCCTTCTCCGGGTTCTGCATTTATTGATTTAAGAGACGGTCGGCTAATGGGTGCTGGCGTAGATCCAATCTTGAATGAACCAGATCTAAATGTTGTTACCCAGGTAGTTCAACCATGAATCCCAATCAAAAAATACTTCTAAAAACTGGTAATAGGCGAATTCGCGCAGCTTTAGCATTTTCACTTGTTGTATTGATGATTTTTGGGGTAAGACTTTTCCAATTACAAGCATTAGATGCTCCACAACTGGCTGCAACTGCTGCAGAAAATAGAACTAGAACGCTAATTTTACCTGCGCAAAGAGGTGAAATTACCGACAGAAATGGTGCACCTTTGGCTATAACAGTTGATGCCAGAAATATAACTGTTGATCAAACGATGGTTGTTGATCCAATTGGAACAGCACAATCAATATCTAGCATCACAGGTATTGAAAAAGAAATTTTAATTCCTGAATTAACCGGAGATAAAAAATTTAATTATGTCTTAAAACAAATTACACCTGATCAATGGATTCAAATTAGAGATTTAAAGTTACCTGGAATATTTAGTGAGAAAACTACCAAAAGAATTTATCCAGGAAACACAATTGCCTCAAGCACTATTGGATTTATTGGAGGCGAAGGAAAAGGTTTAGCTGGTTTGGAATATGGATTTGAAAATGAATTAGCAGGTAGTCAAGGCGAAGTAACAGTAGAAATTAGTGCTGGGGGAAGACCTCTTCCTTCTGGAATTGCTTCTGAAAAAAAACCAGTTCCAGGAACTGGAATCAGATTGACTATTGATAGAGATTTGCAATTTATTGCCGAGCAAGCTTTAGCTGAAAGAGTGGAATTTGCACAAGCAAAGAGTGGAACTTTAGTAGCCATTTCACCTAAGACTGGAAAAATTTTAGCGCTTGCAAATTATCCAACTTTTGATTCCAACAATCCAAGTGAAGCAGAAGATGGAGTGACGGTAAACCATGCGCTAGTTGATGCTTACGAACCAGGTTCAACTGCAAAAGTTATGACCTTAGCTGCTTTATTGAATGAAAATTTAGCTTCTCCTGAAACTCCATTTACCATTCCTCCAGTTTTAAAAAGACCTGGTAAAACTTTTCATGATCATGAACCACACGGAACTTTAAGATTAACTCTTACAGGAGTTTTAGCAAAATCAAGCAACATAGGAACCATTCAAGCAGCAGAAATTATGGGACCACAAAAATTTAATGAATATCTTTTGAAATTTGGAGTAGGACAAAAAACTGGAATGCAATTTCCTGGAGAATCAAAAGGAAGATTACCAAAATTAGAGAAATGGTCACAAACAAGTTTTCCAACTTTTGCTTTTGGTCAAGGTTATATGGTTAATGCGGTTCAAATTGCAAGTATGTATGCAACCATTGCAAATAACGGCACCAGAATAAATCCAACTTTGATTGAAGGTTTTGTAATGCCAAATGGTGAATACCAACCTGCAGCAGAACCTACTAGAACTGAAGTTATTTCTGAAAGTGCTGCAAAGACTTTGATTGAAATGATGGAAACAGTTGTTTCTGATGAAGGAACGGCTCCACTTGCATCAATTCCAGGTTATAGAGTTGCAGGAAAAACAGGAACTGCCCAAGTTGTTGATCCAGCATGTAAATGTTATTCAAAAGATGTTATTGCTTCATTTATTGGAATTGCACCAGCAGAAGATCCAGAAATAGTTGTTGCAGTTGCGATTCATCATCCAAAAAATGGTCGTTACGGTGGACTTTTAGCAGGACCAGTTTTTAAACAAGTAGCTCAATATTCATTACAAAAAATGAATGTTGCGCCATCTGTAGGTAAGCCTAAAGGCTATGCGGTGGAGTGGTGAGTTTAATGAAACTACCAAAGCCAAATGTTAAAGATATCTCTACAGCAGAACTTTCGCAAAAATTTAATTTAAAATCAAATTCAAATGAAGTATTTGTTAATGGGATCTCAAACAAGTCTAAAGAAATAGATCTAAATGAATTATTTGTTGCAATACCTGGTGAGAAAACTCATGGTGCAAAATTTGCGCAGGAAGCTATAAATAATGGGGCTAAAGCAGTTTTAACAGATTCTCAAGGTTCTGACTTGATTACGCAAGGATTAGTCCCAGTTCTTGTTTGCCAAGATGTAAAAAAAATTGTAGGAGAAATATCTTCATACATCTATGAAAATCCTTCTCAAAAAATTCCAGTATTTGGAATTACTGGTACTAATGGCAAAACCACCACAGCTTGGCTTTTAAAAGCTGGTTTAGAACATTGCGCAGTTCAAACTGGTTTATTAGGGACTGCCGGTATTGATATTCCAGGATTAAAAGTTGAAAGTGAACGTACCACCCCTGAAGCACCCGAACTTCAGAAAATTTTAGCTTTAGCGGTTCAAAATGGAGCAAAAGCAATTTCCATGGAAGTTTCTTCTCATGCCTTAACTTTGGGAAGAGTGAATGGAACAAAGTTTAAAGCTGTTGGATTTACAAATTTAAGCCAAGACCATTTAGATTTTCACAAGAATATGCAAGATTATTTTGAAGCTAAATCTTCATTGTTTAATAATTATTTCTCAAATGCAGCAGTTATTACTACTAATGATTCTTGGGGCAAAAAATTAGAAACGATCACGGATATAACCACAGAAAGTTTAGGCGGTGATGTCGAGAATTACTGGCGAGTAACAGACATCACCGCTGCACTTGGTCATGTTGACTTTAAATTAACTAAATCAAAGAAGCAAAGCTTTAATATTAATTTAAGCTTCGCAGGAAGTTTTAACGCATTTAATGCATCTTTAGCAATTGCTCTTGCAAATAAATTAGATATAGATTTGCCTACATTTATAAAAGGTTTAGAAAATATACAAATACCGGGAAGAATGCAACCAGTTTTAATTCCTGGTGCACCTTTAGCAATAGTTGATTATGCCCACTCTCCAGAGGCAATTGAAAATGTTTTATTAACTTTAAGAAAAGAAACTAGAGGAAATCTCATAACCGTCGTTGGGGCAGGTGGAAATCGAGATAAAGAGAAAAGACCAAAGATGGGAAGTGCGGTTGAAAAGTATTCCGATGTAATCATTGTGACAGACGATAATCCAAGAGATGAAAATCCTGAACAAATAAGAGAGTCTGTTATTTCTGGAATAAGTGCTAGAAACAAAGTTTTAGAAATTGGAAATCGTAAGCAAGCCATACAAAAAGCGATCTCAATTGCAACAGATTTTGACACTATTGCAGTGTTGGGTAAAGGTCATGAAAACTATCAAGAAATCAAAGGTGAAGTTTTCCCATTTAGTGATTACTTGATTACAAAAAACTTAATGGAAGAAAAGTATAAATGATTAAATTAACTCTTAAAGAGATTGCCCAAGCAGTTAATGGCAAAGTTGATGATTCTTATTCAAATATTTTGGTAAGCGGAAATGTTGAAATAGATTCTAGAAAAGTAAAAGCAGGAGATCTTTTTGTTGCAATAAATGGTCAAAAAGTAAACGGTGCAGATTTTGCTCAAGAAGCTATAAATAATGGAGCAGTTGCAATTATTTGCGAAAAACAGATTTCACATCTTCCTTACATTTTGGTCGAGGATGGAATTGTTGGAGCAAAAGATGAACATCAAAGTTCAGTTTTAGCCTTATCAAAATTGGCAAAATATGTTCTAGAGAAGCTTCCTCATATTCAAAAAATTGCTCTTACAGGATCTTCAGGAAAAACTACTACAAAAGATTTAATTTCAGATTTAGCAGAATTAATCGGCCCAACAGTTGCCCCAGAAGGTAGTTTTAATAATGAAATTGGTTTACCACTCACCATTTTAAAATGTGATGAAAATACTAAAGTTTTAGTAAGCGAAATGGGTGCAAGAAGAATTGGAAACATCAAGCAACTTTGTGACATTGTAAAACCTGATATATCTTTAATTTTAAATATTGGAACAGCTCATATTGAGATCTTTGGTTCAAAAGAAAATATCTTAAAAGCAAAATCTGAAATAATTTCCTCCTTAGATAAAAAGGCAATTGCAATATTAAATAAAGATGATGAATCATTTGAAAAATTAAAGTTACTGACTAAAGCAAATATTCTAACTTTTGGCACAAAAAATGCTGAAGTTTATGCTACAGATATTGGATTAGATAATGATGGTTTTGCTTCATTCAAATTAAATTATAATAATGAAAAAGCAGATGTTAAATTAAAACTAGTTGGACTACATCAAGTTTCGAATTCTTTGGCTGCTGCAGCAGCATTAATAAGTTTAGGAGTAAGCGCTGAAAAAATAGCAAAGCAATTATCAAATTCTATACCAAAAAGTAAACTTCGTATGCAAGTTGAACAATCTAAAACTGGAATTGAAGTAATAAATGATACTTATAATGCGAATCCAGAGTCTGTGATTGCAGCTTTAGAAACTTTAAAATTCAAATCACAAGGTCGAAATACTTGGGCAATTTTAGGGGAAATGCGCGAATTAGGAACCGATTCAAAGTTTTACCACGAATTAATAGCACAGAAAATAATTGATTTAGAAATAAACAATGCTCTAGTTATTGGTCAAGGTGCAAAATATATTTATGATTATTTAATGATCAATAGTTATAAAGGATCTGCAACATACTCAGCTGATGTGTTTGAAGCTTTTAAAATTTGTAAGGTACTTCTACAAGATAAAGATTTAGTTCTAGTCAAAGCCTCGCGTTCTATCGGTTTAGAGCGAGTCGCCCAAGTAATCATTTCAGGTTTCGACGAGAATTTAATTTCTAAAATGCAGGAGGTTGGTCAATGAGGCTAATCATCATTGCTGGTGTATTTTCCATGGTTTTTTCACTTTTCGCGACACCGCTTTTAATAAAAGCATTAAGAAAAAGAGGTAAATCACAAGCCATAAGAATTTCTGAAGGTGATATTCATTATCCAGAACACCAATCAAAAGTTGGTACTCCATCAATGGGTGGATTATCTATTCTTGGTGGTTCGGTTGTTGGATATTCGATGGCACATTTACTTTTATGGCGTCCACCTACTCTTTCTGCGTTAATGGCATTAGCTTTAATGTTTGGTTTAGCTTTAGTTGGTTTTGCTGATGATTACTTGAAAATTTATAAACAAAACAGTAGAGGAATTCGTGCTCGAACCAAATTAATTGGTCAGGCAGTTGTTTCATTTATTTTTGGTTATTTTGCTTTAAATTTTCCAGATGAGTTTGGTAGAACTCCAGGATCCACTGCACTTTCTGTTGTGCGAGATACCAAAATTGTTTTACCTACAGTTTTGTTTATTTTATTAGTTTGGTTCTTAATTACTGCAGCAACAAATGCAGTCAATTTGACTGATGGATTAGATGGATTAGCAGCAGGTGCTGCAGTGCTTACCCTTGGTGCTTATATTTTAATTGGAGTTTTTGAATTCAATCAGAATTGTTCTTTTGAAAGAAATGCAACTTGTTATGACGTAAGAGACCCATTAGATCTTGCAGTTTTCGCGGCAAGTGTGGCCGGAGCTTGCATTGGATTTTTGTGGTGGAACACAGCCCCTGCAAAAATTTTTATGGGTGACACCGGATCTTTAGCCATCGGTGGAGCAATTGCTGGTTTAGCAATTATGACAAGAACTCAGTTATTAATTGCTTTTCTTGCAGGTTTGTTTGTTTTAATTACAATTTCAGTTATTTTACAAGTTGGTTCATTTAAATTAACGGGTAAAAGAATATTTAAAATGGCGCCACTGCATCATCATTTTGAAATGCTTGGTTGGCCTGAAATTCAAATCGTGGTTCGTTTTTGGGTAATTCATGGAGCATTTGTTGCAGCTGGTCTTGCTTTGTTTTACGCAAGTTGGGTCAGGGCATGATCGATTGGTTAAGACACAACAGAAATAGTGACTGGACCAAAGTAAATGCATGCGTAGTTGGTTTAGGTGTTGCAGGTTTTGCAGCTGCTGATGCCTTAATCGAAATGGGTGCAAATGTTTCGATAATTGATCAAGGTTCAGGTGAGATTCAACAAGAACATGCCACAGTTTTAGAAATTCTTGGTGCTAAAACTTATTTAAATTATCAAGGGGAAATTCCTGCTCAAACAAATCTTTTAATTGTTTCACCCGGCGTCAAACCAAGTTCGCAAATAATTGTTGAAGCAACTTCAAAGAATATTGAAATTTGGGGAGAATTTGAACTTGCTTGGAGATTAAGAAATCTAGATTTTCCAGCACCTTGGTTATTTGTTACAGGCACTAATGGAAAAACCACTGCAACTTTGATGTTATCTTCAATTTTGAATGCTGCAGGGTTAAAAGCACCAGCTGTTGGAAATATAGGAGATTCTTTAGTAAGTGCTGTGATGGATCCAATTCCAGCAGATGTTCTTGCAGTCGAAGTAGGTGCTCCACAACTTCCGTTTTTAAAAAATGTTTCTGCCCACTCTGCTGTTTGCTTGAATTTAGCGCAAGATCACTTAGACCATTTTGGAACTTTCGAGAATTATCGAAACACAAAAGCACTTGTTTATAGAAATGTTCAAAAATCTGCCGTATATAACGTAGATGATCCTGTGACAGAAAAGATGGTAGAAGAAGCAGATGTTATTGAAGGAGCTAGAGCAATTGGTTTTACTCTAGGTGTCCCAGGACTTTCAATGTTTGGTTTAGTTGAAAATGTTTTAGTTGATAGAGCTTTCGTAGAAGATAGAAAAACACACGCACAAGAACTTTGCACAATTGAAGATTTAACTTCAAATGCCTCGCACAATATTGCAAATGCGCTAGCCGCTGCTGCTCTTGCCAGATCATATGGAGTTGAACCAGTTCATGTTAGAGATGGTTTAAGAAATTTTGTTCCTGCTCCACATCGAATTTCTTTGGTAGGTGAAATTGAAGGAGTTAAATTTATTGATGATTCAAAAGCCACGAATTGCCATGCTGCGCAAACTTCAATCCAAGCCTTTGAAAATGTGGTTTGGATTGCAGGAGGTTTATCAAAAGGTCAAGATTTTGCTGAATTAATCAATAAAAATCTTAAAAAAATTAAAGCTGTCGTGTTGTTAGGAAAAGATAAAGACCTAATTTTTAATACAATTAAAAGCATTGCCCCAAATATGCCTATCAAGTTAATTGAAAGAAGTGACGACGAAGCGATGCTAGAAGTAGTTCAAGCTGCAAAATTGTTCGCTACAGGTGGAGACACAGTTTTACTTGCTCCAGGTTGTGCATCTTGGGACATGTTTAAAGATTACAAAGCTAGAGGTAATGCTTTTATTGATGCGGTTAATAAAATAAAGGATCAAAATTAATGGTCAATAAACAAGATGCTCTTACAAAATCAACAAAAGTATCAGACCAGATAACTAGTAAACATTACTATGCATTATTGATTTCTATTTTTGCTCTTTTGTTTATTGGAATTGTTATGATTTTATCTGCATCTACTACGGTTTCTTATAAACAATTTGATAATCAATATGTCATTTTTCTACGTCAATTAATGTTTGCTGCAATTGGTGTTGTAATCATGCTTTTAATTAGTAGACTTCCTAAAGTCTTTTTTCATAAATGGGCCCATATTGGATTATGGATTTCCTTAATTTTGTTGGTATTAGTTTTAATACCAGGTATTGGAATATCAGTTGCTGGACAAAGAAATTGGATTAGTTTATGGGGTCCATTTAGATTACAACCTAGTGAAATAGCAAAACTTACATTTGTTGTTTGGGGATCGGTTGTATTAAGTCGACAAGTTAAATCTCGAGTAACAACTTGGCAAAATTTATTAGTTCCTGTTTTTCCAGTTGGATTATTGATTGCAGTATTAGTGGTGATGGAAGGTGATTTAGGCACAACTTTAATCATTGGCCCAATCGTGTTAGCACTTTTTTATGCCGCAGGTGCGCCATTAAAAATGTTTAGCTGGACGATTTTAGCTGGATTATTGGGAATTTTTGTTCTGTCGATAAGAGAAGGATATCGAGTTCAAAGATTCATGTCGTGGCTTAATCCAACTGCAGAAAATCTAGATGCAGGATGGCAAGTTCTTCATGGAAAATATGCTTTGGCAACTGGTGGTTGGACTGGAATTGGACTTGGTGCAAGTAGAGAAAAGTGGGGTTGGTTACCGGCAGCGCACACAGATTTTATTTTTGCAGTAGTTGGAGAAGAATTAGGTTTAGTTGGAACAATCATTATTTTAGTTTTAATAGGAACTATCGGATATGTGGCATTAACTTTGGCCAGAAAAACTAATGATTTTTTTACAAGACTTATTGCTACATCAGTTATGGCTTGGATTGTGGTTCAATCATTTATTAATATCGGCGCAGTATTAGCACTTCTTCCGGTGACTGGAGTTCCTTTACCGTTAGTTTCATATGGCGGATCCTCTTTGATATTTACATTAGCTGCACTTGGAGTTTTATTAGCAGTTTTAAGAAATGAACCAAGTGTAAAAAGTGAACTGAAAAATCTCAAGAAAACAAAAAGAATTTAAATATGAAATCAATTGCACTTGCAGCAGGGGGCACTGCAGGACATATTCAACCTGCCCTTGCTTGTGCAAGAACTCTAAAACGACAGAACTCTGAATTAGAAGTATTTTTTATAGGAACTTCTAAAGGTTTAGAACAACAGTTAATTCCAAGTACCGGCTTTGAACTAAACCTGATTCCTGCAGTTTTGCTACCCAGAAAAATAAATCTAGAAATTTTTGCTTTTCCATTTAAATTAATTCAAAGTATTTCAATTACTTTGAAGATATTAAAAGATAAAAATGTTGGTTGTGTAGTTGGCTTTGGTGCCTATGTTTCTTTACCTGCCTACATTGCTGCGTTTCTAAAAGGAATTCCAGTAATAGTTCACGAAGGTAATAAAAAACCTGGATTTGCCAACAAACTAGGAGCTTTAAAGGCAAAGTATGTGTTTCAAATGTTTCCAGGTTCACTTAAAAACGCTAAAACTGTGGGAATGCCAATTAGGCAAGAATTAAAAGAATTTCGAAAAGAAAACTTAAAAATAGAAGCTTTGAAGTATTTTAATTTAAACGATAATTATAGAACTTTACTCGTTGTTGGCGGATCTCAAGGAGCAAGATCTATAAATCAAGTGATTGAAGAAATAATTCCTCTCTTGGATGGTAAAAATATTCAAGTAATTCATGCAGTGGGTAAGAAAAATGAAATAAAACAAGATTTAAGTAAATATTCTCACTATCATCCGTATTCTTACATCGACAGGATGGATTTAGCCTATGCAGTATCTGATTTAGTAGTTTCAAGAGCAGGAGCTATGACTATTGCTGAACAAAGTCTTTTAGGAGTTCCAGCAATATATGTTCCCTTTGCAGTTGGAAATGGTGAACAAATTTTCAATGTTCAAGAGTTAATAAATGCTGGTGCAGGATTTTTAGTTTTGGATTCACAAATTTCTGGTCAAAAAATTTACGATTTGATTTTAAACAACATATTTGACGACAATAAATTGACTAATATGAGCCAGAATGCAAAAAATTTTGGTTTAATGGATGCAGACATTGAAATAGCAAATAAAGTTCTTAATTTAGTACATATGGGAAATAAATAATGGATATAAACCAAGAAGTAAAGGACTTAGGAAAAGTACATATTCTTGGTATTGGTGGGGCTGGTATGTCAGGAATTGCACGCTTACTGGTAGCGCAAGGAATAAATGTTAGTGGTTCAGATGCAAAAGATTCAAGAAGAGTGGAAGCTTTGAAAAAACTAGGTGTAAAAATTTTTATTGGTCACGATGTAAAAAATATAGAAAATATTGACACAATTATTCATTCAACAGCGATTAAGCAAAATAATATTGAATTAAAGCACGCCACAGATTTAGGGTTAAGAATTTTAAAAAGAAGTGATGCATTAGGAGTTTTAACAAGACAATTTGAAACCATTGCAGTTTCTGGAACACATGGAAAAACAACTACAACATCCATGGTAACTGTTGCACTGCAGGCTTGTGGCCAAGATCCAACATTTGCAATCGGAAGTGAATTGTCAGAAACAGGTTCTAACGCACATTTAGGGGAAAGTAAATATTTTGTAGTTGAAGCAGATGAATCAGATGGAACTTTTTTACAATTGTCACCAAAAGTTGTCATCGTGACAAATGTTGAAGCAGATCATCTTGATCATTGGCAAACTTTAGAAAGAATCGAACAAGCTTTTGTTGAATTTACTGAACTAACTAAAAGCAGAGATGGTTTTGCTGTAATTTGCCAAGATGATCCAGGTGCACAAAAATTAATTGCTGCGGCAAAATCAAAATCTGTAAAAGTTTTAACCTATGGACAAAGTGAAAATTGTGATCTTAAAATCAGTAATTTGAAGTTAGGAATTCCAGGACCAACCTTTAATTTGAGTTACAAAGGAAAAGATATTGGAAGTATAAGTCTTAAAGTTTTAGGAACCCACAATGCTTTAAATGCTGCAGCAGCACTTCTTGTTGGTCTTGAATTGGGATTTGAATTTGAAAAACTCAAGCAAGGTATTTCAAATTTCTCTGGAACTCGCAGAAGATTTGAATTTAAAGGAAGTGTAAATGGAATAAGAGTTTATGATGATTACGCTCACCATCCAACTGAAATAACTGCAACTTTAAAAGCTGCTAAAGATGTAGTAAAAGATGGAAAGATAATTGTTGCTTTTCAAGCACATCATTATTACCGAACAGCATTATTTAATAAAGAATTTGGTGAGGCTTTAGGCCTTGCAGATAATGTGGTGGTTTTAGAAGTTTTTGCACCAGGTGAGGAAGCTATACCTGGAGCAAGTGGTCAGACTATGGCTTCTTTTGTGCCACTACCTAATTCACAAGTTATTTTCGAACCTTCTCTATCCAAAGTTGCAAAACATTTAGTTTCTTGGGCAAAACCGAATGACATCATTATGACTTTGGGTGCAGGAGATATTGGCTTACTTGCACCGGAAGTTTTAAATCTTCTAGAAAATAAATAACATCAGTGGTTAAAAAACATATTAAAAAACGTTTACAGTTTCTATTTATTTTTCTATTAGCAATTACTGCAACTATCATTTATATCGGTTGGTATTCAACCCTATTAACGGTTAAAAAAATAGAAGTCAGAGGAAATCAAGTAGTTTCACAAGATTCAATTCTAGAGCTTGCCCAAGTTGCACCAAATATTCAATTATTAAGGCTAAATGTTAGCCAAACAAGTCAAAGAATTAAAACTATTAGCCAGATTAAATCTGTTGATGTTAGAAGAGGTTGGCCAGAAACATTAGTTATCGAGGTAGTTGAAAGAACACCTTTAGCTGTTACCGACATACCTGAAGGAAGATACTTAATTGATGAATCAGGTGTGGCATATCAACCAGTAACTCCTGATGCGAATTTACCTTTAATTTTTGGAAGTGATGATCAAAATAGAGCGATAGGAATTAAAGCTTGGCAAAGTTTTCCAACTTGGCTTCAAGCTGAAGTTGTATCCACAACAGTAGATAATCCCAATTCAATCTGGTTTTTACTGACCAGTGGTCGTCGAGTTGATTGGGGAAATTTAGATAAAGCTAATGAGAAAGCTGCTGTATTAAAAGTTTTAAGAAGAATGGCTGCTTCAACTTATGATGTTGCAACTCCAGAAGTGCCAGTAGTTAAACCTTAAAAATCACTTGTAGCAACGTATTTGATTTCAAGATATTCATCAATTCCTTCATAGCCACCTTCTCTGCCCAATCCTGATTGTTTAACGCCACCAAATGGGGCAGAAGGATCAGAAACTAAACCTCTATTTAAACCAATCATTCCAACTTGAAGTTGTTCACAAACTTTTAATCCTCGTGAAAGATTTTTAGTGTAAACATATCCTGCTAAACCATATTCACTTTTATTTGCAATGGTTAGTGCTTCATTTTCATCTTTGACTTTTACAACAGCGACAACAGGACCAAATACTTCTTCTTGAACAATTCTTGCATCTGGTTTTACATTTCCTAAAACTGTTGCAGGGTAATAGCAACCAGGTCCTGTAGATGTAGTTCCACCCACTAGTTGATTGGCACCTTTATCTAAGGCATCTTTTACTAATTCGCCAACTGATCCAACAGCTTTTCTATTTACAAGTGGAGCAAGTGTCGTGTCAGCATTTGTGCCGTGACCAACTTTTAAAGCACCCATTCTTTGCGCTAACTTTGATACAAATTCATCGTGAACTTTATCTTGAACAAAAAATCTATTTGCAGCAGTACAAGCTTGACCACCATTTCGCATTTTGGCAATCATTGCACCATCAATTGCTGCATCTATGTCTGCATCGTCTAACACGATGAATGGTGCATTACCACCTAATTCCATAGAACAATTCAAAACTCTCTCAGAAGCTTTTTTCAAAAGCATTTTTCCAATTCCAGTTGAACCGGTGAATGAAAGTTTTCCTACACGTTCATCACTTAATGCAGCATCAGTTAGTGGACCAGGTTTATTTGTCTGAAGCACTGAAACAGTTCCAGGAAGTGCCCCTGCTTCAAGCATTATTTTGCTAATTAAAAGTGCGGTTAATGGAGTTTCAGAAGCTGGTTTCAAAATCGCTGCACAACCTGCAGCAAGTGCTGCGCCAACTTTTCTGGTGTACATCGCTGCTGGAAAATTCCAAGGAGTAATCAAAAAAGCTATTCCAATTGGTTGTTTATAAGTCAAAATTTTATTTGCACCACTTGGGGCATGCCTTAATGATCCATCAATTCTGACTGCTTCTTCTGAGAACCATCTGAAGAATTCTGCTGCATACAAAACTTCAGCTTTTGCATCAACTAAAGTTTTTCCATTTTCCAACGACATCAAAAATGCAATATCATCGGCTTGTTGAATCATTAGTTCAAAAGTCTTTCTTAGAACTTCACCGCGAACTCTTGGTGCAGTTTTTGCCCATTTTTCTTGCGCAACAACTGCTATGTCTAAAGCTTTTGCTAAATCTTTTACTCCTGCATTTGAAACTTTGGTGAGTAGATCACCATTGGCAGGATCTAAAACATCAAAATCTTCATTTTCACCTTTTACAAAATCACTGCCAATTAGTAAGCCGGTTGGAACTTTTGCAAGTAATTGTTTTGTCTTGTTTGAATCAGGGTTTTGCACAGAATCAGGAACTTGGATTAATTGAGCAGTCATAAATTAATCCAATCACCTTTAAAATTTTCTATTAAATTTGGGGTAATTTTAAAAAGGAATTTCATCATCTTCTTGAATACTTTCCATTATTGAGGCAGATAAGCCTAAAGCTTTAATGACTCTTTCCTCGTCTTTCAGGTTTTTTGCAGGAGTTACTTCAATTATTTCTCCTGTTTTTAGATCTATTTGTAGTCCATCGATATCTGCTGTGACTTGAGCTTGATTTGAGAATTCGCAGAAATCTTTGACTTTGCACCAATTACATGGCGGATTGGAAGAAGGAGCAAATAAAGTGTCACTTGCCCAATGATCAACTTGTTCAGCCAAAACAGACCAAGCTTTATTTAAAACTTTTGCATCATTACAGTCCCATGAAATAACTTTATGATTATCAGGGGCAATTAATTCAAGTTCTACTTCAATTTTTGAAAAATTCCCTAATTTGTTAAGAACATCGTTAGGAATACAACCACTAGAAACTAATTTTACCGCCAAAGGTAACTGTGGATATATATCAAAAAATAAATCATTTTCAATTTCTTTTATATTATTAGTAGTTTTTACTTCTCGCCAAAATAAAGTATTTTCTCTTACATACAAAATATCTGGTCTTGTTCCGATAGTGATATCACTATCGGTATCAAAAGCAACAATTTCAGGTTCTGTTACAACTTTAGTATTTAGATTTATTGAACAATTTCTAATATGTTGACTTAAATATTCTTTAGTTATGTCTAGTTCATTAGTAGTCCAAGACAATTCTTTACTGATTTCTCCAAGTTTGTCGTTAATAAATAAATCAGACTCCAGACATTTTTTACTTCTGTTATGTGCTTTTTCAAGCCATTGGTGGACTAGTAGACCTCTTTGTTGAGATTGTGAAGTGGTCTCGCTTAAAGTTCTTAAACCTAATTCTTCTATTAAAAAATATTGCCGCGGACATTTACGATAAACATTTAATTTAGATGGGGAATATGATTTAGGCCAGGGAGCATAAGAAGTAATACCTAGGATTCCTGGTTTATTCGCTAACGTTGGACAAAAAGAGTTTGCTTTACAATTTCGACAATTAGAACTTGGGTGTGCTAAGCCTCCATTAATTCTTTCTTTAACTACGTTAAGAGTTTTTTCTTCAAACCAATGTCTTGCTTCATTTGGATTTGTGTCAACGATTAAAGCCACACTTTGATCTAAACAACCTATTTCTCTGATTCTTACTCTTTCAAGGTTTTCATTTAATTTCGAAACTGGATCTCTTTCAATATTCCACTTTGATTCGCTATGGGAGACTCCATCAGCCAAAATACGAAGTGCAACTCCAAGTTTTACTTCATTAGGAATACTTAATCCAGCTTTTGAATACTTTAATAATCTAAATTCTCTTACAGAGTTATCTTGATTTGTTAAAAATATTCCCCAAGAAAACCATTCAACATGTTGTTTATCATCTATATCGAAAGCTTGTATAAGTTCTAATTCAGTAAATTTAATGCCGATTTCATCATCAATTTTTTTAGCTTTCTCAAACGCTTTCAGATAGCCGATTAGAGCTTGATTTGCCCAAAGTTCGTGAGATTTTTCAATTCGTCTTTGACTTTGGCCGATAATTTCAGACAACAGTTGTTTTGCTAATTCTTCCTCATCAAAATCATCTCGTGTCAGAAATCCTTGATTAATTCCTAAGATCAAAGCCTCTCTAACAATGCCTAGTGGAAAATTCTCAAAATCTAGATATCTAACAGGAACATAACCATCTGTAATTTTTGCACTAGGTCTTGATTTCAAGGAAATCAAATCAAGACAAGCTTTATCCTTGTCAGCAGAAATTTGTGTAGCACTAATCCTTAAAAAACCAGATTTTTTATATTCAAAGCCAGGTTTCCAATTATCTTCAATTTGGTAAGTCATTAATTTTCTTCTCCAAATGGAAGCATTTCCATACCATTATTTTGATTATTTGTTTTATTTCTGTCTCTTTTTTCTAGATTTAGTTTTTGCAGCACCTCATCAGATTCGTTACTGCCAGGAATTGCAGCAGAAGTATTTTTTGCAGGACATACTTTAAGAAATGCACAAGATTTACAAATTGTGCCAGGATTAGCATTCCAAGTTAACTTTTCTAAAGATTTTTCCATCTTTTTTCGGGAGGTAACAAGGTGATGAACGGCTCGATCTATTGCAGATTTATAGGTTGGACGATTTACTCGATCTCTTCCTGGTAGATAAATAAGTTCGACTTCATCTACTTTAATTCCACTTTCTTGAAGTCCTGCAGCATAAAGCATTACCTGTCTTAATGAATCAGATAAATATTGAGGAGCTGGTTTTTTGCTGGTTTTATAATCAGTTATTTTTACTAATCCATCTCTTGTGATTCGGTCAAGACGACCATATAGTTTCACAGAATCAAAAATGGCTGAAATTGGTCTTTCTAAGTCGTCTAAACTGATCTCTATTTTGGTTGGATCTTCTAAATCAAAATAACCTTTTAAAGACTCAGCACTTTTATCTTTTAAATTTGTTATGTCTTCTTCTTTTAACCATTTAGAATTCATATTGATAATTTCTTCGCCATTTTCCCTTAAAAGATTCCAGGCAGCATCCTTGGTTCTATTTTCTTGATTAATTTTTAAGAAATTTTCTAAAACATTATGAACAAGTGTGCCAATAATTTGAGCAAGAGTTGTAGGTTCTCTCCAACCTGCAACTGAGGAGAACCAGTAAGCCAGGTTGCAACGATCAAAATTGGAAAGTTGGCTGGGGGAAACATGCAAGGGAAGAGATTTGCCGATATCAATAACTTTTACAGGAACTTGTTTATCATCTGCCATTTTAGGAATTAGTTAATAAATTTAAACATTTACATGGTCTTTACTGCAGCTACAACTTTAGATAGTGAATCTTTTGCATCACCAAAAAGTAATGTAGTTTTTTCGTTAAATAATAATTCGTTTTCTACCCCGGCAAATCCTGGACGCATAGATCGTTTCATGAAGACAATTTGTTCTGCCTGATCAGCATTTAAAATTGGCATACCAAATATTGGTGAAGTTGAATCTGTTCTGGCTGCAGGATTTACTACGTCATTTGCACCTACAACAACAGCAACTGAAGTATTTGCAAATTCAGAATTAATTTCATCCATTTCTTTCAATTGCTCATATGGAACATCAGCTTCGGCAAGTAAAACATTCATATGTCCAGGCATTCTTCCTGCAACAGGATGAATTGCGTATTCGACTTCAACGCCTTTGGAAATCAATAAATCAACTAATTCGCGCAAAGTTTGTTGTGCTTGAGCAACCGCTAAACCATAACCGGGAACAATAATTACTTTTGATGCATAAGTAAGCATGATGGCAATATCACTTGGTCCAGCACTTTTTATTGGGCGATCAGTTGCAGCAGCTGCTTGCGAACTTGCAGTTGCTGTAAATGCTCCAAATAAAGTTGAAGTTAAAGGTCGACCCATGGCTTTTGCCATTAATTGGGTTAATAAAGTTCCAGAGGCTCCGACTAAAGTTCCTGCAACTAAAAGTAAAACATTGTCTAGAACATAACCACTTGCGGCAACTGAAAGTCCTGTAAATGCGTTTAACAAACTTATAACTATTGGCACATCTGCGCCACCCACTGGAAGAACAAACAGCACACCCAAAATTAAAGACAAGACCACCAGAATCCATAAAGCCCAAATTTCTGGGAAAACTAATAGATAGATGGAAAAAAATAAAGTAGCAACTGCAGTTCCAATAGTGATTGTTCTACCAAATGGCAAAACAACTGGGCGAGAAGTCATTAGCTCTTGAAGTTTTAAGAAAGTAACAATAGAGCCAGTAAATGAAACAGAACCAACAACAACAGTAAACACTGTTGCAAGTAAAGCTATAAAACTTTCTTCCTGTCCAGCATTTAAAAATTCGATGACTGAAACTGCCATTGCAGCACCGCCACCAACACCATTGAAAAGTGCAACCATTTGTGGCATCTGAGTCATTTGCACTTTACGAGCGGCAAAAAAACCAAAAATTGTTCCTAGTGCAACAGCAATAAGAATCCAATTTAAATGCTTCAAATTACTTTCAGAAAAGAAAACAATTGCAACAGCAGCAATTGCACCTAGTGCACCAACTCTATTGCCAAGTCTTGCAGTTTTTGGAGACGAAAGAGCTTTTAGTGCAAAAATAAAAGCTAGGGCTGCTCCAAGATTAGCTAATTGTGACCAAACAGGTGTCATTTATTATCACCTGATTTATTCTTTTTTGATTTAAATAGTTCAAGCATTCTGTCTGTAACAACAAAACCACCAACCATATTTATTGTGGCGAGCACAACAGCTGCTAAACCTAAAAACAATTCAAGATTTGAATCTGCATGACCTGTAACAATAATTGCGCCAACTAAGATCACACCGTGGATTGCATTTGCTCCAGACATTAGGGGAGTGTGCAAGATTGTGGAAACTTTAGAAACAACTTCAAATCCCACAAAAATACTTAATATAAAAATTGTTAATAAAGCAATACCTGCATCCATTAAATAATCACCCCTGAGTCATTTCTGTTTTAACAAATTCATTTGTGATTTGACCATCAATAATTAGAGCGCTTCCAGAAATTACTTCATCATTTTTGTCTAAGACTATTTTTGATTCTTTAACCAAGAAAGATAGAAGCGAAATAACATTTCCTGAATATAAAAATGATGCATCTGGAGCCATTTCTGAGGCAATGTTTTGGCCTCCCCAAATTTTTACACCATTTACCTCTATAACTTGTCCTGCAACAGAACCTTCAACATTTCCACCATTTTCTGCAGCCATGTCTGCAATTACAGATCCAGGTTTCATTCCAGCAAGCATTTTTGAAGTAACTAATCTTGGGGCAGGTCTTCCTGGAACTGCAGCCGTTGTTATTAAAACATCTGTTGCAGTGATGTGAGGAGTTAATAATTCTTGCTGTAATTTAGTTCTTTCTTGATCCATTTCTTTTGCATAACCACCAGAACCTTCAACTACAGGTAAATCTAATTCTATAAATGTTGCACCAACTGATTTAACTTCATCTTTACTTGCTGTTCTAACGTCATATCCAGAAACAATTGCCCCAAGTTTTTTAGCTGTTGCCATGACTTGAAGTCCAGCAACTCCTGCACCAATTACTAGAACTTTTGACGGTCTTATGGTTCCAGATGCTGTCATTACTAATGGAAACATTTTTGGTAAAAGTGAAGCTGCAGTAACCATCGTGTGGTAACCAGAAACGGTTGCTTGGGAAGTTAAAGCATCAGCACTTTGAGCGCGTGAAATTCTAGGAACAAAATCAAATGATAAAAGTGTCGCTTTAGCATTCATTATTTCTCTAATATTTTCTTTATCTCTTTTTGCTTGAGCAAAAGATATACAGATTGCTCCAGGTTTTAAATTTTTTGCTAAATTTGAATTTAAACTAGAAACTGAAGCAATGACATCAGCATTCTTGATTGAACTTGCTATATCTGAAACAATTTTGGCTCCATTTTTTTCATATTCACTGTCTGGATATAAGGAAAGTAAACCTGCATCTTTTTCAATATGAATTTCAAAACCAAGTTTGATTAATTTATTTAATGTAGAGGGAGTGGCAGCTACTCGTTTTTCACCTGCTTTTGTTTCTTTGGGGACAACCAAAAGCATGAAATTCTCCTTATTTAGAAATCTAAATCTGCCAAGTCAAACTCTATTCATTGTTAGGTGGAAAATCTGCACTATATATATGTATGCAACACGCCGAGTCGCATGTTTGGTAACAAGTGAATTCAAGCCTAAATTTTGTTTGCTTATTTAACACAGAAACTTTTAGCCTCAACTAGAGGTTAATAGTTTTGCCGAGGGAGAAACTTAGTGGTCGCACCACAGAATTACTTAGCGGTTATCAAAGTTGTTGGTATTGGCGGTGGCGGCGTAAATGCCGTGAATCGAATGATTGAAGCTGGCTTAAAAGGTGTTGAATTTGTTGCTATTAATACAGATGCTCAAGCTTTATTAATGAGCGATGCTGATGTAAAACTTGATATTGGTCGTGAATTAACAAGAGGACTTGGTGCAGGCGCAGATCCCTCAGTTGGAAGACAAGCTGCAGAAGATCACATTGAAGAATTAAGAGATGTTTTAAAAGGTTCTGACATGGTTTTTGTCACCGCAGGTGAAGGTGGCGGAACTGGTACAGGTGGCGCTCCTGTAGTTGCAAGAGTTGCAAAAGAAGTTGGTGCTTTAACAATTGGAGTGGTTACCAAACCATTTAACTTCGAAGGAAAAAGAAGAATCTCCCAAGCAGAAGTAGGTGTTGAAGCTTTAAGAAACGAAGTTGACACTTTGATCGTAATTCCAAATGATCGTTTACTTTCAATTGCTGACAGAAATATTTCTGTTATCGAAGCATTTAGACAAGCAGATCATGTTTTATTACAAGGTGTTAGTGGCATTACAGATTTAATTACCACCCCTGGATTGATTAATTTAGATTTTGCTGATGTAAGAAGTGTTATGTCAGGTGCAGGAACTGCATTAATGGGAATAGGTGCTGCACGTGGTGAAAATAGAGCCGTCATTGCTGCACAAAATGCAATCGCTTCTCCACTTTTGGAAGCAGATATTCAAGGCGCAAAAGGTGTATTACTTTCAATTGCAGGTGGATCAGATTTAGGTTTATTTGAAATTAATGAAGCCGCAAGACTTGTTCAAAATGTTGCAGCTGCTGAAGCTAACATAATTTTTGGTGCAGTTATCGATGACACATTAGGTGATGAAGTAAAAGTCACAGTAATTGCTGCAGGTTTTGCAGATAAAGATTTATTAAATAAAAGAACAGCACCATCAATAGTGGATAGAAGTGAACCTGAAATTCCTTCTTTTGTTTCAAAAAAATCTGATGACACAGGCCCACAATCTGTTGTTGGATCAACCTTTAATGCAACCACGGCATCAACACCAAGACGCGTCGTCTTTGACGACATGGAAAGTGATGATCTTGATGTTCCGGATTTTCTAAAGTAGATAAATTATGTCGGTGCTAACACCGATTTCTTCTGGCAAACAAGGCAAAGCTCATTGGAGTTTTTTTGGCCGACATGGCGGAGTTAGTAAAAGTCCTTATGACTCTTTAAACATCGCAGATCATGTTGAAGACAATCTTGAACATGTAAGTAGGAATCGGGAAATACTTTCAGAATTTTTAGAAATGCCTCTAGTTTTTATCGGTGCAACACATTCCCCAAATGTTGTTAACGTTAAATCAGAGTATCCAATTATTCATAAAGATACAGACGCCTTAGTAACTAGAGAAACAAATCTTGGATTAGTGATTATGTCTGCAGATTGTGCACCAATTGTTTTAGTTGATCCAATTGCTCACGTTGTTGGAGTTATACATGCAGGTTGGCAGGGCATGTTAGTTGGCGTTGTAGAAAATTCTGTTGAAGGAATGCTTGATTTGGGTGCTGAAACTCAAAACATGAAAGCAATTATTGGACCAACAATTAGTGCTAAAAATTTTTCTGCTACCAAAGAACGATATGAAGAAGTGAAAGCAAAAGAACCTTCTGCCGCAGTAACCTTTCCAAATGGTGAATATGCGGTTGATATCAGAAAAGGGGTAAAGACACAATTAGCAAAATATCAAATTAAGACTACTGATTTAAATATTTGCACTTTTGAAAACAAAGACTTATTTTCCTTTAGAAGAGATCCTGTGACTGGAAGAAATGCAACCGTAGCCTGGTTGAGCGAATGAACCAAACCCGGCAAGAAGAAATATCTCAAAACTATCAAAAAATTCAAAATAGAATTAGCGAGGCGTGCAAAAAATCAGGCAGAAATACATCTGAAATAACAGTTATTGCAATTACAAAAACTTACCCCTCTAAAGATATTGATTTGCTGAAAAACTTAGGAATTGAAAATGTTGGAGAAAATAAAGATCAAGAAGCTAGTCAAAAATTTAAAGAAGTAACAAATAAGTTTACTTGGCATTTCGTGGGTCAATTACAAACAAACAAAGTTAAATCTGTAGTGCAATATGCAGATTTCATCCATTCAGTAGATCGCTTATCTTTGGTTACAGAAATACAAAAAATGAGTCAAAAAATAAACAAAATACAAAAAGTATTGATTCAAATCGATCTTGATGATTCTCAAAATGATGAAAATAGAGGAGGAGTTAATCCTGCAAAGTTAAATGAACTTGCTCAAGAAATTTCAAATTGCCCAAATTTAGAACTTGCAGGACTGATGAGCGTTGCACCCTTGAATATGGTTGCAATAGAAAGCTTTAGAAAGCTTTCCAAAATTCATCAAGAATTCTTAAAGATTTATCCGTTAGCCAAAATGCTTTCAGCAGGTATGAGTGATGACCTGGAAGAGGCTGTCTCGCATGGCGCGACACACCTTCGAATTGGGTCTGCCTTACTCGGGGAAAGGCCAAAAATCGGGTAACTTTGACTTTAGTCACATTTGCAACATGTGTCCCATTGGTTCTGCTTAGGAACTAAGACACAACAGGAGGAAAAGATGCCACAAGGCTTTCGCAAAATGGCAGTCTATTTAGGTTTAGTTGAAGATAATCAAAATAATTTATTAAGTGAAGAAGTTGAAGAGTTCTACGAAGAAGAAGTTACTCCTCGTTGGACACCAACCCCAAGACCTTTTTCTACAAATGGCGCAACTGCTTTAGCGGAACGTCCTGAGGTTCGTGTTGCTCCACAAATTAAACCAGTTGTTGCAGCAGAACCGGTCACTAGAATTACCACTCTTCATCCAAGAGCATTTAATGATGCAAGAAGAATTGGTGAAGAATATCGTGAAGGTACTCCAGTAATTATCAATCTGTCAGAGATGGATCCAAGTGATCAAAAAAGAATTCTTGATTTTGCTTCAGGTTTAGCATTTGCGCTTCGAGGCACAATTGAAAGAGTTACCAATTCGGTGTTTTTGATTTCACCAGCCAATGTGGACTTAGGGGCAGAAGCTCGCCAACAAGTCGCTCAAGATGGCTTCTTTAATCAAGTCTAATTACAATAGTAATTAATGGGATCACTTCTTTATCAAATACTTTGGCTTTACCTTTTAGTAATGATTGGCCGCTTGGTCTTTGATTATGTGCAAATGTTTGCAAGATCTTGGAAACCATCTGGTTTTATCTTGGTTCTAGTTGAATTCATTTACTCCTTAACTGATCCACCATTAAAGTTTTTTAGAAGATTTGTTCCACCACTTCGAATTGGTTCTATTTCACTAGATTTATCTTTTTTGATCGTAATCATCTTGATTCAAATTGCTATGAGTATCGTGGCATCCCTCTAGTGTTAATAGATAAATAAAAGTCGGGTAGATTAAGGTTTAGTTCAAAACAACGGAGACGAAATGGCATTAACACCAGAAGATGTTGAAAACGTTGTTTTCGATACCACACGTTTCAAAATGGGATATGACGTAACTCAGGTTGATGAGTTTCTTGAAAAAGTACAAAGAGAAATAGAACATCTTCATAATGAATTAGAACTTGCAAGAAGTGGCAGCACTTCTACTGGTGGGCAAACAATTGAAACTAGATCTCCTGTTGAAGTTTTAACTTTGGCTCAACAAGCACTGACTGCAGCAACTAACGAAGCAGAAAGATTAGTAAGAGATGCAAGAGCAAGAGCAGCTGCAATTTCTTCAGGTGTGGAAAGTGAAAAAGCTCAAATTGAAGCTCAAATCAAGAAGTTAGAAGCAATTGAAATTGAATACAGAAATAGATTAAGAAATTGGTTATCAGGAATGCTTAACGATTTAGGTGTAGAGCTGGATAAATCAGCAGAAGACACAAATCCAGTAAATGTTATTACCAGCGCTCCAGAGAATAACTAATTCTTACTTAATAAAATCTTAAGATTTAACTCTTCTTCTATTGCTGAAGTATCAGTTAAATCTTTTACTAGGTCAAAATTAATTGCTAATACTTCATTCTTGATGACTTCAAGATGTTCTGAAACTGCTTGAAGAAGTTCTTTATTTGAGGATGAATATTTAACATTAATTCGATCTGAGACATCAAAACCACTATTTTTTCTGGTTTCTTGTATGAGTCTTATAACTTCTCTAGAAAGACCAAGACTTCTTAGCTCTTTAGTAATTGTTAAATCCAATGCGATGGTTTCACCATCTTGAGTCATTACAGACCAACCCTCTCGTGGGGTTTCGGTGATGATTACATCGTCAGAATTTATCTCAAAATCGTTACCCCCAATTTTGACAATGTATGAGTTACTTTGACGCAATTTTGTTACAAGATCCACAGGATCTAATTCTGTAATGGTTTTAGCGATCTGCGGGGTTTCTTTACTAAAACGAGCTCCTAGAGTTCGAAAGTTTGCTTTTACGCTCACGTTTACTAGATCTTGAGTTTGGCTTAAAGATTGCACCTGCAAAATGTTTAATTCTTCAGCTAATTGCTCTTTAAGATCTTGAGCAACTTTGTCCCAATTCTTGGCAGAAACTAATGCTTTTGCTAAAGGTTGACGGTTTTTAACTTTTCCTTCAGCTCTTGCTCCTCGGCCAAGTTCAACCAATCTTCTTATTAATCCCATGCTTTCAATCAGGTCATAGCGAATATCTGATTTATTTACAACAGGCCAATTTGCTAAATGAACTGAATCAATATTTTTATCTGTCGTCGTTTTAAACATTTCTTGCCAAACTTTTTCAGTAATAAATGGTACAAATGGCGCCATAATCAGAGTGATCTTTTTTAAAGCCTCGTGCAAAGTGTCTAAAGCTAGAGGATCTGCATCCCAAAATCTTCTTCTATTTCGTCTGACATACCAATTAGACATATCATCAACAACATCAAAAAGAACTTTTCCTGCTTTTTGAGTATCAAAATTTTCTAAAGCTTGAGTTACTTGAAGGATCGCATCATCAACAAGGCCAAGAAGCCATTGATCAATCTCTGGTCTGTCACTTCTTTTTACGTTCAAAGATCCTGGAACGTAATCTGATAAACGAGTATAAAGTGAAAGAAAAGAAACAGTGTTCCAATAAGTCAAAAGTACTTTTCTAGTTACTTCTTGGATTGAAGCATGACCTACTCTTCTTGCTTGCCATGGTGAACCTGAAGCAAGCATGAACCAGCGAAGAGAATCGGCACCATGTTCATCCATTAAGGCAATTGGTTCTAAAACATTTCCTAAATGTTTACTCATCTTGCGACCTTTTTCATCCAAGATGTGGCCAAGAGTTACAACATTTTTATATGAAGACTTATCAAAAACTAAAGTTCCCACAGCCATAAGTGTGTAAAACCAACCGCGAGTTTGATCTATTGCTTCACAAATAAAATCTGCAGGATAATTCTTCTTAAATAGTTCTTGATTTTGTTGAGGATAATTTAATTGTGCAAATGGCATAGCTCCTGAGTCATACCAGCAATCAATTACTTCAGGAACTCTTTTGGCAATATTTTTACACTTTGGACAATTAATGGTGATGTCATCAACAAATGGTCTGTGTGGATCAGTCGTAGAAACATCTTGACCAGATAAATCACTCAATTCTTTTAGTGATCCAACTGCTGTTTGATGTTTTTCTTCGCATATCCAAATTGGAAGTGGAGTTCCCCAATATCTATTTCGAGAAAGCGCCCAATCAATGTTGTTGTTCAGCCAATCACCATATCTGCCATGTTTGATTGTGTCTGGAAACCAATTAGTGTTTTCATTTTCACGCATTAACTGACTTTTAATTGAAGTAGTTTTTATGTACCAAGATGGTTGAGCGTAATACATTAGGGGAGTATGGCATCTCCAACAGTGAGGATACTGATGTTCGTAAGCAACTTCTTTAAATAAGAGTTCGCGTTTTTTTAAATCTTTAACAATATCTTTATCTGCTTTTTTAAAGAATTGCCCAGCAACTAATGGCGTGTAAGTATCAAAATGGCCATCTGCTTTAACAGGATTAATTACTGGTAATCCATATTTTCTACAGACCTGCATATCTTCAGCACCAAATGCTGGAGATTGATGAACAATACCTGTTCCATCATCTGTTGTTACATAATCTGCAAGTAATACAGCATGTAAATACTTGTTTGTTTTATCTTCAAATAATTCATTACCAAAGGGTGCCTGATAAGTAATTCCTTCTATATCTTTACCCTTTAATTGCTCTTTAACTGTTACATCTTCACCTAATACTTGGATTAGTTCTTTTGCAACAATCAAATGTTCATCTTCTACTGCAACTACTACATAATCGATTTCTGGTCCTACAGCCGCAGCTGTATTACTTATGACAGTCCAGGGAGTAGTAGTCCAAACCAAAAGCGATAAATTTTTATATTTTTTCTTCCACGAATCTGTGGTTACAGGAAATCTTAAATAAATAGATTGATCCGTAATAGTTTCATAACCAAGTGCTAATTCATGATCAGATAAACCAGTTCCACATCTTGGGCAATAGGGACTAACTCTAAAATCAGAAACTAGTAATCCTTTGTTGTGAATTTCTTTTAAAGACCACCAAACAGATTCAATATATGAACTAGACATTGTCCAATATGCTTTATCAAAATCAACCCAATAGCCCATACGTGAAGTCATAAGAGCGAATTCGTTTACATTTCTTAAAACAGATTCCTTACACTTTGCGTTAAATTCTGCAACACCATATTTTTCAATATCATTTTTTCCACTAAAACCTAATTCTTTTTCAACCGCTAATTCGACTGGTAATCCGTGACAATCCCAACCTGCTTGTCGGGGAACGTAATAACCTTGCATTGCTTTAAATCTTGGAAATACATCTTTAAAAACTCTTGCTTCAACGTGATGAGCTCCGGGCATGCCATTTGCTGTTGGAGGTCCTTCATAGAAAACCCAACGTTTATTTTCATCTCGTTGATTTAGTGATTTATGGAAAACATCATTTTTTTGCCAGAAATCAATGACTTCTCTCTCCATAGCAGGCAAATCGATGCGGTTAGAAACCTCGCGATACACGCTTACACCATCCTGCTTTCAAGTAAGTTAAAAGAAAAACTGTACTCTCGTAGTTTATGAGACAACTTAAATGTGTGGTGATATCAAGGTGAAGAGTCGCACACATTTGCAAGCCTTAATGCTAAGGGTTGCTTTATCGATAATCATTATTGATCAAATAACAAAAGTTATCGCAGTAGCTACTTTAGAAAACAGAGATAATTTGATTCTGGTTCCTGCTTTATTTGGAGAAAGAATCGGACCAATTCTTCAATTTAGCTTCATAAGAAATCCTGGGGCTGCTTTTGGTTTTGGTACTAATGCAACTTTAATTTTTACAATACTTGCTTTTGTTATTTCCATAATTATTTGGAAAACAGGTAAAAAAATTGAAAATAGAGTTTGGGCAATATGCTTTGGAGCACTATTAGGTGGAGCAATTGGAAATTTAATTGACCGCATATTTAGAAGTCCCGGAGTCTTTAGAGGCGCAGTTGTCGATTTTGTGCAAATTCCTTATTGGGCAATATTTAATGTTGCAGATATGGCAGTAAGCATCTCAGCAACGATAATTGCGATAATGACTTTGATGGGTAAAGATCCTTATAAAAAGAAACTTAATGACTAGTTATTTAATCCATATCGAGGAGAACCAAGTCGGTTTAAGGATTGACTCATTTTTGTCAGCAAATCTTGAAATTTCTAGAACTAAAGTTGCTTCCGATATTGATGCAGGGGCTGTGTTAGTAAACGGCAAAATTGCTTCTAAATCTTACCGATTGAATTTAAGTGATGAAATTGATTACAAACCAATAGAAAAAACAATTGTTGATCCAAAAGATCAAGTAATTGATATAAAAGTTTTATATTCAGACGATGACATTGTGGTAGTTGATAAACCATTTGGAGTTGCAGCTCATGCAAGTCCAGGATGGGAAGGCCCAACTGTAACTGCATCTATTGCTGCCAAAGGACATCGAATTTCAACAAGTGGTGTTCCTGAACGTCAAGGAATAGTGCAAAGATTAGATGTTGGAACCAGTGGTGTGATGGTTGTTGCAAAAAGTGATTTTGCATACGAAAATTTAAAAGAATCTTTTAGAACTAGAACTGTTAAAAAGGTTTACCATGCTTTAGTGCAAGGTCATCCAGATCCTTCCAGTGGAACCATAGATGCACCGATAAGTCGTCATCCGCAAGAAAATTACAAATATGCAATTGTGCAAGGTGGAAGAGAAAGTATTACTCATTATGAAACGTTGGAAGCTTTTCCTTACGCTTCACTCTTAAAAATAGAATTAGAAACTGGCAGAACTCACCAAATCAGAGTTCACATGAGCGCTATCAAGCATCCTTGCGTTGGAGATCCAATGTATGGAGCAGATCCCAAATTAGCGGAAAAACTTGGACTTACTCGCCAATGGCTTCACGCAACATCTTTAACATTCAAACATCCAAGAACTGGTGCAGAAGTGACATTTGACTCACCATATCCGCAAGATTTGGCATCGAGTTTAAAGCGCGTTGCAGAGGTTTTTAAGTAAACTCTATTAAGCAAGATTTAAATTAGTTATACAAAACTTCCCCTTTGTATCAAACTCGTGAAAGGACTATTTTCATTTAATGTCTAATCGCGACTCATTTGTTCATCTTCATGTGCATTCTGAATATTCAATGCTTGATGGAGCTGCAAGATTAAATCAATTAATTTCCGAAGTTAAAAAACAAGAAATGCCTGCTATCGCAATTACAGATCATGGAAATTTATATGGTGCCTATGATTTTTATAAAACTGCGAAAGATCATGGTGTCAAACCAATAATTGGGATAGAAGGTTATTACGCACCTAATGGAAGAAAATCTAGAGAAATGCTTGATTTTGGTTTTTCAAGTGGTGAAGATCAAGAATTTGGTAGAGGTAAATCTCCTTACACACACATGACTTTGTGGGCTACAAGTACTCAAGCAATGCATAATTTATTTAAAATTTCATCCCTTGCAAGTATGGAAGGTTACTACTACAAACCTAGATTTGATTTCGAATTATTAGAAAAATATGGCAAAGGATTAATTGGAACTACAGGGTGTCCTTCTGGAGAAGTAAATAGATGGCTACAAGCCGGAGACTTTAACAAGGCTAAACAAGTAGCAGGTCAATTACAAGAAGTTTTTGGGAAAGAAAATTTTTACTGTGAGCTAATGGATCATGGTTTAGACATTGAAAGAAAAACAAGGCCAGATTTATTAAAAATTGCTAAAGAATTACAAATTCCGTTAGTAGCAACTAATGACTTGCATTACACCTATGAATCAGATGCTGCTTCACATGAGGTTTTACTGTGTGTAGGTACTAGAACAACTTTAAGTGATCCCAACAGATTTAAATTTGATGCTCAAGATTTTTATTTAAAAACTCCAGCTCAAATGCGAGAAATTTGGAAAGATTATCCAGAAGCATGCGACAACACTTTATTGATTGCAGAAAGATGTGAAGTTAAGTTTCAAGAAGGCGCAAATCTTATGCCTAGATTCTCTGTTCCAGAAACTGAAACTGAAGAATCATGGTTAGAAAAAGAAGTTAATCAAGGACTTAAAAAACGATTCAAAAACCAAGTAAGTGCCCAACATCAAGAGCAGGCTAATTATGAAATAAAAGTAATTAACCAAATGGGATTTCCAAGTTACTTCTTAGTTGTAGCTGACTTAGTTCGATATGCCAAAGAAAATGGCATAAGAGTTGGCCCTGGAAGAGGTTCTGCAGGTGGATCAGTTGTGGCATTTGCCTTGGGAATTACTGAACTTGATCCTATTAAGCATGGACTTTTGTTTGAAAGATTTTTAAATCCAGAGAGAGTTTCGCTTCCCGATATCGATATTGATTTTGATGAAAAAAGACGCGCAGACATGATCAAGTACGCCACAGATAAATACGGATCAGATCACGTGGCACAAATTATTACTTACGGCACAATTAAGGCAAAAGCTGCAATTAAAGATTCTGCTCGAGTATTGGGTTATCCATTTGCAAATTCTGACAAGATAACAAAACTTATTCCACCACCTGTTGTTGGAAAAGATATGTCTCTAGCTTCAATTTTTGATAAAAAAGATGACAGATATGCAGAAGCAAGTGAATTTAGATCCTTATACAAAGTTGATCCTGAAGTTCAAAAAATTGTTGATACCGCAAGAGGTTTAGAAGGTTTAAGAAGACAACCCGGTGTTCATGCTGCAGGTGTAATTCTTTGTCGTGAACCTTTAATTGAAGTTGTGCCACTTTGGAAACGTGAGCAAGATGGCGCAATTATTACTCAATTTGATATGGGTGCTTGTGAATCTTTAGGTTTACTAAAAATGGACTTTTTAGGATTAAGAAATTTAACTGTTTTAGATGATTGTTTAGACCATATTAAGAGAAATAAGAACATTGAAATAGTTCTGGAAGATTTAGAATTAACAGATAAAGCAACATATGAACTTCTAAGCAGGGGAGATACTTTAGGCGTATTTCAATTAGATGGTGCTCCCATGAGAGCGCTTTTAAGATCAATGCAACCTGATCAATTCGAACATATTTCTGCAGTTTTAGCTTTATATCGACCAGGGCCTATGGGAGTTAATGCTCATAATGATTATGCGGATAGAAAAAATAATCGAACTAAAGTTGTACCAATTCATGAAGAATTAGCTGAACCTCTTGATGAAATATTGAAAGATACTTACGGGCTAATTGTTTATCAAGAACAAGTTATGGCTATTGCTCAAAAATTAGCTGGCTACTCACTAGGCAAAGCAGATCTTTTACGCCGAGCCATGGGTAAAAAGAAGAAATCAATTCTTGACAAAGAATTTATACCTTTTAGAGATGGAATGAGAGCAAATAAATTTTCAGAAGATGCCATTAATAAGTTGTGGGAAATACTTGTTCCATTTTCTGACTATGCGTTCAATAGAGCTCACACTGCAGGCTATGGTCTTGTTTCTTATTGGACCGCATATTTAAAAGCTAATTTTCCATCTGAATATATGGCAGCACTTTTATCAAGTGTTAAAGATGACAGAGATAAATTAGCGATTTATTTGAATGAATGTCGAAAAATGGGAATAAAAGTTTTACCTCCTGATGTTAATGAATCATTAAGTGAATTTGCTCCAATTGGCAAAGATATTCGCTTTGGATTATCTGCTATAAAAAATGTTGGAGAAAACGTAGTGGATTCTTTGATTAATTCAAGAATAAAATATAAAAGATTCACAGACTTTTTTGATTTCTTAAACAAAGTGGAATCAACAGTTTGTAGCAAAAGAGTCATTGAATCTTTGATAAAAGCAGGTGCATTTGATTCACTTGGTCATTCTCGTAAGGGCTTGCTCAGCATTCATATTGAAGCCGTAGATAGTGCCACAGAATCTAAAAAAGCAGAAGCAATTGGTCAATATGACTTATTTGGATCAAGTCAAGAAAGTGTAAGTATTTCTGGAACAGAGTTAGTAATTCCGATTGAGGAATGGGAAAAGGCTGCATTATTAAATTTTGAAAGACAAATGCTTGGTCTTTATGTAAGTGATCATCCATTACTTGGGATAGAACATTTACTATCTAGATTTTCTGACACTCAAATAGCAGATATTGCGCATGGAAATAAAAATGATGCAGACATAGTAACTGTCGCAGGACTTGTCACCAATATTCAAAGAAAAGTTACAAAACAAGGCGCTAATTGGGCAATTGTTACTTTGGAAGATTTAGCAGGTTCAGTTGATTTAATGGTATTTTCACAGACTTATGCAAATACAGCTAATTTAATTCACGAAGATGCAATTTTGTCGGTAAAGGCAAAAATTGATGCGCGGGAAGAAGAAAGTCCAAGATTAGTTGCTTTAGATTTTTCAGTTCCTGATTTAAACCAACAAAGAACTTCTCCAGTGGTAGTTAAACTAAATGCCGCAAGGTGTACTCCGCCAATGGTTGATTCAATAAAATCAGTTTTACAAACTCATCCTGGAACAGTTGAAGTTCATCTTCACATTATTAATGGAGAAAAAACAACTGTTATGAAAATAGATGAGCGACTAAGAGTTGAACCTACTTCTGCTTTATTTGGTGAATTAAAAGCTTTGCTTGGCCCAAGCGCTGTGGCTTAATTAAGACTAATTTTAGTTTTTGTTAAAAATGGGGCAGGCACAGAAGGAATTTCTTGCATCAAAATAGTTTCACGATTAATAATTCTTAAAACTTTCTTTAATCTAACATTAGGATCATCAATTTCAAGCAAATTTTGTTTCTCCAAATTGTTTATGGGCAAAAGACTTGCTAAAAGAAAACTAAGACTTGAAGGAGTATCCGGTAGTTTTTGTGAAGCGTTGTCATTATCGGCATCAAACATCATCATGAATTCATCACATTTTTCTTTAGCTAAAGTTAATGACGCCGTATCAAATTCAGTCTCAGCTTCTTTTCGTACTTTTACTTCAGCAACCAGATAAGGAGCCTTATCTTTTGAAACTGACAAAAGATTAAATCTTTGACCACCAATAACCAGTATTTCGAATGTGCCATCTTCATTTGAAGTACTTTTTCGTAAAACAGCGATAGTTCCGATGTCTGCTAATACAGGTAAGTCTTGTCTAACTTCGCTACCTTTTTTAATCGAAATAATTCCAAATCTGCGCTCAACTTCTGGTAAAGCCAATAAATCACTCATTAAGGCTCTATATCTATTTTCAAAAATATGCAAAGGCATTACTTGTCCTGGCATCAAAACTGTGCTTAAAGGAAAAATTGGAAGCGATTTTGAATCTGAATCAGAATTTCTCATGGTGAAAGAATATGTGAAAGTTAAGAATTTCGCATCCCGTAACATTGAATTATGATTCAAATAATTGATGTGAGAGAAATTCGCCAAATTTCTTCCCCTGTAGTGCCTCGCGCACAACTTGATGTTGAGTCGGCTTTGAATCAAATAAATCCTGTATTGGTTGACGTTGAAAAAAATGGCGATGAGGCAGTTCTTAATTGGAATGAAAAATTTGATGGGATCAAACCCAAATCACTAAGAGTTCCCCAGGAAGTAATTGATAAAGCTTTTTCAGAAATGTCACTAGATGTAATTGAAGCCTTAAAGGAATCTATAAAAAGAACCACAAAGGTACATCAAGCGCAATTAAAAAGTGAAATTCAAACCAAAGTTGTGGACAATGGATCAGTAACGCAAAAATATATTCCAGTTTCTAGAGTCGGTTTATATGTGCCAGGTGGCCAAGCTGTTTACCCATCAAGTGTTGTGATGAATGTTGTTCCTGCAAAAGTGGCAGGAGTTAAATCGATCGCGGTTAGTAGTCCGTCCCAAAAAGAAAATGATGGATGGCCAAATAAAACAATTCTTGCTGCCTGCAAACTTTTAGAGATTAATGAAGTTTATAGCGCAGGTGGTGCGCAAGCTATTGCGATGTTTGCATACGGTACTAAATCTTGTAAAAAAGTAAATCTTATTACTGGTCCTGGAAATGTTTATGTAACTGCTGCAAAAAGAAAAGTTAGAAGTGTAGTTGCTATCGATAGCGAAGCAGGTCCCACTGAAATTGCAATACTTGCCGATGAAACGGGAAATCCTAAATGGATCGCAGCAGATTTAATTAGTCAAGCAGAACATGACGTTATTGCTTCAAGTATTTTAGTAACTAGTTCAATTGAACTTGCGCAACAAGTTAAAAAAGAACTGGAATCGCAAGTTCCACAAACTAAGCATTCAGATCGAATTAAGCAAGCACTGCAAGGTAAACAAAGTGCCATCGTGATTGTTAAAGATATAGAACAGGGAATTGAAGTGATAAATGATATTGCTTCTGAACACTTAGAAATACACACTAAGGATCTAGTAAATGTGGTAGCAAAAATTGAAAATGCAGGTGCAATATTTGTTGGACCAAATACACCAGTTTCCTTAGGTGATTATTTAGCAGGAAGTAATCACGTATTACCGACCGGAGGCTGCGCCTGTCATTCTTCAGGATTAAATGTGCAAACATTTCTTAAATCAGTTCAAGTCATTGAATACTCAAAAGATGCTTTAAAAGATGCTGCAAATCAATTAAGAGTTTTAGCTCATGCAGAAGATTTGCCTGCGCATGCTCAAGCAGTTGATATAAGGCTTGAAAACAACAAGTAAATAAATCAAATGTTCATAGGTGTCTTATAACATGAAAATAGAGAAAGAGGATTAATGAGCAGAATCGGTAAAGTTTCCCGAAAAACAAAAGAAAGTGATGTTTCGGTTGAAATTAACTTAGATGGCACCGGAAATGTTTCTATTGAAACAGGAGTTCCTTTCTATGACCACATGCTTAGTCAATTGGGTAAGCATGCAGCTTTTGATTTAAAAATAAAAACCATTGGTGATGTCGTTGTAGATGAACATCACACAATCGAAGATACGGCGATTTCTCTTGGACAAGCATTCAAAGAATCTCTAGGTGATAAGTCAGGAATTAAAAGATACGGTGATGCGACTTTGCCTTTAGATGAAGTTTTGGTTAGAGCTGCAGTTGATTTATCGGGTAGACCATATTTGGTTCACCACGAAACAGAAATTGCGCCCATGATTGGTTCCTATGACACCACTTTGACTAAACATATTTGGGAATCATTTGTAAACAGTTCCGATATCACTTTGCACATAAAAGTTTTAGAGGGAAGAAATGCGCACCACGTTGTTGAAGCTCAGTTTAAAGCCGTGGCAAGAGCTTTAAGAGAAGCAGTTTCTTTAGATGCTAAATCTGTAGGAATTCCTTCCACAAAAGGTGTTTTGTAATTCTTAATAATCAAAATATTTTATGACTAAAAAAATAGTTATTCTTGATTATGGTTTTGGAAATATTAGATCTGCTCAAAAAGTATTTCAAAAAATTGGGGCCCAAGCAGAAATTTCAAATGATTACCAAAAATGTTTGAATGCTGATGGTTTAGTGATTCCAGGGGTTGGGGCATTCAAAGCTTGCATGCAGGGAATATTAAAAGTAAAAGCAGATGAAATCGTGGATAAAAGACTTTCTGGTGGGAGAAATGTTTTTGGAATTTGTGTTGGAATGCAAATTATGTTTGACCAAGGAACAGAACATTCAGAAACAGCTAATGGTTTAGGCCAGTGGCCAGGAGTGGTAGAAGAAATAAGAAATCCAATTCTTCCTCACATGGGCTGGAATGAGGTTGAAGTTGCAAATGGAAGTTCTATTTTCAAGGAAGTTGAAGATCAAAAGTTTTATTTCGTTCATTCTTATGCTGCAAAAGATTTAAAGATTAAAGAATCTGAAAAATTTGATCAACCTCTAAAACACTTTACAACTTATGGTGAAAAGTTCTTGGCTAGTGTTGAAAATAATGCTTTAGTGGCAACTCAATTTCATCCAGAAAAATCAGGGGATGCAGGAATTTTATTATTAAAAAATTGGTTGGAAAGTTTTTAAAATGAGTAAATTAATCCTGTTGCCCGCAGTTGATGTTTCAAATGGTCAGGCTGTTCGATTAGTGCAAGGTGAATTAGGTAGTGAAACAGTTTATGGATCACCTCTTGAGGCAGCTTTAAATTTTCAAAATCAAGGTGCCCAA
>JBJSWT010000096.1:0-18050 GCA_046086025.1 Actinomycetes bacterium | reverse complement strand
TGAACCAATTGATGGTTTATTTGTAATAATTTTTGTAACAATTTATCAACAAATTGAAAATTATTTATTAACTCCAAGAGTTTCATCAATGACTATGAACATTCATCCGGCGGTCGCTTTTGCCTCCGTGATTATTTTTGCTAGTTTTTTTGGCCCTGTAGGCGCTTTAATTGGAGTTCCGATAGCGGCAGCTGTTATTGCATTAGTTCAAACTTACGGAAAGCGTTACGAAATAATTGACGAACTACACATTCAGGAAAATAAAGAAACTTACTAAAACCCCAGTTTAGTTAGTTGATTTTGATCTGTTTGCCAATTAAGTGCAACTTTAACTTGTAAATCTAAATACACTTTCATTCCAACTAATTTCTCTATTTGTTTTCTAGATGTAGATCCAATTTCTTTCAATTTAGAGCCCTTATTTCCAATTATGATTCCTTTTTGGCTGTCTCGTTCAACATAAATTTCTGCATATATTTTCATTAGGGGTTTATCCGCAGGTCTATCTTCATCTGTCTCTATTTTTTGTACCACTACTGCAAGTGAATGCGGTAGTTCTTCTCTCAAATCTTCAAGTGCTGCTTCTCTAATATATTCAGAAATCATAGTTTCTATAGATTCATCTGTAATTACTTCTTGTGGGTAAAGTTCAGGTCCTTCAGGTAGATATTTAATTATTAAACCAATTAAATTATCTAGATTTTCTCCAGTCTGTGAACTAATTGGAATAATTTCTTCCCACTCAAACTCTAATTCTTTAGCTAATTTGTCTAACTCAACTAGTCTTTCTGCAATTACATTTTGTTTTACACTATCAATTTTAGTTAGAACTCCAATTTTTGGTTTTTTTGAATATTTCATTATCTCTTGAGCTATAAATTTATCTCCTGGACCTATTTTTTGATCAGCAGGAATGCAAAAAATAATTACATCGACTTCAGACCAGGTTTGCTTTACTAATTCATTTAATTTTGATCCCAAAAGTGTTTTTGGTTTATGAATTCCCGGTGTATCAACTAGAACAATCTGACCTTTTTCATTGTGGACAATTCCTCTAATGGCATGACGTGTCGTTTGAGGTTGTTTAGAAATAATAGAAATTTTTTGTCCAACTAATTGATTGGTCAGGGTGGATTTACCCACATTTGGTCTACCCACAATGCAAGCAAAACCACTTCTAAATTCGCTCATAAATATATTTTGCCTGATGAGTTAATTTGTTTGTGCTTCAGCAGTAATTTATTCAGTTTCAGAATTTTCAATTTTGCGAATCAGAATCGTTCCTACTTTATTTCTTCGCCCTGCGGCTCTTTCTGCCACAAATTCCCATCCCTCTATATCGATGGAAGTTCCAGGAATTGGGACACGATCAATTTTTTTAGCTAAGAATCCAGATAAAGTATCAACGCCTTCATCATCACTTGATAAATCTACTTTTATTAATTCGGCAACATCATCAAGATGAATTCGAGAACTGACTCTAAATACATTTGGACCAAGTTCATTTACTTCTTCTATATGAGTGTCGTACTCGTCAGTAATTTCGCCCACAATTTCTTCTAAAATATCTTCAATAGTTACTAATCCTGCTGTACCACCATATTCATCCACAACTACAGCTAAATGAACTCTTGCTGCTTGCATTTCTCTCAATAATTCATCTGCTGGCTTACTATCAGGCACAAAATAAGCACTTCGCATAAGTTGTTCAACTAATTCATTTCTTTCTGATTCTGAATTTTCAAATATTCTTCTTGAAATATCCTTTAAATAAACAACTCCAATAATGTCATCGGAATCTTGACCAATAACTGGAATTCTTGAATAACCAGAACGAAGAGCTAAAGAAATTGCTTGTCTTAGTGTTTTTCCTTTTTCAATCCAGACCATTTCAGTTCTTGGCACCATCACTTCACGAGCGACCGTTGACCCAAGCTCAAACACTGAATGAATCATTTGACGTTCTTCGTCTTCAATGACGTCTGCTTCTTCTGCTTGATCTACTAGATCACGTAAATCTTCTGCCGTTGCAAATGGGCCATCTTTGAATCCTTTTCCAGGTGTTAACGCATTACCAATCGATACAAGAATTTTTGCAATTGGCCAAATTACTGGTTTTATTATTAAAGAAATAGATGACATGTAATAGGCAATTGAGTCTGATTTTTGGCGTCCCAATGTTTCTGGAGCTACACCTAAAACAATAAAGCCTAATAATGAAACAATTACTGTAGATAAAAATATTGAAAAAGAGTTTGCTGAATAGATCTTAATAATTACAAAAGTAAGAAATACTCCCCCAGCAGAAGTTAATGCAAGTGCTAAAAGCTGAAGTGAAGCAACGTGTTTGGTTTTATCTGCAATAACTTTTTCAAGTTTGGCTGTGTTTTTTTCGGTTTCTTTAGCAAAAGCATCCACTCTTGATTCAGAAGTTCGTGAAATAGCTGTTTTAGTTGCAATAAAAACTGCAGCTAAAATTTCAATGACAATAGCAATAATGATTAAACTAGTTAAACTATTCAATTATTTAACTTTCTCAATCATGTCCATTACTTGTTTTTCAAGTTTTTTCATGATTTTTCTTTGTCTTAGTTTTTGGTGATCATGTCCTAAAAGATGCAAAATTGCATGAACATGTAAGAACACAAAATAGCGGGCAGGATTCTCTCTTCTAAAAGTTGCTTCACTCCAAGAAACACTTGGGCAAATAATCACATCGCCAAGTATTTTGTCTTTAGTTCTACCGGAATTATTTACCTCATCCATTGGAAAACTCATTACATCTGTGGGGGTATTTAATTTCATCCACTTGAAATGTAATTCTTGCATTTCTTTAACATCAACATAAAGAATTGAAAGAGCAAAATGATTAGGAATATTTAACTCTGAATAGATACTACCTATAAAGAATTTTAGTTTTTTTTCATCAATTCCAAACGAACTTTTATTTTCTATTTCAATCATCTACGATTATTTCCTTTATCAGATTTTTGATCCCAGGTTTCATATGCTTCAACAATTCGACTTACTAATTTATGTCTCACAACGTCTTCAGAAGTTAAATTAATAAATTCTAGATCTTCAACAGTCTCTAAAATATCTTGAACTACTTTTAACCCCGATTTTGTTCCAGAAGGTAAATCAATTTGTGTTACATCTCCTGTAACTACCATTTTTGAACCAAATCCAAGTCTGGTTAAAAACATTTTCATTTGCTCAGGTGACGTATTTTGAGCTTCATCGAGAATAATAAAGGAATCATTTAAAGTTCTACCCCTCATGTATGCAAGAGGTGCAACTTCAATTGAGCCATTGGTCATAAGTTTAGGTATTTTTTCTGGGTCAATCATGTCTTGCAAGGCATCATAAAGTGGTCTTAAATACGGATCTATTTTTTCAGACAATGTTCCTGGTAAAAATCCAAGATGCTCTCCTGCTTCAACGGCTGGTCTTGTCAAAACTATTCTGTTTACTTGTTTTGCTTGCAAAGCTTGAACTGCCTTAGCTACAGCTAAATAAGTTTTTCCAGAACCTGCAGGTCCAATACCAAAAACAACTGTTTTTTTATCAATAGCATCCACGTATTTTTTTTGATTAAATGTCTTTGGCCTAATTGATTTACCGCGTGATGTCAAAATATCAACTGTTAAAACTTTACTTGGACTTATTTGATCTTCTGAATTCAACATGGAAATTGATCTTTCAATTACATCAGAATTCAAAGATTGGCCAGTTCTAATCAAAGATATTAATTCAGCAAAAAGTTGATTAACAAGTTTTACTGAATTTACATTTCCATTAAGATTAATTTCATTTCCTCTTACATGTAAATTAACTTCAGGAAATGATTTTTCAACTATTTTTAAATTCTCATCATTTGTTCCAAGAAGTGAAATCATTGAAATAGAATTTGGAATTATTATGCGAGATTGAAAATCGCTACTTAGACTGGTCATCTATTTTTATAATATTTGTTCAAATAAACTGGACAATTAACCTGGTGGCCAAGTTAGGCTACGCCCACCTAAAACGTGGGCGTGAACGTGAAAAACTGATTGCCCACCTTCTAGCCCAGTATTAAGCACAACTCTAAATCCATTCGTTAATTTTTCTTGTTCAGCAATTTTTGATGCTAGCGACATAAGTCCAGACGTCAATTTTTCATCTTTTTTACTTAAATCTGAAATATTTTCAAAATGTTTTTTCGGAATTACTAAAACATGAACTGGTGCTTTTGGATCAATATCATTAAATGCCAAAAATTCATCATTTTCAAAAACTTTGCTAGCAGGAATTTCTCCTAATACAATTTTACAAAATAAACAATCAGTCATTTAACTATTTTATCCATTTTGTTTGAGCAAGTAAAATTGCTGCACTAATTGCCCCTGCTGAAGATGTTCTTAGAATTGACTCTCCAAGACTTGCAAGTCTAGCTTTAGAATTTTTAAATAAAAGCATCTCTGTTTCATCTATTCCACCTTCTGGGCCGATTACAAGTAAGACACTTTTTGAAACATTTTTGATTTCATCTGTAAAGTTAACTGGTGAATCTGGATCTAATATTAAAATGTGTTCGTAATTGATAAATTCTTCAACTAAATCTTTTGAATTTACTAAATTCAAAAATTCTGGCATAAAAGGTCGTCTTGCTTGTTTTGTTGATTCTTTAGCAATATTTTGCCATTTCTGTATTAATTTATCTGCCTTACCTTCCAATTTTGAAACACTTCTGTTTGCTTGCCAGGGAATAATTTGATCAACACCTACCTCAGTCAAAAGTTCTATAGATAAATCAGCTCTATCTCCTTTAGCGATTGCTTGAGCAACACAGACAATTGGATTTTTTATCTGATGGGTTTGCTTATTTATGGTTTCTGCTTTAAGTATTTTGCCTGGACCAATTTCGACTACTTTTGCTTCAACAACTAATCCCTTGGTATCTGTGACAAAAATAGTCTCGTTTACTTGAGTTCTTCTAACTTTTATTGCATGATGAGCTTCATCACCTTTTAAAGTGATTATTTGCTCATTTAAATCTTCAGTTAAAGCAATAAAATAAGCAGGTTGCATTTTTATCTTGAGAAGACATCTCTTATTTTAGAAAATAATCCAGTATCATTTATTTTTTCAGGTTCAATATTTAATTTATCTTCTTTTCGCAATTCAGCTAATTTTTTGAGTAAGCTTTTTTGCTCTTCATTTATCGCAGAAGGAGTTTCAACATTAACTTCAAGATGTAAGTCGCCTTTACCTTCTCTTCTAAGTCGAGGCATACCTTTTCCTCTCAAAGTAATCACAGTTCCAGATTGAGTGCCGGGTTTAATAGTTATATTTTCTTCAGAGTCAAAGGTATGAAAAATAAAGTTTGTGCCTAAAGCTGCAGCAGTCATTGGTATATTGATCAAACTATGCAAATCATCTGCTTCTCGATGAAAAGTTTTGTGTGGTTTAACAATAATTTCTAAATATAAATCTCCTGCTTCACCACCGCCGGGACCTACTTCTCCTCTTCCCACTAGTTGAACTCTGGTTCCTGAATCAACACCTGCTGGAATTTGAGCATTTAATGTTGCACGTGTTCTAACTCTTCCTTCTCCAGAACATTCTGCACAAGGACTCGGTAATACTGTTCCAAATCCAGAACATTGCGGACACGGTCTACTAGAAACAACTTGTCCAAGAAGGGAACGTTGCACTGCTTGTACATCTCCTCTACCTCTACACATTGAACAAACTGTTGGAGAAGTTCCAGGTACACAACAACTTCCTTGGCAAACTGAACAAACTACTGCAGTTTCAACTGTTAAATCTTTATTTAATCCTGTGAATGCTTCTATTAATTCAACTTCAATTTGAATTAATGCATCTTGTCCTCGTCTAGTTCTAGATCTTGGACCTCTTTGTTGAGTGGATCCAAAAAATGCATCAACAAAATCTCCTAGTCCTCCAAAACCAAAACCTCCAGCACTTGGACCATTACCGGAAAAACCTAAATCATACATTCTTCGTTTTTGATCATCACTTAATGTTTCATATGCAGCAGTTACCTCTTTAAATTTTTCGGCTGCTGATGGATCTGGATTTAAGTCTGGATGTAATTCTCTAGCAAGTTTTCGATAAGCTTTTTTTATTTCATCACCACTTGCATCGGTGTCAACACCTAAAATGTCGTAATAATCATTTGCCATTTATTTATTTCCTAGAATTCTTCCCAAATAACGCGCAACAGCTCTTACTGCTGAAATTGTTCCTGGATAATCCATTCGAGTAGGACCTACTATGCCAAGTTTTGATAGTGAATCTCCAGTTATGTAGCCAGAAGAGACCACTGAAGCTGAATGCAAATTGGCTACTTTATTTTCGTGACCAATCCTTATGAAAAGCTCATCTTCATTGACCATTTCACCCATCAATTTGAGCATCACAACATTTTCTTCTATTTCATCCAAAACTGGTAATAATTTTTTACTAAATTCTGAGTCTAATTTTGCTAAATTACTTGCACCAGCAACCACTATTTTCTGATCTGATTTTTGGGTAACCATTACTTTCAACTTTTCAATGACTTTATTAACCAACACCTTATTGTTTAATTCTGGATCATTTTCAAAATTTTTAATTAAATTTGATACTTCTATAAATTTTTTATCAGTAATCGTATTTTTTAATTTTTTTCGTAATAATTCTAAAGTGGACTCATCTACATTACTTTCTAATTCGACTGTTACTTGCTCAAGTCTGCCACTATTTGCTACCAGCACAATCATAATTCTTTTTTCATTTATTGAAATTAAATCAATGTGTTTAACAATTGATCCCGACAGAATTGGATATTGAACCAAAGAAATTTGACCTGTTAATTGCGATAGCAATTTAACAGTTTTTTGCATCACATCGTCTAAATCAATAGCACCCTCTAAAACTTGTGTGATAGCTCTTGTTTCTGCTGGCGAAAGTTGTCGTACTTCATTTAATCGATCTACAAAAGTTCTGTAGCCTTTGTCAGTTGGAATTCGACCAGCACTTGTATGCGGCTGAACAATGTAACCTTCGTCTTCCAAGACAGCCATTTCATTTCGAACTGTTGCAGGCGAAACTTTTAAACTGTGTCTTTCAACAAGACTCTTCGAACCGATGGGTTCTTGAGTCGCAACATAGTCCTCAATGATTGCACTTAGAACCGCAAACTTTCTCTCGTCCAAGGAATCACCGTCTTATCTTTAATTAGCACTTAAACCTATCAAGTGCTAGATTACTTTATTTTTATTTCAACTGCCACTTTTGGCTTGGTAAATGTGTGGAAAATTTGTTTTTTAATTATTTAATTGAACAAAAACCTGATCTGCAAGCAATCTGCCTCTTTTTGTCAGAACTAAATTATTTTCATGTAAGTAAATGAGATCTTTTTTTATTAAGTCGTTTATTAAATTAGTGCTAAATTTTCTTGAGTCCAATCCTGACTTTAAACGTAATGAGAGCATTATTTCTTCACTTATTTTTTGATCCGAAGTTAATACTTCTCGCGCTTTTGCAGGAGATTGAAGTTTTTCTAATCTTTCTCTCCACTGATTCGGTAATTTTAAATTCCACCATCTTATTCCTTCAATATGAGAATGTGCACCTGGACCAAAACCCCACCAATTATTATTTTTCCAATAATTTAAATTATGTCGAGAATTTAAATTATTGGAACTCCAGTTGGAAATTTCATACCAAGAAAATCCATTTTGTTCCAATATTTCATCTGCTAATAAATATTTATCTGCAGCCAGATCGTCATTCACATTTTGAATTTTATTTGTTTTCAAATCTTTACCCATTTTTGTTCCAGGTTCAATAACCAATGAATAGGCCGATAGGTGGGTTGGGTTTAAACTAAGTGCAAATTCAATACTTTCTTGCCACTCTTTTAAGCTTTCTCCAGGTGTTCCATAGATTAAATCAAAACTAAAATTTTTTAATCCATGTTTTTTAAGCAACATAGATGATTTTTCAATATTTGTAGTGTCATGTGTGCGATCTAGTATTTGTAATACTTTTTTAGATGAACTTTGCATTCCGATTGAAATTCTATTTATTTGATTTTCTAGCCAAATAGTAATTTTTTCATCAGTAATGTCATCAGGATTTGCTTCTAAGGTAATTTCAACATCATTTACTAAATTAAAATTTTCTTTTAATGTTTCCATTAAAAAAGAAAGTTCTTTGTTTGAAAGCAAAGATGGAGTTCCACCGCCAAAAAAAATGGTATCAATGATTAAATCTTTTTTCAAAATTTTCTTTGCAAATTCTATTTCTGTTACAGTTGCTTTTGCCCAACTTTCCACTTGATCATTTGTATCTAATTCACTTGGAGTATATGTATTAAAGTCACAGTATCCACAACGTTTTTTACAGTAAGGAACATGAATATATACAGAAAAAGGCTTTTTTAACAGGTTATTAAAATCAATTGCAAGGTTTCCATCAAGAGGCGCTATATCTGCTTCGGGTTCTTGCGCCATTTAATTCCTTACTTATTTTTTTCTTTTGCGCCATTTTCAGAAGACGTTTGAAGTGCTGCCACAAATGCTTCTTGAGGAACTTCGACTTTACCTACCATTTTCATTCTCTTCTTACCCTCTTTTTGCTTTTCAAGTAATTTTCTTTTTCTAGTAATGTCTCCGCCATAGCATTTAGCTAACACATCTTTTCTAATCGCTCTAATTGTTTCTCTGGCAATAATTCTTGAACCTATTGCTGCTTGAATTGGGACTTCGAATTGTTGTCTTGGAATTAATTCTTTTAATCTAGAAGTCATTTCAACTCCATAGGAATAAGCTTTATCTTTGTGAACTATTGAAGAAAAAGCATCAACTGGATCACCGTGCAATAAAATATCAACTTTTACTAAATCAGCACTTTGCTCACCAGAAGGTTCGTAATCAAAAGATGCATAACCTCTGGTTTTAGATTTAAGTTGATCGAAAAAATCAAAGACAATTTCAGCTAATGGAAGTGTGTATCTTAATTCGACACGATCTTCAGATAAATAATCCATGTTATGCATCTGACCTCGTCTATCTTGCGCAAGTTCCATAACTGGTCCGATGTATTCACTAGGAGTCAAGATTGTTGCTTTTACAACTGGTTCAAATATTTCTTTTACTTTTCCATCTGGAAATTCGCTGGGATTAGTTATCGATATTTCTTGGCCATCTTCCATGACGATTCGATATCCCACGCTTGGTGCGGTAGAAATTAAATTTAAATCAAATTCTCTTGAAAGCCTTTCTCTAACAATTTCTAGATGCAAAAGTCCAAGAAAACCGCAACGATATCCAAAACCTAATGCAACAGACGATTCTGGCTCATAAACTAAAGCTGCGTCATTTAGTTGCAATTTATCGAGCGCATCTCTTAAAAGCGGATAATCACTTCCATCAATTGGAAATAGCCCAGCAAAAACCATTGGCTTTGGATCGCGAAATCCAGATAAAGCTTTGTTGGCTGGCTTATTAGAATCCGTTATGGTGTCGCCCACTCTTGATTGGCGAACATCTTTTACTCCAGTAATTAAATATCCAACTTCTCCAACTCCTAAACCTTTTGTAGATTTTGGTTCAGGTGAAATTACTCCGATATCCAATAACTCATGAGTTGCTCCAGTTGACATCATTTTAATTTTTTCTCGTGGTAACAATTTCCCATCAACTACACGAACATAAGTAACTACACCACGATAAGTGTCGTAAACCGAATCAAAAATCATTGCTCTAGCTGGAGCATTTGCATCACCAATAGGGGCAGGAACTTCAACTACTACTAAATCTAAAAGTTCTTTAACTCCTTGACCAGTTTTTGCACTAACTTTTAAGACATCACTAGGTTTACAACCAACAATGTTGGCTATTTCAGCAGCATATTTTTCAGGTTGTGCTGCTGGTAAATCTATTTTGTTGAGAACTGGAATAACTTTGATATCTGATTCGATTGCTAAATATAAATTAGCTAAAGTTTGTGCTTCAATTCCTTGAGCTGCATCCACAAGAAGTATTGCCCCTTCACATGCAGCAAGTGATCTACTTACTTCATAAGTAAAATCAACGTGTCCTGGTGTATCAATTAAATTTAAAATGTAATTTTTATTATCTATTCCTTGCCACGGTAATCTAACTGCTTGAGATTTAATAGTGATTCCACGTTCTCTTTCAATGTCCATTCGATCCAAATATTGAGCTCTCATATTGCGCTCTTCAACTACCCCAGTAATTTGCAGCATTCGATCTGCCAAAGTGGATTTGCCATGATCAATATGGGCAATGATGCAAAAATTGCGAATTAGCTCTGCCGGAGTTTGACCTGCAGGATTTATATCAGGATTCACGATTAATTTTTAGGTCTTTCCTTTAAGTTATTGAAGCAATTTTTGGGTACTTAATTAGTACTTTCAAGTCACACGCTACTCTGTAGTTTAAGAGAAGCAATAAAGCGCCTCACAACTTTAAGCGAAAGAAACGAGTTTTAAATTGGCAAATATTAAATCGCAAATAAAGCGTATCGGTCAAAACAATGCTGCTCGCGATAGAAACAAAACAGTTCGCTCAGCAATCAAAACAACTATTCGTAAATTTAATGAAGCTCTGGCCTCAGGCGATGCAGGTGCTGCAAAGTTAGCTAAAGAAGTAGGTAAGCAGCTTGATAAGGCAGTTGCAAAAGGTGTAATTCACAAGAATCAAGCCTCTAATAAAAAATCAGCGATTAATAAAAAATTAGCAAAATCTAAGAAATAAATTATTTAGCTGACAAAGCTATTTTTCTTACCGTGGTTTCTAGTAGGAATCTCTTTTGATTTTGATCGAGGTAAGTTCCTTCATAACCTGCTCTCATGTAAGCATCAACTTTGGCCAATTCAACAACAGCATTTGCAAGCGTAGTCTGATTCCAATTTCTTAGTTGTTTTCTTAAGTAAGGAACTTGTTTTGGAGAAACTCCTATTTCTTGGGCTACCTGAAAATCATTTGCGCTATTAGGTAGAGAGGCTAATTTGACTAACTTTCTTAAAGAATTTGCAATTATAGTTACAATATAAACTCCAGAATTATTATCTTGATCAAGTAGATCATTCAAATTTTTTATAGCACTTTCATAATTTGCATCCCACAATGAATTTGAAATATCAAAAACTTTCACAGCAACATTTCCCTGATAATACTTCTGAACATGCTCAAGCTCAATTTTTTTATCTAAAACATCAAAACAAAGTTGTGAGATTGCTCCAACTAGTTCATCTAAATTTTCTCCGACTGCATCTCGTAATGCCAGAAGGGCATCTTCATCGATTTCACGTTTATTTCGCTTAAATTCTTGCTTCATAAAATCAATAAATTCAGAAGTGAACTTAATACTTGGACACTTGATTTCTTTAATTTTTAATTTTTGTAAAGCTTTGACAATTCCGGTTCCACCAGCTCCTCCTCGATGAACTACTACCAAATAATTATCCTCTATATTTTCATCGTTAATGTTTTTCAAAAAATCTACAAGTTTACTATCTAATTTATCTTCAGCTACATTTATTTCATCAATTACTACTAAAGATATATTTCCAAATAAATTTGGAGAAGTATATTCTAATAATTGCTCAAAACTATTTTCATCCTGAGCGTATATATTCTGTTTTTCAATTAATTTATTCTTAGATTTTAAATTATTAAAAAGTTCAGTGATTTCTCTGTCGATTAGTAAATCTGTGTTACCCGTTATTAAAAAGATTGAATCAATATTTGCCATAACGGTTCAATCCTAGCCTGTTGAAGAATACTCAATTTGATCATACTTATTTATAAAAATTGAAACAGAACCATTCAAACTTGAGGAAAGTACTTTTATTTTTGATTTTTCATACAATTCAATTGCTTCTTTAGACGGATGACCATATCTATTTTCAGCGCCCACGCTGATTAGAGCCAGTCTGGCACCTGACCAATCAGGAAACAAAGCATCCTGAAACTTTGATCCATGATGAGGAATCTTGATAACATCTACTTCTAATTTTTGCCACATATTTCGAATGACTTGCTGCGCTGCAGGTTCAATGTCCCCAGTTAAAAGAATTGAAGCATTATCAATTTCTGCTAAAACAACAAGGCTTGAATTATTTGCCACAGATTCAATTTCCATTTTTTTATTTGTGGGCCAAAAACAAGTCAATTTAATTTCTCCTAATTGAATTCGCTGACCACTTAATAAGAAATTAACTGCTTGTGGACTTAATAATTCTTCGACTCTTTTTGATTCCTCCTGGGGTTCTTTAATCCAGCTAGTAAAAACTTCTTTTATTTCATGATTTCTTATAACTTCTTTTAAACCTGCAACATGGTCTAGATGAAAATGGGTAAGTAACAGAATATCTATTTGACTTATGCCTAATTTTTTCAAACATTTAGTCATCAATTTACCGTCAGGACCCACATCAACCACCATAGTTTTCCCAGTCGAATCCTGAATGACTAAACCATCCCCTTTGCCAACATCACACAGTACAAATTGCCAATTTCTTATAGGCCAAGCTTTATGAAAAAATAATGTTGTACTCAAATACACAAAAACTAGAGTGAAAATAAGAGTTATTAGAATCATAGATATATGTAATTTTTTGATTAAGTAAATGATCAATATTAAAATAAAATTTGCAATTAAAAAGCCTACTACACCATTTGAAATCTTAATTGTGCTCAATCCTTGTTCTGCAAAAAAGTGAGAAATTGTTACTATCCAGTTAGCAAAAATTGAAGCAGGTAAATTAAAAATAATTGCAAGAGACGAATTAATATTTGAAACAATAAGTCCTAAATAACCTAAAATAGTCACTAAAGGCACGATTGGTGAGACTAAAGTATTTGCGATTACTGACCAAATGGAAATCAAACCAGTAAAACCTGCCACTAATCCCATAGTTGAAAATTGAGCAGCCAATGCAACAGAAATTACTATAAGTAAGTTTTTATTTAACCAAGGAAAAGCTTTTGTTAAGTATTCAAGAATAGGCTCAGTAAACAGTAAGAGTCCAAAAGTAGCAAATACCGAAAGAATAAAACCCCAACTCACAGCTAAATTTGGATCTAGCAGTAATGCGACACAAATTGTGATGAGCAAAGCATTAATTCCTTGTTTAGAAACCCCGTAAAGCACAGAAATTAGAACAATTGATGCCATAAACGATGCCCGTATCACACTTGGTTCAGTTCGAACTAAAAAAGCAAAAAATAGTAAAAAAATGAAAATAAATAGAATTTGTATTTTAAAATTGATTTTTGTCTTTCGAAGTAAAAAACCCAAAGCAACGATTAAAATGGCAATATTTCCACCACTTACTGCAGTTAAGTGAGTAAGTCCACTGGATTTCATATCTTCTTTTAATGTTTTTGACTGAAATCGAGTGTCTCCCAATATTAAACCGGGTAATAACTCTGAGCCTTCAGTATTAATTTTTTGGGTACTTAAAATAAAATTGTTTCTGATCTTATTAATTGATCTATTTATGAAAGTTGGTTTACTTAAATATATTATCTTTTCTGGAGTAATTTCATAATCAAAATTTAAAAAATATGATGGCTCTAGATATCCAATTAATTTTACTTTTGCTCCATATTCTAAGTATTCTGAATTTGTTACATCAACTTTTATTAAGTGTGAAATATTTTTAATATACGTATTTTTTTGTTTTAAGTTATCTATTTTGAATTTAAAGTAATATTTAGAAAACATATCTAGTGTTCCAAATTTTGGTAGATTTGTAGGTATTAAATCAGAGCGAATTTCTCCAGTCAATTCAAACTTTTCGTTCAAATTTAAACTTTGCAAATTAAAATCATCAGAGCGAAAATAGCTTATTGTCATTGCCAATATTGCAACTAGAATTAGCGAAGTTGAAAACAACTTATTACTATAACTTAAAAAGAAAATTAACATCGAAATAACGACAAAGGTTAAAACAGAAGTAAAAGATAAATACTTATTGCCAAGAATTATAAGCCAAATTAAAGTTGCAAATGGAAGAAATCTTACATCGTTATCTAGACGCAAGCTTTTTCACTGATAGTTTTTAATTTGGATTTTCCAATACCTTCAACATTGGATAATTGAGATACCTCTGCAAACCTTCCGTTTGTTTCTCGATAATCCAAAATTCTTTGAGCAAGAACAGGACCCACACCCGGAAGTGCATCTAATTGCTTTAAATCAGAATCATTTAAATTTACACAATTTAACTGTTTTAGATTTTTTATTACATTATTTTTTAAAGGGTTATTTTTATTCTCAAAGTTAATTTGTTCCCCATCTTGCAAAACTCTGGCAAGATTATTTTCACCAATTATCCCATTTTTTGATAGTCCTCCGGCAATATTTAAAGCATCTATTAATCGTGCATCATTTGGAAGTTCATAAACTCCACTTTTAATTACTTCACCTGAAACGTATATTTTTATTTTACTAGCTTCTACGATGGAAGAATCGATTGAAGTGTTATTTGGATCTATTGTCTCACTAAGTGCAATATTAGATTTATTTGTTTGAAAATATAATATTGTTAAAAAAATTGAAATAAGCGTTATTGTAATTAATTTGATTAAATTAAGCTTAGAAAAATCAAACCGCCAATAGTTATTCTTTTTCTTTATCTTTTTCTTTTTACTCGTAGCTATATTATGATTTATAATTTCTTTAATTAGTCTGTCTATTGAAATTTTGTTCTCTAAATTTTGCACTTATTCATAATCACAAATTAGAGTCAATATTGACTCTTTATTTTAAAAGTTTGTGGATAAGTTAATCTTGTTGATTATTCAGGAACTATATTTACTAGCTTTGGTGCCCTAACAATAACTGTTTTAACCTGTCTTCCGTCTAGATTTTTTACTACATTTGGTTCATTTAAAGCTAGTTTTTCTAATTCATCACTTGAGATATCAGGTGAAACATCAAGGCGAGCTCTCAATTTTCCTGATACTTGCACCACACAAACAACTGATTGTCTGACTAATAATTTTGGATCAACAGGTGGCCAGCCTGCCTTTATAATTAATTCTTTGTGTCCTAATGTTTGCCACATTTCTTCTGCTGTATATGGGGCAAATAAAGAAAGAATTATGGCAATAGTTTCAACAGCTTCTCTAACAGCAGGATCACTTGCGCCACATCCTGTATCTATTGCTTTTCTAGTGACGTTAACTAATTCCATAGTTCTAGCAATTGCCACGTTAAATCTAAACGACTCAATTAATGTGGTCACTTCATCGATTGTTCGATGAACATTTTGTCTTAATTCTAAATTTCCATCACTAAAATTAATTTCTTTTTCTGATTTAACATCTTTTGATAGACGCCAAGCTCTTGATAAAAATTTCTTAGAGCCCCCTGGGGAAACTTCTGCCCAATCAATATCGTCTTCTGGAGGGCCGGCAAAGACCATGGTTAATCGAACGGCATCGACTCCAAATTCAGAAATTTGTTCGCCTAAATCAACCATGTTTCCTTTTGATTTTGACATGGCAGAACCATTTAAAATAACTTGACCTTGATTCAAAAGTGCTTTGAAAGGTTCATTAAATTCCACATAGCCTAAATCAAATAAAACTTTGGTAAAAAATCTGCTGTAAAGAAGATGCAAAATTGCATGTTCAACTCCTCCAACATACTGTGCCACCGGTAACCAACGTTTTAGTAATTTTGGATCTATTGCTTTTTCGTTGTCATGTGCAGATGGATAACGCAAGTAATACCAAGAGGAATCCACAAAAGTATCCATTGTGTCTGTATCTCTTTTAGCATCGGAATTACACTTTGGACATTTTGTATTAACCCAATCTGTTGCAGCAGCTAAAGGTGAAGTTCCTTTTGGTGCTAATTGTTCTCCAGCAAGTTCTGGTAATTTCACAGGCAATTGCTCATCCGATACTGCAACTTCTCCACATTTTGGACAGTGAATTATTGGAATAGGTGCTCCCCAATATCTTTGTCTGGAAATTAACCAATCTCTTAATCTAAAGTTTGTAGCACCTTTACCCCGTTTATTATTTTCTAAATACTCAATCATAGATTTAATTGCTTTTTGTTTATCTAAACCATTTAAGAAATCTGAATTTACTAATTTTCCATCACCTGCTGTAGCAATAAAAGATTTACTTGGATCTTCTTCTCCAGTATCAACAACAACTCTGACTGGTAATTTAAAAGTTTTTGCAAAATCTAAATCGCGCTGATCGTGTGCAGGAACAGCCATTAATGCACCAGTTCCATAATCTGCCAAAACATAATCTGATGCCCAAATAGGAAGTTTCTCATTATTTACTGGATTTATTGCATAACGTCCAAGAAATATACCTGTTTTTGGTCTATCTGTAGAAAGTCTTTCAATATCTGTAGCTTTTTTGATTTCTTCAATATATTTATTTAATTCTGCTTTATGATCGTCAAGTACTAGCTCTTGAGCAAGTTTTGAATCAGCTGCTACAACAAAAAATGTAGCTCCAAACAATGTATCTGGTCTTGTGGTAAAGACAGTAACGTTTTTATTTAATTCATCAATTTCAAAATCAACATAGGCACCTTCAGATTTTCCAATCCAATTCTTTTGCATTGTCAAAACTCGTTCAGGCCAAGTATTTTCTATTTGCGACATATCATCTAGAAGTCTTTGAGCATATTCTGTAATTTTGAAATACCACTGAGTTAGTTCTCTTTTTGTTACTACAGAGTTACATCTTTCGCATTCTCCTGCTACAACTTGTTCATTAGCTAAAACTGTTTGACAAGATGGACACCAATTAACATTTGAGGCTTTTCTATAGGCTAAACCTTTTTTGAAAAATTGTATAAACAACCATTGAGTCCATTTATAATATTCAGGATCTGAAGTGTGTAATCTGTGATTCCAATCAAAAGAAATTGCATAGCGTTTAAATGACTCTGCTTGAGTTTCAATATTGTTATAGGTCCACTTGGCTGGATTTTCGCCTCTTTTTATTGCTGCATTTTCTGCAGGTAATCCAAAAGAATCCCAACCTACGGGATGAAAAACATTAAATCCTTTTTGAAAGTAATATCTTGCGACTACATCACCAATTGCAAAAGCTTCTGCATGTCCCATGTGTAAATCACCAGATGGGTAAGAAAACATATCTAAAACATAGATTCTTTGTCGATTATCGTTTGGATCATCAGATGAATTAAATGGTTGTTCTTTTTCCCAGATTGGAAGCCATTTGGCTTGTATTGCATCAAAATCTAATGCAACATTTTGCTCATTATTATCTGGTTGAGAATTCACAAGGTAAAATTTACCGATTGAGCAAAACGAATTGTGATGCGGTATCTATTTCTTGCTCAAAATTGCCATCTATCCAAATATCGCAATGTTTTTTTGTGTCGTGTTTTGAAAAATATTCTTGTTCCCTTATTTGCCAAAGATACATTTCTTCTTTTATTTGATCTCCATCTCTATCCAAAACTCGCTTTAATAGAATTTCTTGGCGCCCTTCAATCCAGATATTTAACGCAGATTTATCTCTAATCCTTAGACTTGCTGCTCCTACTCCTTCTAAAATTATAAATTTGTAGTCCTTGATAATAACTAATTCATTTCTCAAATTAAGGTGCCAGTCAAATTTTTTATAGGTAATAGGCTTATTAGTTTTCATAGGCAAAATAATCCAATTATTTATATTTATTTCCAAGTTTTCATTCAATGAATTTTGCCACCCCTCATAAATTTCATCCATGTGGATAACATGGGAATTATCCAAGAGTTTTTGAAGATTTTTTGCCAAAGTTGTTTTGCCAGATCCTGCAGGTCCATCAATACAAATTAATTTAGTTACACCACAGAATCTTTCAGAGGCTTTAATAGATCCAACTAGACTTGTTAATTGTTGAATAGACATTTTAAATATTTGCTTTTTTTAGCCATTTTTTCCATCCAACTACGGCTATAAAAATAAAAACTAAATATAAAAGAGAAGTAAACCAAAGTTCTTGTCTTGCATAATGAAATGTTGCCACCGCAT
>JBJSWT010000095.1:0-6552 GCA_046086025.1 Actinomycetes bacterium | reverse complement strand
AAAAATACTTAAAGGCAAACTTCTCAACATATATTCACGCATTTCATTTATGCAATCAACAGCTTTATCTAGTGGAATAAAGTATTCAAGTTCATGAAAGTTTGGGGAATAAACCATCGGATAAATTCGATAAGAGCGATCTATTCTTCTTTTTGGAATATCAGAATCTTGTTCTGATTCTCTTGCTTCATTAAATACTTTCACATGGCATGTATCAGTTGCTTTTTCTCCAGGTGGCAATTCAATGTTATATAGCGCAGCAGATTCTTCACTAGGAAACCAGAAGAAAGAAAAGTTTCTATTTTTGTTTACTCTTTCATGAAAATTTCTAATCACATCAGAAAAAGGTTCATGATCAATGTGTTCTTTTAATCTGTATTTTTTTGTGACCTGTAATTCCATGCCCACCATGACACCTAACATGCCAACTGAAACTTGGGCTGCATGTAATAGATCAGGATTTTTTTCTGTTATTTCAACAACTTCTCCAGTACCTGTAACTATTCGACAAGATTTAAGGGTTGAAGAAAAACTTCCAAATGAAGTTCCAGATCCGTGAGTTCCAGTAGAGACTGCACCTGCAATTCTTTGTGCATCAATATCGCCTTGATTTTTTAAAGCTAAACCTCTTTCCCATAGTGGTTCACCTAGTGCACTAATTGGAGTTCCAGAACCAACAAATGCTCTTTGTTTATAAGGATCAACTGCTTTGATGCCACTAATTTTTGCTAAATCTAAAAGCAAACCATCTGTTTCAACAATTGGAGTAAATGAGTGACCGGTTGCCATAACTCTAATTTTTTGTTTTTTACTTAGCGCATTTTTTACTGCTTTTACAACTTCTTTTTCATTTTTTGGCGCTGCATAACTTGCATACTTAAATGTTTGATTTCCAACCCAATTCGTCCATTTACCAGCCATATGAAAAATCTACCAATAATAAGGTGTTTATGAAAGAGACTTTTCTTTTCTGGCTGCTTTTAAAACTTCTTTGGCAGAATCTAGGTTTAGTAACAAAATTCCTATGCCCACAACTAAATCTGGCCAGGCTGAAACCCAAAAGATTGAAACAATACTTGCTGCAATGATGGCTACATTTGCTAAAGCATCATTTCTGGCTGAAAAATAAGCAGCTTTTATTAAGCTTTCAGTTTCTTTTCGAAACTTAACTAAAAGTAGAGCACAGGTTAGATTTATCACTAGAGCGCCAAAACCAGTCAAACCTAGGCTAAAACTTTCGGGAGTTATTGGATTTTGAAACTTTTGCCAAGCACTCCATAACACAGCAATGCCAGGAATTAAAAGCAAAGTTGAAAATAAATACCCCAGATTTGCTCTTGCTTTTAAGCTCCAGCCAAAAGCAAGAAGAATCAATATATTTACAGCACTATCTTCTAAAAAATCTATTGAATCAGCAAAAAGTGAAACTGATGAGATTTTATTTGCAACTGAAAATTCAACAAAGAAATAACTTAAATTTAATATTGCAACTATAGATACGGTCTTTTTTAAATTCATTTATTCATATTCTTAGTTACTAAATCTAAAGTCATATTAACTCCATCATCTTGCTGCATAAGTTTAGCAATTTGTTTAACATTCTCTTGATATTTAGTAGTTTCCATAATTCTTTTTATTACATTTTCTGTAGAAAATTTCCTTAAAGGTAATGCTTTAGGTCCAAGATTTAATCTATGTAATCTATCTGCCCACCAAGGCTGATCAACAATAAATGGAACAATAATTGAAACAGTTCCTGCTCTTAATGCTGCATGAACTGTGCCAACACCACCATGATGCATGATTGCTTTTACTTTTGGAAAAATTTTTGAATGAGAAATTCCAGTCACAAAACGAATGGAATCATCATTTTTATATTGGTTGGGTAGTTCAAGTCCTCCCCAACCTCTATTAATTATTAATTGCAAATTTAATTCTTTACAAGCTTTGATAATAGTTTCTGCAAGTTTTAAGGGGTTTTTCTTTTTCATTGAACCAAATCCTGCATAAATTGTGTCTTTTCTTTCCACAAAATCAGATATTTCAGGACTTAAATCTTCTTTTCTTTCTTGATACCAAGGCCCCACCACATAAGAATTTTTTGGCCAATCGTGAGGTCTTTTTAAAAGTGCTGGGCTAACTAACGAAATAGCTAAATCGTGATCTCGATTTTTAACTTGTAATTTTTTTGCTAATTTATTTGTTTCTATAAAAAATAACTTCTCGGCTAATTCAATTCCTTTATAAGTTAATTTGTTTAAAAACTTAAGATCTGAAGTCCAAAGACCAGCAGATGCAAATTCCTTGGTGGGAGATAAAACGGGAATAATTTCTACTAAAACGCTTAGTGCTTTAACATATTTTGCAGCAATGGGAGCAGTAAGTGCGGTTGGATGATAAAAAACCACATCAGGTTTTATTTCAATTATTTGATCTGAAATCACATCTAATATTTTTACTAACATTGGTCGTACATTTGGTAAAAAATCTAGAGCATTCTTTATGTATGAAACACCATTTGAATCAACAAATTGTTTTATGGTTCCTGGAAGTTTCAATACTTTAAAAGTATTATCTTTTATTTCATCAATAAATTCTTCTGTGACAGCTAAGTAAACTTCATGACCTAAATTTGATGCTTGTTTAGCAAAAGCATAAAAGGGTTCAAAGTCACCTCTGCTTCCAGTTGTGACTAAATAAATTTTCAAAATTAACCTATTAAAACTAGTTTACTAATTTATTTTTGCGGTAATTATTAATTCCTATAATAATTTTTCTACCAAAATAAACAACTGCTACAACAATTCCTATATAAACTAGATAATCCAAATATTTTGCATATTTTTCTGCACTGGACCATTTATCACCCAAAAAGAACCCTAAAGTTAACCAAATTGAATTCCAGATTCCACTTCCTAAAGTTGTGAAAATAATAAACTTAGACATTTTCATTTTTGTTAAACCAGCAGGAATGCTTACTAAACTTCTGATTAAAGGAATTAATCGACCAAAAAATACAAGTTGAGCTCCATGTCTTTCAAACCATAAGGCAGTCTTTTGTAGATCTTTTACATATAGCCCAACATATTTTCCATATTTACTTACTAAATTTTCTAATCTCTCTTCTGAAAATGCATAACCCATAAAATATAAAAATAAAGCTCCAGCTAAAGAGCCAATAGTTGTGGCAATCAATGCAGCAATAAATCCAAAATTTCCAATTGAAACGTTAAATCCAGTTAAAAGAAGAATTAATTCTGATGGAATGGGAAGAATAACAACTTCAATACCAATTAATAATGCTGCCCCAAAAAGACCAATTTGGTCGATTAAATTAACAGCAAATTCAAGCACCCTCTAAGCATACTTCACACTCATCTAACATTAATTAATATGAACGAAATCAAAGATGCAGCAATTGCCCTGAAAAATGGTTTTTTAGTTGCTTTCCCAACAGAAACTGTTTATGGACTTGGAAGTGATGCAACAAATGCTGATGCCGTTTCTCGAATCTTTTCAATTAAAAATAGACCAACCAATCATCCTTTAATTCTTCATATTGGATCCATTTCTGAATTAGATGATTGGGCTATAGATATTCCTGAATATGCTTATTCTTTAGCTAATAAATATTGGCCAGGGCCAATGACATTAATTTTAAAAAGAAGTAAGAAAGTAAAAGATTTTGTAACAGGAAATCAAGACACTGTTGGAATTAGAATTCCTAACCATGAAATTGCTTTATCTTTGTTAAATGAATTTAAAAAAATTGGAAGTGGTGCAATTGTTGCACCAAGTGCTAATAAATTTGGAAGAGTATCGCCAACAACTTATGAACATGTTTACCAAGAGCTTTCAAAAGACTTAAGCCAAAATGATTTAATTCTTGATGGTGGCCCATCTCAAATCGGAGTCGAATCAACTATCATCGATTGCACAAATAATTTGCCTAGAGTTTTAAGGCCTGGGGCAATTTCAACTGAATTAATTAATGAAGTCATCAAATTGGATTCAAATGACGCACGAAACCAAATAAGAGTAAGTGGTTCATTTAATTCCCATTACGCTCCAAATGCAAAAGTTTTACTTGATACAAATCCTCAACCTGGGGATGGATTTTTAGCATTAAAAAATATAGCAACGCCCAAAGATGTTATTAGGTTGAGTTCTCCGTTAAATGTTGAAGAATTTGCTCAAAATCTATATTCGACATTAAGAAAAGCAGATGAATTAAATTTAAAACGAATAGTTGTAATTCAACCTCAAGGATCAGGACTTGCTACTGCAATTAGAGATAGATTAAAAAAGGCTAGTTTCTAAAAATATGAAACAACAACTATTTAAAAAAGTACTTGTATTTACAATAATTTTTACTTTATTTCCGGTATTTGCAGCACAAGGTACAGAAATAGAGCAGCCTTGGGATCTTGCTCGGGTAATTAGTGTTGAAGATGGCGACACTATAAAGGTAAGACTTGAGAAAGATAAAAGTGTAAGAAATATCAGATTAACTGGAATCCAAGCTTTTGAAGGAAAAACTGACAAGAATCTTGCTGCAGCTTGTGGGGCCAAACAAGCTACTAAAGAATTAAAAAGATTGCTCAAAAAAGGCAATTGGGTTCAATTACGATCAGTTAAATCAGATTCTAAAAATCGAGGAAGATTGTTTAGAAGTGTATTTAAAGCAGATAAAAATGGCAATTACACGATTAATATACAAACTGAATTACTTAGAAATGGTTTTGTTTTATGGCTTCCTGACAAAGTAGAAAATGCAAATAATGAAATAAATAGATTAGCTATGCAAGAAGCCATTGATAAAAGAAAAAATATCTGGAGTGGAAAGTTATGTAAAAAAAGCAAAATCCAAAATATTCTTCTTGGTTTAGCAATTAACCACGATGCTCCCGGCGATGATAATTTTAATGTAAATGGGGAATATGTGTTAATTGAAAATGGATCATCAATAGCAGTTAACCTTGAGGGCTGGACTTTAAGAGACACCAGTCAAAGATCTTTCAAATTCCCAAAAAATACGATTATTCAACCTGGCCAAAGAATTACGGTCAAAGCAGGAGTTGGGGACAACACTTCAACAGAATTTTTTATGAATTCACCAACACCAATGTTTGAAAATATAGATAAATTTAATGGTGTTGGAGATGGTGCTTATTTATTAGATGAATACGGAAATTTAAGGTTTTGGAGTATTTACTATTAAAGTTCCATTAAGAATTATTATTTAAATGAAGTATTACTTCATTATGTCGCAAAAAACCTGGTTTCCAAGGTGGATCAAATCTTGCAACCAACACTTCTCCTGTAGCGTTTAGGTGATGTTTATAAATAAGTTTTCGCAATTCTATTTCTTTTTCATTCACTTTTTGTTTTGTAGCAAATCCTTTAAAAGTGATAACTGCAGCAAAATATTCTGCTACTTCGTGTAAAGAAATGTTTAAATTTTGCGAATTTGGTAAATCTGAAAGTTTCATGTCCTCAGGCATTACAAATGACACAAGAAAGGAATCAGATTTTGTTTTTTGTTGTAAAACTGGAGCAGTCATAGCAATGTTGTTTTGAGAAATATAGGTGACTAATGGTCTAAAACCAAGGTTAGTTGCTTCTTCGTACCCGGCATTAATTTCAACGGTGGCCATCGTGCATTTTTGATATTTTCGTATTTCTAGATTGTCTAATTTTTTAATAAGTGTAAATTTTTGCTGCTCAGTCAATTCATGCCTTTTCTATAAGTTCTTTAAACATATCCTACTTTTCAATATTTCTCTTTTTTTAAAACTTCTTAGAGCCGCTTTCGGGAATTGAACCCGAGACCTTTGCATTACGAAAAAGAGTGACTTAAACTCAAGTGTGACTAATATTCCTCATAATTCATTTTTAAACTTACCCGATGATCTCCCAGAACCAACCGATGATGGATCAGCAAATCATTTGTTGGGAATGAAAATTCCAAACGTTTCTCTCAAATCTACGAGTGGATCAATTGTAAAACTTGACGATTTAAAAGGAAAAATTGTTATTTTCTGTTATCCAATGACAGGTGTCCCAGGCGTGGCTTTGCCAGATGGTTGGGATGAAATTCCTGGTGCAAGAGGATGTACTCCTCAAGTATGTTCTTACAGAGATAAATTCTCAGTTTTAGAAAAACTTTCAACAAAGGTTTTTGGGGTTAGTACTCAAAATTTCGAGTACCAAAAAGAATTACATGACAGATTAGAACTTCCATATGAAATTTTAAGTGACTCAGAACTTAAATTTCAAGCTAGCGTGAATTTGCCAGTTTTCACTATTGAAAACAAAGTTTTACTTAAAAGGATAACCCTGATTGTAGAAGAAGGAATAATTAGCAAAGTTCACTATCCAGTGTTTCCAAGTAACAAAGATGTTGATTGGGTAATAGAAGAACTGTCAAAATAATAATTTTCGTTGTTGGCAATACTAATTTCGATCTGGATTTATGGACAGTTATGTGTGAGCCGCTTTCATTTGTGAGTAAATAAGTTCATTTAACTTTGGCTAAGTTTTATTAACTTC
>JBJSWT010000094.1:0-3274 GCA_046086025.1 Actinomycetes bacterium | reverse complement strand
ATATATTATTCCTGAAAAATACTTAGAAAAACCTACCATTAAGTCAATCACAAATTATGTACCAATTGTGATGCTTTCAGCCCTTGTTATTGTGCAAACTTTTTCCCAAGGCCAATCAATAGTTTTTGATGCAAGAGTTTTAGGACTAATTATTGCTTTTGTTCTGTTACTACTTAGAGCACCTTTTATTGTGGTAGTAATTTCTGCAGCTTTTATATCAGCGCTATTTAGATATTTATTTAATTAAATCATCAATTCCGATAGTTAAACCGGGTGTTTTATTTATATTTCTAATCGCCAGTAATACTCCGGGCATAAAGGATGCACGATCAAATGAGTCATGTCGAATCGTTAAGTTCTCACCACTTGATCCAAAAATAACTTCGTGATGAGCAACTAAACCTTGCATTCTTACCGCATGTACCGGGATTCCATCAATTTTTGAACCTCTAGAACCAGGTATTTCAGAAATAGTTGCATCGGGATTGTTTTTTAAATTATTTTCTTTTCTTTCTTGAGCTATTAATTTTGCAGTTCTTACAGCTGTGCCACTGGGAGAATCTACTTTTTGAGCATGGTGATATTCAATAATTTCTACAGAGTCATAAAATTTTGTTGCCATTTTGGCAAAACGCATCATCAAAATTGCACCGACTGAAAAATTAGGTACAACTCTTACAGAGATATTGCCATTATCGGCACTTAATTTTTTTATTAATTCTATTTTTTTGTCATCAATTCCAGTTGTTCCAACAACTGGTGAAATTCCTGCTTTAATAAGTAATTCAATATTTGTCATAACCGAATCAGGAGTTGTGAAATCAACTGCAACATTGCATCCTGAATTTTTTACTAAATCGAAACTGTCATTTTGATCGATACTTGCAACGAGTTCTAAATCTTGTGCTTGATTAATTGCTTTAACAACTTCAGATCCCATTTTGCCTTTAGCACCAAGGACCGAAACCTTTATTGACATAGCCCTAGACTACAAGGTCCTTAAATTCATCTTTATTTTCAAACGATCCCACTACACAAAGTAATCCATTTTGATTAAAAATTTCTCGAGCAAGGCTTTTAATGTCTTCTTCTGTTACAGCGTCAATTTTATTAATTGCATCATCTAAAGACAGATACTCTCCATATAAAAGTTCACCTTTTGCAATACGAGTCATTCTTGAATTGGTTTCTTCAAGCCCTAAAACTAAACCACCTCTTAATGCACCTTTTCCTCTTGTTAATTCTTCTTTTCGCAAACCATTTTGCGCTACATCTTTTAATTCTTCTTTAATGATTTTTATGACTTCTGAGACTTTCTCATTAGTAGTTCCAGCATAAATTCCATAAACACCAATTCCTGTGTAATGGTGTGCAAAAGAATAAACTGTATAAACCAATCCTCTTTTTTCTCTAATCTCTTGAAATAATCTTGAAGACATTCCCCCGCCAAGAGCTGCACTTAAGACTGCCAATGTGTAACGACGTTCATCATGTCTATCAACAGCAGGAACACCCCAAACCAAATGTGCTTGTTCCGTGTCTTTATTTACAATTAGTGAACCAGTTCCCTTTGATTTAAGTTTTTCTGAAGACCTTGGTTTTAATGGTGAAACACCTGTTTTATCCCAATCTGTATTTTTTAAAGTATTTATCACTTTTTCTACAATTTTTTCATGATTTATATTTCCTGCTACAGAAATAACAGTTCTTTCTGGAGCATAAAATTTCTTATAAAAATCATAAACTTGACTTCTAGTCATATCTGTAATCGATTTTCTAGTTCCAATTATTGGTCGACCGATTGGTTGATCTCCCAAAAGATTTTGCGACCAATTGTCATAAGCTAATTCGTTGGGTTCATCTTCATGCATTGATATTTCTTCTAAAACTACTTTTCTTTCTTGATCAACATCTTCTTGAGTTACGTTTGAAGAAGTCAACATGTCAGATAAAGTTTCAATTACTAAATCAACATCTCTATCTAAAACTTTTGCGTGAAAACAGGTGTATTCCTGAGTTGTAAATGCATTCATATCTCCACCAATTGCTTCGATTGAGGAAGAAATTTCTAAAGCAGTTCTAGTAGGAGTTCCTTTAAATAAAAGATGTTCTAAGAAGTGAGCAGCGCCTGCTTCTAAGATTTCTTCATCTCTTGATCCTGTTGAAACCCAATAACCAACTGCTGCACTTCTAACTGTTGGAATTGATTCAGTAATGATTCGAAGACCCGAGGAAAGAGTAGTTCTTGAAACTACTCCGCCTCGTTTTGAATCTTCTAGAATTTCTGTTTTTATTATTTCAAGCATTGTTTAGGCTGAAGTATTTTCATCCAATACAGGAACTAATGAAAGTTTTCCTTTTGGATCTATTTCATTAATTTCAACTTGAACGCTATCTCCTACGTTTAACACATCTTCAACTTTTTCAACACGCTTTCCGCCTGCCATTTTTTTAAGTTGAGAAATATGTAGTAAACCATCTTTACCTGGATATAGATTTACAAATGCACCAAAAGCAGCAGTTTTAACAACTTTGCCTTCATATTTTTCTCCTACGGTAGGAACATGTGGATTTGCAATTGCATTAACTAATTCTTTAGCTTTATCTGCAGCGCTTCCATCTGTTGCCCCGATAAATACAGTTCCGTCATCTTCAATTGAGATTTGGGCACCTGATTTTTCTTGAATTTCGTTAATCATTTTTCCTTTAGGTCCAATGATTGCGCCAATCATGTCAACTGGAACTTTCACAGAAATAATGCGAGGAGCGTATTGACTCATTTGATCAGGTGAACTGATTGCTTCTTTCATAACACCTAATATTTTTTCTCTAGCATCTTTTGCTTGTTTTAATGCTTGAGCTAAAACATTTGCAGGAATACCGTCTAGTTTGGTATCAAGTTGCAATGCTGTGATGAACTCTGAAGTTCCAGCAACTTTGAAATCCATATCACCCAGTGCATCTTCTGCACCTAAGATGTCAGTAAGAGCAACATATTCTTGTTTGCCGTTTACTTCACCTGAGATTAATCCCATTGCAATTCCACCAACCATTGCCTTTAATGGCACACCAGCATTAAGCATCGACATTGTTGATGCGCAAACTGATGCCATTGATGTTGAACCATTAGAAGAAATTGCTTCAGAAACTTGGCGAATGGCATATGGAAATTCAGCTCTATTAGGTAGTACTGGAACAAGTGCTCTTTCAGCAAGTGCACCGTGTCCAATTTCTCTACGTTTTGGAGTACCTACGCGACCAACTTCACCAGTTG
>JBJSWT010000093.1:0-47402 GCA_046086025.1 Actinomycetes bacterium | reverse complement strand
TAGCAAGAAAAGGCTATTCAGCAAATTTAAGTTTTCAAGTTGCAAAAGAAGTAATTAATGATTTTCCAGAGGGCTTAACCCTTCAAAATTAAACAAATCGGACATTTCATTGTCAGTGGTTTGTTTTAAGTTATAACTTAAGTTACTTTAAATAGGGGAATATATGAAAAAAATTTTTATTACAATATCTGTACTTTTAATTTCTACTTTGTCAGCAGTTAATGCAAACGCCAACGTATCTTTTGATGGAGATGTGTCCTGTCCAGCAGAATATCCAATTAAATATGGAGAATTTGATGTTGCTACTGGTCAGCAAAAAACTGTTTGTCACACAGACACATATCATCAAGCAAACATAATTGGGGGAGAAGTTTTTCAAAATTATGTTAATTCCGGTGGAACATTAGATATTTCTCAAGCCATAGCGCAGTATCGTCAGGAACAACAAAGCATTAATGATCAAAGAACGAATGCAGAAGCACAAGCTTTAGCTGAAGCTCAAGCAAATCCCGGTGTGGAAGTTTGTAAATCTTGGTCCTACACCAGTACTTTTAACGGTTCAGGGGGAGGTGGAACTTGCATAACTATTCCACTTGCTGCAAAAACAATCAATGATTCAGTTGCTGCAAATAAAATTGCAGAAATCAGAGCCAAACTTGAATCAGATCCACAATATGCAGTACTGCGATATGGAATTGGTAATCAAACATTTGATTACACACCTTCTGAAAGAGCAGCATTATTAGATCAATGGGCAGCAAACATGGCAGGAAGTGAATTAGCAAAACTGGCTGCAAGTAAAAAAGCGGTTAAGAATCCTGGATTAAAGGTTTGCAGCGACTGGGCTGTTGGTAATCAAAGTGGGCAACAATGTGATTACGTACCAGTGGCATTAAGTTCCAAGACAATTCTACTTTCAGTGAACGAACAATTGGATTCTTTGGACTTAACTGAAAAAATTGATAAAAAGATAAATAAACATGTAAAAGTTATTGATTCAGCAATTCCTGATACCACAAATTCAAAAACAATTACTGTTCCAAAAGCCCCAAAAGGATTGACTCAAACGTTAAGTGTTGAAAACCCAGATGATTGTTCAGTAAAGGGCAGAAAAGTAAAAATTGATAAGGGCGCTATGTGTGAAATAAAAATTCAACTCAATATTACTGAGGAGATTAAAATAAATTTTGCTCAAACAATTAAGCGAAATTAATGTAGCTTTGCACCTAGGATAGATTACTTTCTTGAAATGAGTAATCCTTCTTTTTCTTTCGACCTAACTAAAAAGTTAGCAGAAGATAACAAATTTTTAGGTCGAGCAGGTGTTATAAAGACACCTCATGGTGAAATTACAACTCCAGCATTTATACCAGTTAGCACCAAAGCAACTGTTAAATCAGTTTTGCCAGAAAGTATGAATAATTTAGGCGCTAAGGCCTTACTTGCAAATGCCTATCATCTTTATTTGCAACCAGGACCAGAAATTATTGATCAAGCAGGCGGCTTAGCAAAATTCATGAACTGGAATGGACCAACTTTTACAGATAGCGGGGGTTTTCAAGTTTTGTCTTTAGGGGTTGGTTATAAAAAAGTAATAGCAATGGATCCTGAAAATTTTCAAACCGAAGAAGTTATTGCCACTGACAAAGATCGTTTAGCACATGTTGATGAAGACGGTGTTAATTTCAAATCGCATCTTGATGGATCAATGCACAGATTTACGCCTGAATTTTCAATGCAAGTTCAACATAAAATTGGGGCAGACATAATTTTTGCATTTGATGAATGCACAACTCTTTTAAATACAAGACAGTATCAAGAAAATTCTTTAGAAAGAACCTATCGTTGGGCTAAAAGATGTATAAGTGAACATGAAAAATTAACTAAAGAAAGAAGTGACAAACCGTATCAAGCTTTATTTGGAGTAATTCAAGGCGCGCAATACGAAGATTTACGAAGAAAAGCAAGCAAAGACTTAAGTGAATTAGATTTTGATGGATTTGGGATTGGGGGAGCGTTAGATAAAAACCAATTAGGCACCATAGTTAATTGGGTTAATGAAAAATTACCAGAGAATAAACCTAGACACTTATTGGGAATAGGTGAACCTGAAGATTTATTTGTGGGAGTTGAAAATGGGGCTGACACTTTTGATTGTGTAGCAGCTTCTAGAGTTGCCCGAAATAATGCAGTGTATGCAACAACTGGACGCTTTAATGTTTCAGTTAGCAAATACAAAAATGATTTCTCACCCATTGAAGAAACCTGTAAATGTTACACATGTCAAAATTACACTAAAGCATATTTAAATCATTTAATTCGAGCAAAAGAAATGCTTGCCTCAACTTTATTAACTATTCATAACGAATTTTTTATCGTCAATTTAGTTGCTCAAATGAGAGAAGCGATTATTTCAGGAAACTTTTTTGAATTTAAGAATGAATTCTTGAGTAAATATAATTGGAATAGAGCTAGTAACTAAGTTCTTTAGTTTTAACAAATTTAATTACTCTATAGGTAATTGGTAATAAAATTACTTCAAGTAGGGTTTTATATAAGTATCCAATAACCACATACTTTATGAAATCAATTCCTGTGAGAATTCCATAAAATGCAATTGTGCAAAATACAATGGTGTCAGCTAATTCACCTACAGCTGTAGATCCAATTAATCTAAGCCAAAGATACTTCTCTTTAGTTTTCTCTTTAATTTTTACTAACACATAAGAATTAAGTAATTGTCCTACTAAATATCCAGAAATACTTGCTAAAACAATTTGAGGCACAAAACCCAAAATAGTTTCAAAAGCAATTTGATTAGGCCAGTCTGCTGCAGGAGGTGAATTTTGCACTAATAAGAAAGTCAATGATGCAAGAATTGATAATCCAAATCCTGTGAAAATAGCCTTTCTAGTTGCCTTAAATCCATATACTTCACTTAAAACATCGCCCACAATGTAAACGAGTGGAAATAGGAATGCACCACCATCTGTAATGATGGGTCCAAATTCAATTAACTTAACTGCTCCGATATTTGAAATCAATAAAAGTCCACAAAAAATAGCAATTAAATAGGGGTAAAGACCTTTAGATTCTTGGGCAAAATGAACTTTATTTCGTTTAGATTTAGTAGTCTTCACGATTTACTATCTAACCACGGCGTAGTCTTGACTAAGTATGTCAACTCGCACGTATTTCGTTAGAACTTTTGGCTGTCAAATGAATGAACATGACTCCGAAAGATTATCTGGACTTTTAGAAGATGCTGGTTATGTTGCAACAAATACCGAAGATGCCGATGTAGTTGTTTACAACACTTGTGCTGTCAGAGAAAATGCTGACAACAAGTTGTATGGAAATCTAGGAATGCTTTATCGAATAAAAGAAAAAAGACCAAACATGCAAATTGCGGTAGGTGGTTGTCTAGCTCAAAAAGATAAAGAAGTAATACAAAAAAAAGCGCCATGGGTTGATGTAGTTTTTGGTACACATAATTTTGGATCCCTACCAGTTTTGCTTGAAAGAGCGCGAGTAAATAATGAAGCTCAAATTGAAATACTTGAATCATTAGAAGTTTTCCCCTCAAATTTACCTAGTAAAAGAGATTCAATTCATTCTGCACTGGTAGCAATAAGTGTTGGATGTAACAACACTTGCACATTTTGCATTGTTCCTTCTTTGCGTGGAAAAGAAAAAGACAGAAAAGCTGGAGAAATTTTAGATGAGATTAAAGCACTAACAAATCAAGGAGTATTAGAAGTTATGCTTCTTGGACAAAATGTAAATTCATATGGAGTTGAATTTGGAGATAAATTCGCTTTCGGAAAACTATTAAGAGCATGTGGGCAAATCGATGGATTAGAACGAGTTAGATTTATTTCACCTCATCCCAAAGATTTCACTGATGATGTCATTACTGCTATGGCTGAAACAGAAAATGTTATGCCACATTTGCACATGCCATTGCAGTCAGGAAGCGACAAAGTGCTTTCAGACATGAAACGTTCTTATAGAACGACTAAGTATTTAAACATTCTTGAAAAAGTTAGAAAAGAAATTCCAGATGCGGCGATTACCACAGATATTATTGTTGGATTTCCAGGAGAAACAGAAGAAGATTTCCAACAAACAATTGATTTAGTCAGAGAAGCAAAATTTGCTTCAGCTTTTACTTATCAATATTCAAAACGTCCAGGTACACCTGCGGCAACGATGCCAAACCAAGTTGATCCAAAAATAATTAATGAAAGGTATGAACGATTAGCTAAAGTTATTAATGAAGTCATTTTAGAACAGAATAAAAATCAAATAGGAAAAACAGTCGAAGTTTTAGTTTCTAATAATGAAGGTAAAAGGGATCAGCATGTAAACACGTTGTCGGGTCGTGCAAAAGATAATAGATTAGTTCATTTTTATCCGACTCCTGAACAAAAAATTAGACCAGGAGATTTTGTTGAAGTTGAAATAACACAAGCACAACCTTTTTATCTTGTTTCAGATAAAACAATAATTAATATTAAAAACACTAAAGCTGGAGATATTTGGCAGACAAGTAAAGAGGAACCAAAGAGCCAAGTATTACTTGGGCTACCAACTTTGGTCCGGAATTAAAACTTGAAAGTTCTGGCAATTGTTGGACCAACCGCTGTTGGCAAAAGTGATTTAGCAATTAAAATAGGTCGAAGTAAAAAAATAGAAATCATAAATGCAGATGCAATGCAGTTATATAAGGGAATGAATATCGGGACTGCAAAACTTGATGAAAAAAATAGAGAAAATATCCCTCATCATTTAATTGATGTTTTATCCCCATCCGAAGAAGCAAGTGTGTCTGTGTATCAATCAAAAGCAAGAGCTCTAATTCAAGAAGTAATTCAAAGACAAAATACTCCAGTTTTAGTTGGAGGTAGCGGATTGTATGTCAATGCTGTATTAGAAGATTTAGAGTTTCCGGGAACTAATTTGGAAATAAGAGCAAAGTATGAAGAATTACTAGAAAAAAATGGAGTTGAATTTCTTTATAGCGAATTAAAGAAAATCGATCCAGCTGCGGCAGAAAATATTCTTGAAAATAATGCAAGAAGAATAGTTAGAGCATTAGAGGTAAATGAGTTGACTGGAAAAAATTTTAATGCAAAGCTTCCAGAACCCTCACCTGTATTTAAAGACATCAGAATTGGTTTAAACCTTGATCGTGAATTACTAGATTTAAGAATTGAAACTAGAGTTCATGAAATGTTTAATCAGGGCTTAGTAAATGAAGTTGAACTTATTTTTGAAGAATTAATCAAGGGCAAAACAGCTCAAAAGGCTCTTGGATATTCGCAAGTGATTCAATACTTGCAGGGTAAAATCACTCTGGAGCAAGCAATTGAACAAACAATAATTCACACTAGAAAATATGCAAGAAGACAAATGTCATGGTTTAAAAGAGATCCCTTAATTCAATGGTTTGATGCTCAAGATGATGAACTTTTGGCAAAAGTTAATAGAATAATTTAATGAAGTCATTCGTGGAATACGTAAAAGGTCATGGAACTAAGAATGATTTTGTAATTATCGAGGATTTGAAAGATGAGTTAGTTTTTACTTCAGATCAGATAAAAGAGATTTGTGATCGCGCAACCGGAATAGGCGCAGATGGAATTTTAAGGGTGGTTAAGCCTAATGGTCAGTATTTTATGGACTACAGAAATGCAGATGGTTCTATAGCTGAAATGTGTGGAAATGGGGCAAGAGTCTTTGGACTTTACTTAAAGGATAGAAAATTAGTAGATAAAGAAACCTTCACAATTTCAACCAGAGCAGGAGATGTGAAAATTCACGTAAAAAGTCCTGATGAAATAACGGTAACCATGAATGGTGCAAAAATAAGAAGTAATGCTGTTGAAATAACCAATAATTCAAAAAAATATGTTGCAACTGGAGTTGATGCACCTAATCCTCACGCTGTGGTTTTTGTTAATGATTTAACTGAAATTGGTGAATTAAAAACTGCTCCTCTGCATTTTCCGCCCGATGAATTTAAAACGGGGGTAAATGTGGAGTTTGTAAAAAAAATCTCTGATACTCATGTTCAAATGCGAGTTTTTGAAAGAGGAAGTGGGGAAACATTATCCTGTGGAACAGGAGCTTGCGCTGTAGCAGCCGTCTTAAGAAAATTAGTGGATAATCAATCAGATCAATTCCAAATAGATGTAAAAGGAGGCACTCTGCTCATTAAATTTGTCGATGACAAAATTGAAATGACAGGACCTGCGGTTTTAGAAAGTTCTGGAGTATTAAAAGAATCTTGGTATTTAAACAAATAATGAATGAATTTAAAGAAGCCAGCAATTTAGATCTTCAAGACAGAGCAGCACTTAGAAGAGTAACAACTTTCTCAACTGAACTTCAAGATATTACAGAAGTTGAGTATAGAAAAATACAGTTAGAGAAAGTAGTTTTAGCTGGTGTTTGGATTACTGGTACTTGGGAATCTGCCGAAAGATCTTTACAAGAATTAGCACGTTTAGCCCAAACTGCTGGTTCACAAGTTTTAGAAGGTGTTATTCAAAGAAGAGACAATCCTGATCCGGCAACCTATCTTGGTTCAGGAAAAGCTTTAGAATTACGAAAAATTGTTTCTCAAACCGGTGCAGATACAGTAATTATTGATGGCGAATTAAGCCCGTCCCAACTAATTCATCTAGAAGATGTTGTCAAAGTAAAAGTTGTAGATAGAACTTGGTTAATTCTTGACATTTTTGCAAAACATGCAAAAAGTAGAGAAGGAAAAATTCAAGTTTCGCTTGCCCAAATGCAATACATGCTTCCGCGATTAAGAGGTTGGGGTGAAACTTTAAGTAGACAGGCAGCAAGTGGTGGCTCACCTGGAATTGGTACTAGAGGACCTGGTGAAACAAAATTAGAAACTGATAGACGAAGAATTCATCATCAGATGACAAAACTTCGAAAAGATTTGAAAGATCTTGCTAAGTCTCGTGATGTTCAACGAAGTTCGAGAAGAAGTGGCAATACCTTATCTGTTTCAATTGCTGGTTACACAAATGCTGGAAAATCATCTTTACTAAATAGAATTACTGGTGCAGGCGTTTTAGTTGAAGATGCACTTTTTGCAACACTTGATCCAACGGTAAGAAAAACTCAATTACCTTCTGGAAGATTTATAACTATTTCAGACACAGTTGGTTTTGTGAGACATTTGCCTCACCAATTAGTTGAAGCATTTAAATCAACTTTAGAAGAGGTATCAAATTCAAATTTGATAATCCACTTAGTTGACGGTAGCGATCCTGATCCAGAAGGTCAATACAAATCTGTTCGAGAGGTTTTACAAGAAATTGGAGCAGATCATATAAGAGAGTTAGTAGTTATAAATAAAATTGATCTAATTGATGATGAAAAAGTAATTTCTCTTAAGAGAATTTTCAAAGACCCTTTATTCATTTCCACTAAAGAAAATACAGGTATTAGTGAATTATTGCTTGAAATTGATAAAAAACTGCCAAATCCAACAAAAGAAATAAGAATTACTATTCCTTACTCTAGAGGAGATATTTTAGCTAAAGTACATCAAGAAGGAAAAGTTATTTCTTTATTACATGAAGATGCGGGCACTCAAGTTCATGCATTTGTTCCCGCTGAACTTTTTCATATTATCGAAAATTTGGCATTAATTGAAAATAAATAAATCTAAACTACTTAATTATTTATTATTTGGTGTAGCTCTTGTTATTTTGTATTATGTATTTAAATGGTTTGTTAATGATATAGATTTTAAAGAGGTATTAAGATCTTTAAATAATTTGACTTTTTTTCAGTTGATGTTACTTATAATTACTGCTATTTTTAACATTTTAGTCTTTCAATACCCCTATCTTGTCACTACTAAGGGTCTTAAATACTTTCAAGCTTTTAAAGTTCGAAATGCATCATTTGCCATAAGTAATTGTGTGCCAGCAGGAGGAACTATTGGTTTAGCAGCGCAATATGCGATGCTTAAGTCTTTTGGAATATCCAATCAAAGTATTTCGACAACCGTGGGTATAGCAAGTGTTTGGAATGGTTTGATTTCCTATTTAATGCCTATTTTTGGGTTGATTTCTCTATCTATATCCACAACATTGTCACCGGGCTTAGTAAATTCAACATTTTTAGGAACTTTGGTCCTAGTTTTTGCCATAGTTTTCTTAATCTCAATATTTAAATCTGAAGTAATTACTTTTAAAATAGGAAAGTTTGTTGATTATTTGTTAAAGCCATTAAATCGTTTTTTTAAGTCTAACTTAGATTTTTCCAAAGCTTTAACTAATTTTAGATCTCAGGTTAAAGAAACAGTGAAAGAAAAATGGCTGCAAATTACTGGCAGTAATCTCTTAGTGCAATTTTCAATGTTTTTCATATTTTGGGCTAGTTGCTACTCAGTGGGTATTGAATTATCCATTTTTATTTTGTTTGCTTCTTTTTGTTTTGGAAGATTTGGAACGGTAATTCCTTTTACTCCAGGAGGAGTGGGGACTACTGATGTGATTATGGTTTCAACTTTAATTCTTTACGGAGCTAACGAAGTGCAAGCATTTGTAGCAGTTTTACTTTGGCGAACTTTCTACTACTTACCCCAAGTATTTTTAGGAGTGATTAGTTATCTTCAGTGGCAGTTGAGTCGCACCAAGTAAGGTTTTTTCGACTAATTATTGGGTTTTAAGGCACTTGTGCAGGTTTCAAGTTGCACCACACCCCTGGTGACTTATAGTAGGAGAAACGAGGGGAGTACCCCTAAAAACGCAAGCGTCGTCAACACGAAATTGAAGTTTGATTTCCGGCGCAGCACCAAGTGATAAAAACTTGGTTGGGAGAGACCTCGGGAAAAAAGATAAACAAAATATGTTTATCAATTTAACCCGGGAGTCGTCATGCCTGTTGTATCTAAAAAGAAAAATGGAATTCCTGTAGTTCTTACAGAAATTGGAAGAGTTGAACTTCTCAAACAAGTAGATCACATTCGAAAAGTTCAATTACCGGCGTTAGCGCCACTCATAACTGCTGTTGACAGAGATGAAAGAGACGTTGCTGAATTCACCAGATTGACTGAAGAAGCAAATGAACTTGAATCTTTTGTTTCAGAAGCAGGCAAACCTGATTTATTACTAGACGATAAATCGGTGAGATTAGGGAGCGTAGTCAAAGTACAAACTGAAAAAGAAAAATTCAAAGTAAGAGTGGTGCACCCAATTGAAGCACATCTTGACGACGAAAGAATTTCAGTTTATTCACCACTTGGCCAAGCATTGTTTGGAAATAAAAAAGGTGATCGAGTAACAGTCATAGCACCGAGTGGAAATTGGACAGCTGTTATCAAATCCGTGGAATTACTTCCTTAGTCCCTCCCGAGTAAGTAGTAATTCTGCAAGCAACCTAACCCCTGGGGATTTATCCCCAGGGGTTAGTTATTAGCAATTTCATAAGTTGATCAAATCTAATACTTTAATTTGGTTGATTATTAAATAATGAATCAAATAACTATTGATGGCCCCAAAAAACTACTAAGTCAAATTCCAACAATCATCAAATTTAATCCAAGTAATCAGCTGATTATTTGCGGGCTAAAAGATGCAGAAAGTAAATTTGCAATTCATCTGTCCTACCCCTTGCCTACACAAATACAACTATCTAGTGCTTTTTTTAAGGATTTAAATATTAAATTAGTTGAAGAAGAAATAGAAGCCGTTGTTTTAGTTTTCTATATTGAGGAGACACCAGAAAATTATCGTAAAATTTCAAAAATCTTGTTTGAAAATCTATCGCAAAAAGTACACGTAAAGGATTTATTGTGGGTAAAAAATAATAGGTGGGCCTCTTTTCTCTGCGAGGACCTAAATTGCTGCCCTCAAGAGGGAAACCCTCTAGAATTTGAAGAAAGTTCTACAAGTTCTAGAAAAGTCGATGAGAATTTTTTAAATATCAAAAAATCAGACTCTAAAGTCAACTTGGCTGCAAGAAAAGCACTGAAAGTTAAAAGTGGTATCAAAGACAATTCAAAACTTACAAAATGGCAAAAAACTCAATACAAACAACTCTCAGCAAAGGGTGCAATTGCTTCAACGAATAAAAATAATTGGTCAAGGCTTCTGGTTGGTTTATCAGATATTCCGGTAAGAGATGCGTTGTTATCTCATTTTATTGATATTGGCTTTAGGAAAAAGAACCCTTCTAAATTTTTAATTGATTTAGCCAAATCTTGGGCCAAAGTTGGATCTGTCGCAGAGCCACAATTTCAAAGTCCAATATTTGCTTGTATATCTGCCTTTTTATGGCAAGCAGGAGAGTATAAAATTGCAAAAATTGCACTTAATTTAAGTCTTGCAGCTGATAACAAATTTCGCCTGGCACATCTTTTACAAAATGCTCTCGATAGTGGTGTACCAGCACATGAATTCAGGGATGTGTTTAAAAATCCAACATACCCCTGGACTTGAGAAGCAAGGATTTGTTTAGTAATCTCTTAGTTAGGTCAAGAGTTTCAGTATTAAGCCCCGGCTAGCTGAACGGCAACCCTCCACCGCGGTGGGGTGCTCCGGGTGTAGACCAGGTCAATTCGCAAAAGCAATTGGCAAGCGCGGGTCTTACGAAAATCTTTAACTGTGAGGCCCCGAAAAAAAAGGGGTAATAATTTGCGTTATATCTATAAAAATATTCAATTAATTTAATTGCTTATTTTTATATCTATTCGCAAAAAAAACCCACCTTTGTCTATCAAATAGGTAGCCAAAGAAACTCAAATTAGGAAAGAGGAAAGAAAAATGAGTTCAGGTTGGAGTTTTGAAACTAGACAGATACACGCAGGTCAAACACCAGACTCGCAAACAAATGCAAGAGCACTACCGATTTATCAAACCACGTCATATACATTTCGTGACACTAAACATGCAGCGGATCTATTTGCCCTAGCAGAACCAGGAAATATTTACACCCGCATCATGAATCCAACTCAAGGTGCAGTTGAAGAAAGAATTGCTTCTTTAGAAGGCGGTATTGGAGCACTGCTTTTAGCAAGTGGTCAAGCTGCTGAAACATATGCAATTTTGAATTTGGCTGAAGCAGGTGATCACATAGTTTCTAGCCCTAATCTTTATGGCGGAACTTATAACTTGTTTCACTACACACTTCCAAAATATGGAATCGAAGTGACATTTGTTGACGATCCTGACAACTTAGATTCTTGGAAAAAAGCAATTAAGCCAAATACAAAAGCTTTTTATGGTGAGACAATTGCAAATCCTGCAAACGTTATTTTGGATATAGAAAATATTTCCAAAATTGCACACGACAATGGAATTCCATTAATTGTTGATAACACTGTTGCTACCCCATATTTATTAAGACCGATTGAACACGGTGCTGACATCGTGGTTCACTCTGCGACCAAATACATCGGTGGACACGGCACAGCAATTGCAGGCGTGATTGTTGATAGTGGAAAGTTTGATTGGAAAAAAAATGCCGCAAAATTTCCTCAATACAACACACCAGATCCTTCCTATGGTGGCTTGAATTACGCAGATGCATTAGGAGAATTGGCTTATATTCTTCGAGCAAGAATTGTTTTGCTTAGAGATTTTGGCGCAGCAATTTCTCCTTTTAACGCATTCTTAATCGCACAAGGCTTAGAAACTTTGTCTTTAAGAATTGAAAGACATGTTAAAAATGCTCAAGAAGTTGCTAAGTGGCTTGAAAAAAGAGATGAGGTTGAAAAAGTAAATTATGCTTCTCTTGCTTCAAGTAAGTACAACAATCTGGCTAAAAAATATACTCCTGAAGGTTCAGGAGCAGTTCTATCTTTTGAAATAAAAGGTGGAATTGAAGCTGGAAAGAAATTTGTGGAAGCACTTGAATTGCATTCACATGTAGCAAACATTGGTGATGTGCGAAGTTTAGTAATTCACCCTGCTTCTACAACACATTCACAATTAACACCTCAAGAACAACTTGCAGCAGGTGTAACACCTGGATTAATTAGATTAGCTGTTGGTATCGAAAATATTTCCGATATCTTGGCAGATCTTGATGCAGGATTTAGAGCTGCAAAAGGTGCTTAAAAAATAATGCCAATTTCATACGATGGTCTTCCTCCTGTCACCGGTGCGTGGCAGGAAGGAGATCATCCTGGGCAAAGAAAATTTGTTAGTTTAGGTCCAATTGAATTAGAACTTGGTGGCACACTTCCTGAAGTAAAAGTTGCTTACGAAACTTTTGGAAAATTAAATTCCACAGGAACTAATGCAATTTTTATAGAACATGCTTTAACAGGAGATTCTCATGTTGCTGGTCTAGATGTTGAAGGACATTTGACCAGAGGTTGGTGGGATAACTTAATTGGTCCAGGTTTACCTATTAATACCAATGAATGGTTTGTTGTTTGCGCAAATGTTTTGGGTGGCTGTCAAGGAACAACAGGACCTTCATCTTTAGATGAGTCAGGAAATAATTGGGGATCAAAATTTCCTAGAGTAACAGTTTCTGATCAAGTTGAAATAGAAAAAAGACTTACAGATTATTTAAATATTGAAAAGTGGGCATCCATAATGGGCGGTTCTATGGGTGGCATGCGAGTTTTAGAATGGGCAGTTGAACATCCACATAAATTAAATTCTGCTTTTGTTATCGCCTCAGCTCCAAGATCTTCAGCTGATCAAATTGCGACACAATCTGCTCAAATTGCAGCAATTAAGTCTGATCCAAATTGGCAAAATGGTGATTACTATCAATCTAAACCCGGTAAAGGTCCACATGCAGGTTTAGGAATTGCAAGAAGATTTGCTCAATTAACTTATCGTTCCGAAACAGAATTAGATGTTCGTTTCGGCAGAGATAATCAAGATGGAGAAGATCCTTATTCAGATGGTCGATTTGCAATTGAATCTTATTTAGATCATCACGCCGATAAATTAGCGAGAAGATTTGATGCTAATTCATATATTGTTTTGTCAGATTGCATGTCAACTTTTGATATCGGCAGAAATAGGGGAGGAGTTGGAAACGCATTAGCTCAGATAAAAGCACCAATTGTGGTGGCTGGAATTGATTCTGATCGCCTGTATCCAATTAGACAACAAGCTGATTTAGTTTCAGCTTTACCTCAAAAAAGTCAGTTGCATGTGATTTCTTCACCTTTTGGCCACGACGGATTTTTAATCGAATTTGATCAAGTGGCACCCGTCATTACTAAAACATTAGAAATTGCTACCCAAAAAATAATTAAATAACTCTGGGACTTTTTAGTCTCAAGAAACTTGTGTATAAAGCACTAAATTTTAATAATGTAACAATGAAATACCTGGTCACCTTAATTTTTTCTTTTTTCTTAATAATTTCTCCTGCTCAAGCTGAAGTTTCCATAGAAGCAGATCAAGAAAATGAAAGCTATAAAATAACCGGAGAATTACTCCTTGATGAAACTTTTAATGGAAGTTACGAATCACAAAAACAAGCTGAAACTTGTCAAGGTTGCAGATGGATTATTGCCAAAATCTGCTACTTAGAAGATGATGTTGGATCAATTAAAGGTTGTTCTGGTGACGCGGAAAGTTGTGTAAGGCCTGATGGCGAAATCGGTAAAAGATTGAGAGTTTGGCGGAAATTGGGCGATGACGAACCTTGGCTTGCTGTTGGAGTTATTTGTTTAGCACCAAGTGGTCCAGTTACACCTTCTACTATCAATTTTAAGATAACCGAAGTAACAAGTGAGTACTTACCAAAATTAATTCCAAGTACGCAGCCACTGAATCATGTATTAGTTAACACAGATATTTTCTTCATCAGCAATCAAAATAGAAATTTTGGTCCAAAATATTTAGTAATAACAGGAATTCCTATTACTTTAAATGCCTCTGCAATTTGGACTTGGGATTTTGGAGATGGAACAGTGATTCAAACAGCAAATACCGGATCAGGATATCCCTATGGAGAAATAAAGCACACTTATAAATCTAAAGGTTTAAAAACAATTACCGTAACTACAACTTGGCAAGCTAAGTGGTCAACAAAAAATAATCTGGACTTACCAGTGCTGGGTAAAAACTTGGTCCAGAAAACAACATTTAATCTTCTGGCTCATGAAGCAAGAGGAGTATTAACACGCTGACTGATAGCCCCATCGAAGTGCGATTCGTGTAATTCGTGACAGAATATGAATTGGGCCGGTCGATTTGACAGGCCCTTAAGTGCGTCCAGACTTTGAGGGGTAAAAAAATAAGTGGCAATTTTAGATAAATTTCTTGGCAAATCAAATGTTAAAAAACCTAAAGCCAAAGTTGCCCCATCTAAACCTGCAGCTAAGCCTGCAGCTAAACCAGCTGCTAAAAAACCTGCTGCTAAAGCTGTTGTAAAAAAACCAATCGCTAAAAAGCCAGCAGCAAAATCAATTACTAAACCGGCTGCTAAACCAGCTGCTAAAAAATCTGTTGCAAAGCCTGCAGCTAAACCAGCAGTTAAAAAACCGGCCGCTAAACCTGCTGCAAAGAAATCAACCACAAAACCAAAAGCTAAAAAACCAGCTACAAAACCAGTAGCTAAGAAATCTGTAGCAAAGAAAACAACTTCTAAACCAATTGCAAAACTCAAACCAGTTAAACCTTTAAAACCAGTAAAACCTGCAAAACCTACTAAAGAAACAAAGAATCAAAAACAAAAAGTTTCAGAAACTTCACCTAAAAATGATAAGAATTTAAAACCAGCAGATAAAAAAGGTAAGAAAGATAAAGGTTTTGCCAAAGTAATAATGGTTGATGGTGAACTGGTTACAGTAGATGATGTTGAAGAAGTTGATCCAGCTGAATTAGAAGCTATTGCAGAACTTGAAAAAGAAAGTTTAGAAGAATTAAATGAAGAAATTGCTGAAGTTGAAGAAGTAGATGATTCTTCAGAAGAAAATACAAAAATTAGTGCCACGGTAGATGAATCAGAAGCTTTCGTAATTTCTGATACAGACGATGCTGATGAACCAACTCAAAAAGTAACAGTTGCAGGCGCTACTGCAGATCCGGTGAAAGATTATTTGAAACAAATTGGAAAAGTTGCACTTTTAAATGCTGAACAAGAAGTTGAATTAGCAAAAAGAATAGAAGCAGGATTATTTGCAGAAGAAAAATTAGCTGCAGGTGGAATTAAAGATAGAAAATACAGAAAAGATTTGGAATGGATTGCAGAAGACGGGCAAAGAGCCAAGAATCATCTTCTTGAAGCTAATTTACGTTTAGTGGTTTCTCTAGCTAAAAGATATACAGGCAGAGGCATGCTCTTCTTAGATTTGATTCAAGAAGGAAACTTAGGTTTGATTCGTGCAGTTGAAAAATTCGATTACACCAAGGGCTATAAATTCTCCACTTATGCAACATGGTGGATTCGTCAAGCAATAACTCGTGCAATGGCAGATCAAGCCAGAACAATTCGTATTCCAGTTCATATGGTTGAAGTAATTAATAAGTTAGCCAGAGTTCAAAGACAAATGCTTCAAGATTTAGGAAGAGAACCAACCCCTGAAGAATTAGCTAAAGAACTTGATATGACTCCAGACAAAGTTATTGAAGTTCAAAAATATGGTCGCGAACCGATATCACTTCACACTCCACTTGGCGAAGATGGAGATTCAGAATTTGGTGACTTAATTGAAGATTCAGAAGCAATTGTTCCAAGTGATGCTGTTTCGTTTACTTTGCTCCAAGAACAACTTGATTCAGTTCTAGATACTTTAAGTGAACGTGAACGAGGGGTTGTTCGAATGAGATTTGGTCTAACAGATGGCCAACCTAAAACTTTGGATGAAATTGGTCAAGTTTATGGAGTGACTCGGGAAAGAATTAGACAAATTGAATCAAAAACTATGTCTAAACTTAGACATCCATCTAGATCACAAGTTTTGAGAGATTACTTAGATTAATTTAGTTTGTAGCTTTTAATCTGTCAGTTTCGTCAACGTATTCTTTTGCAATCAATTTGAGTTTTTCTTCATGCTGTTTGGCATGATGACCGCAAAAAATTAAAGTTCCACCAGTTGGAAGTGTTACACGAACATAGGCTTGAGCACCACAACGATCACAACGATCAGATGCGGTTAAAGCAGATCCTGCTGTAAGTAATGAACTCAAGGTCTTAGCCTTTCTTCTAACTTTGGTTCCTTATTCAATCATCATGGCAAATGGATTTATTGCAACTTGAAGCAGTACCAAGGCGTGTCGGTGAAAACTGTCACAGACTTTATAAAAGGTGTTGCGGTGAGGGGAAAATAGCCTTCAAGCAAGCAGAATTGGGGAATAACCAATTTTATTTCGCCTATTGCCAAAGGATTAAAAATTTGAGTCCTACCAATAATGCGACAAATTCTGAATACAATGCAAAAAATCTTTCGGTACTCGAAGGATTAGAAGCTGTCAGAAAACGTCCAGGTATGTACATCGGTTCTACCGATGGACGTGGCTTAATGCATTGCGTTTGGGAATTAATTGATAACTCAGTAGATGAAGCACTAGCAGGTCATGCAAAAAGAATTCAAGTCAAATTAATGCCTGATGATTCAGTGCTAGTTATTGATGATGGTCGTGGAATTCCAGTTGATATTGAAGCAAAAACAAAATTAACTGGTGTGGAATTAGTAATGACAAAGCTTCATGCTGGAGGAAAATTTGGTTCTGGTTCTTATACAGCCTCTGGAGGGTTACACGGTGTAGGTGCATCAGTTGTAAATGCGTTAAGTGTTCGTATGGATGTAGAAGTTGATCGAAATGGAAAAACTCATAAAGCTTCCTTTCAAAGAGGAACCACAGGAGTCTTTAAAGGTGAAGGACCGAATGCAAAATTTACTAAAGAATCTGGATTAAAAATTGCCGGTAAATCAATCAAAGCAACGGGGACAAGAGTTAGATTTTGGCCAGATCCAGAAATATTTGTAAAAGACCTACATCTTGATGCTGCAGCTCTCATGCAGCGGGCCAGACAAACTGCATTTTTAGTTCCTGGTTTAGCAGTTGCAGTTTCTGATTTACGAGATAAAGAAAAAACTGAAGTTGAATATAAATTTAAAGGTGGAATTACAGAATTTGTGGAACACATGTCCACAGGGGAAGCAATCACAAGTGTTGTTCGTTTACAAGGAAAAGGTCATTTCACTGAGAATGTTCCAGTATTAGATGACCATGGACACATGCGTCCAAAAGAAGTTGAAAGAGACATGGCAGTAGATATCGCCCTTCGTTGGAATAATGGATTTGATACCGAAGTTAAATCATTTGTAAACGTGGTAGCAACACCTAAAGGTGGAACTCACGTTGCTGGTTTTGATAGAGCAATAGTAAAAGTAATTAATGATCAACTTAAAAGTCAAAGAGTATTAAAAAATAACGAAGAAAGTGTATTGAAAGAAGATATTTTAGAAGGCTTAACTGCTGTAATAAGTGTTCGTTTACCTGAACCACAATTTGAAGGTCAAACTAAAGAAATACTTGGCACACCTGCTGCACAAAAAATAGTTGCCACAGTTGTAACAGATGAGTTCAATAAATGGTTTAAAAACCCTCCAAGAGGAGACAAAGCTAAAACTAAAGTTCTTCTAGAAAAAATTGCAAATGCTGCTAGAGCAAGAATTGCTGCAAGAAATCAAAGAGATGTTCAAAGAAGAAAAAATGCTATTGAATCATCTTCACTTCCTGCAAAACTTGCAGATTGCAGATCTAATGATGTTGAAAACTCTGAATTATTTATCGTTGAGGGCGATAGCGCACTAGGAACAGCAAAACTTGCCAGAAATTCTGAATATCAAGCACTTTTGCCTATCAGAGGAAAAATTCTAAATGTCCAAAAAGCATCAGTTGCAGATGTTTTGAAAAATGCCGAGTGTGCTTCAATTATTTCAGTAGTTGGTGGCGGTTCAGGAAAAACTTTTGAATTAGAAGAAGTTCGTTATAGCAAAATAATTTTAATGTCTGATGCAGATGTGGATGGAGCTCACATTAGATGTTTGCTATTGACTTTATTTCATCGATATATGAAACCACTTTTGGATAGTGGAAGAGTTTTTGCAGCAGTTCCACCACTTCATCGAATAGAAACTGTTTCAAGTGGTAAAAAATCAGGGGAGATCATTTATACCTATTCAGATGAAGAAATGAAAAAAACTGTAGCCGCTTTAGAAAAATCAGGTCAAAAAATTAAACAACCTATTCAAAGATATAAAGGTCTTGGTGAAATGGATGCTAAACAGTTAAGAGAAACAACTATGAATAGAGACTCCAGAACTTTAAGAAGAATTACTGTAAAAGATGCTGAAGAGGCAAGTGAAGTTTTTGATTTACTAATGGGAACTGATGTAGGACCGAGAAAAGAATTTATAGTTCATGGAGCAGATGAACTTGATAAATCTAGGATCGACGCCTAGTTATTCAACACTTCCTGAAGAATGACCAGGAAATAAGTGAGCTTCGGGATTAATTGCAACTGCTGCGTTATTTACAGCCGTTGCTGCCTCACCAAATCCAACTGAGATTAAAGCAACTTTTCCTGGATAAGTTGAAATATCTCCAGCAGCAAAAACTCTTTCAATATTTGTATGCATACCAGAATCAACAACAATTTTTCTTGCTTCTAAATTTAAGCCCCAGTTTGCTAATGGACCAATGTTTGCAGTAAAACCAAGAGCTGCAACTAAAGTTTGGCAATTAATCATTTTTGTTTCATTTGTTTTGCTATTTTTGTATTCAATCTTTTCAATTTGTCCATTGCCTAAAACTTGAGTAACTTCTGCTTCGGTAACTAAAGTGACTCCCAATTTAGAAACTTGATCAACAGTTGCTTGATGAGCTCTAAATTTATCTCTTCTATGAATAAGCGTTATCGATTTTGCAATTGGAAATAGTTCATTTGCCCAATCAAATGCAGAATCGCCACCACCTACGATAACTACATCTTTGCCTTTGTGCTCATCAAGTTTTGGCACAAAATGAACTAGTCCTTTTCCACCCCAACCATCTGCAGCTGGCAGAGGACGTGGCGTGAATTTTCCAATTCCACCAGTAATGATGACAGCTTTTGCATTGATTGTTTCTTTTTCAGAACTTATAGTTATTGATTTGTCAGAATTAATTTCTAAAGTTGTAGCAGTTTGATTTAGAAAAAATTTAGGATTAGATGGTTTTGCTTGATTCAAAAGACTTTCAATTAAATCTTTACCTTTAATTGAGGGAAAACCACCCACATCAAAAATCGCTTTTTCTGGATACATGGCAGTAATTTGTCCACCTGGTTCTTCCAAACTATCCATGATGGCAACACTCATGCCTCGAAATCCTGCATAGTAGGCACCATATAGACCTGCAGGTCCTGCACCAATTATCAAAATATCAAAATTGTGATTTGCCATGACTCTATTCTGCTATATCTTAATTTTTTTGCTACTTGGGCTTAATAATTTAATCAAGCATCTACTAATTCATCAGATTTTTTTGTAGCTTCACTAATAATTTTTCCTGTTTCAGAAACTAGTGAAGTTCTTCTAGGGGTTGAGAAATATTTAGCAACAGCTGAAAGCTCTTCAGCAACTGTATTTCTTAATTTCTTGGAACTTGCCAAAATTGATTTTAAGTCAGAAATTGTTTGATTCAATTGTTTTTGTTCAGTTTGTAACTCAAGTTTTGAAGTTTTGGTTAACCTACGAAGAGGCATATCAAGAATATATGTTGCCTGCGCATCTGAAAGTTTAAAAGTTTTCATTAATCCACTTTTAGCTTCTTGGGCATCTTCACTTGATCTAATTAATTTAATTACTTTATCAATATCAACAATTGCAAGTAATAAGCCTTCAACAAGGTGTAATCTGTCGGTTGCTTTATCTAATCTGAATTTGCTTCTGCGTTTGACCACATCAATTCTGTGCTCTAAATAAACTTCGAGTAAATCTTTTAATCCTAAGGTTCTGGGTCTTCCTTCAACTAAGGCAACATTGTTTATAGAAAAAGATTCTTCCATAGGAGTAAGTCTGTATAAATCGCTCAAAACTTTTTGAGCATCATGCCCATTTTTGATTTCAATTACTAGCCTTAAACCTTTTTCTCCATCAGTTAAGTCAATAACTCTAGAAATACCTTGAAGTTTTTTTCCTTCAATTAAGTCTTTAATTCTTTCAATTACTTTTTCTGCTCCAATATTGAATGGCAATTCGGTAATGATTAAACCATCTTTTTTTGCTTTCACTTTTTCTATTTGAACGCTTGCTCTCATTCTGAAAGCGCCTTTACCGGTTAAATATGCTTCCTTAATTCCATCTCCAACTAAAATTTTTCCGCCACTTGGAAGATCTGGCCCTGGAACAATTTTCATTAGTTCTCTAGGTTTAATTTCTGGATTTTCAATAAGAGTTAGCAAAGCTTCAACAATTTCACCTAAGTTATGTGGCGGCATATTTGTAGCCATACCAACAGCAATACCAGTTGCACCATTTACTAAAAGATTTGGAAATGCTGCAGGTAAAACTTCTGGTTCGACTTCTCGTCCATCGTAGTTTGATCTGAATTCAACAACATCTTCATCTATAGATGCAGTTAAACCAAGAGCAGTTGGAGCCAAACGACATTCTGTGTAACGCATTGCAGCTGGTCCATCATCAAGTGAACCGAAATTTCCCTGACCATCAATTAAAGGAATTCTTAAAGAAAAAGGTTGTGCCATACGAACTAATGCGTCATAAATTGCACCATCACCATGTGGATGTAATCGACCCATTACTTCACCAACAACACGTGCACTTTTTACATGTCCTCGCTCAGGACGCAATCCCATTTCGTTCATTTGATAAAGAATTCTTCGTTGTACTGGCTTTAATCCATCTCTTGCATCTGGAAGTGCACGTGAATAAATAACTGAATAGGCGTATTCCAAAAATGATCCACGCATTTCGCGTGAAACATCAATGTCAATAATCTTTTCCGGATTTAAAGGCAAAGTATCATTTTTTGATTTTTTACTCGCCATTATTTAACCTCAATAAGAATAATTTGGTAACCGGCTTTAATCATGCCTTTTTATATTTCAAAATTGGTGCTGCCACACCGAGGCAATGACTTATTGGCCACCTTTTGATCCAAAGAGAATTTCATCCCAACTTGGCACAGATGCTCTTTTTCCTTTGGCATGTTTAGGTGTGTCATTTACTGCAATTGGTTCGACAATTTCTTCGACTACTTCTTCAATTTTGATTTCAGGTTTTATTTCTGGTTGCGAAACCACAGGTGTTGGTTTACTTACAATTGGTTGAACTTCAGCTACTGGTTCTTGTTTTGGAATAGGAACAGTATTTGAAACATCTTGTTTTACACCTTCAGGTGTTACCCATTTAGGAATTTCTTCTTTCACTTCTTCTACAACTTTTGGAACACTTACTAATTTAGGTGCAACATGTTCGATAGTTGGAGTGTGATTTATTTCTGGTGAAACATCCAGTAGCCATCTTGCAACGTCATCAAGTGGCGCAATTGTTGCTACATCAGGATCAAATGCCCAATGTGCTTCTGTTTCACCTTTTCTGCCAATAAAAGAGCAAGCAATATTCCATCTGCCATCTTCTCTTCTCCAGGCATCCCATTTTGTTGATTCAATATCTCCGCCACCATGCAAAATTCTGGTTTGAACTATTTCATCAAACTCAGCACTGCCGTGTGCTCTTCTTATTTCAGTTTCTCTTGCTCTTTTTGAAATCCAATATCTTTCTTGTAAAACAGGTGGTTCAAATCTTTTAATTCTTTCTAAAGGAATACTGCTAACTAAAGCTAAATCTTCGGCAGCAATTCCTGCACGAATTCTTGCTTGAATTTCTGCAACGCTTAATTCATGATCTTTATCATGAATAGAAGCTTTTGGTCTTTTTTTCCAATTACGTGCAGCGTCTCTAGTTTTTTCATCAAGATCTAATGCAAATTCATTTCCATTTTCATCTTTCAAAACAAATTTTGAACCATCATCGCTAAGGGAACCAAATGTTAATTTTTTGGCCATGCGACACCTCCAAAACTTGTGTTACAGGAGTGAATTGGGACTTTTCCTGTGTAGGAATAACGCTACGAGAAAAACACTAATTAATTATGAATTTACAGAGCGCGAGTCTGCGCGTTTCAAATCCTTAAAAGTTGTCACAGTAATCACAAAACATAACAGTCCCGCAAGTGTTACAACCCAAAAAGCAGTTTGAGCACCTTCATTGTCTAAAACCCAACCAGATATTGCCGCAGCAACGGCTATACCAAGACCGGCACCTGTGTTTGCCCAAGCAAAGCCTTCAGTTAATCGATTCTGTGGAACTAATTGACCAATCAAGGTATATCCAGAAATTAACACTGGAGAAATAGCTAAACCTGAAATTAAAAGAGTTATAAAAAGGCTAGGCATGGTGGAAATAAATGGTAAAGGTAATAAAGAAATTGCAAATATAAATGAGGTGATCAAAAACCTGTGGGAAAGTTTGTTTTTAAAATGAATTGCCCCCATGGCAATTCCAGCAACCAATGAGCCAAAAGACCAAGCAGCAATTAACGCACCTGCTAATTCAGGGGATTCTTTTTCGCGACTAAATGCAACAGCAATAACTTCAGCAGCGCCAAAAACAGCTCCTAACAGAATATAAACCAGAAACACTGAAAAAACTCCTGGATACAAAATTGCAGATTTTCCTCTTGATTCATGAGATTTATGAATTTCTGGCTGGGTATTTTTTTGACTTGCTAGCCAAATTCCACCAAGTGTCACTAAAAGTGCAGCTATTAGTAAACCCGATGCGTCATAAAAAGCCACACATAAAATTGTTACCAATGGTGGTCCAAAAATAAAAATAATTTCATCTAAAACACTTTCCATAGCAAATGCAGTATTTTGCTGTTGGGAATTCTTGACCGACTTCTTCCATCTTGCTCGAACATATGGACCTACGGTTGGAACTAAAGCACCTGAAATGATGGCAGTAAAAAGAACTAAAAAGAAATTAAAATTTTGAACTATAAGAAAAATTGTTATAAGTAAAAAACTTACGTGAACGCTTAATTGGACAGGAATTATTCGATTCTGACCCAAACGATCAGCAAATCTTGAAGTTATGGGACCACCTATTGCTGCAGCGATTGCAAAAGCTGCAGAAATTACTCCAGCTTTGAAATAAGAGCCAGTTCTAGATTGGACAAGTAATACAGAACCCAAGCCATACATAGATATAGGAAATCTTGCAATTAAACCAGCTAAGGAAAACTGAATCGCACCGGGCAAGATCAATATATTTTTGTATTTAGTAAGCACGACCTCAACGCTACTTGTTTCATGGTTTAGGACAAGATAGGTGGTGTGACCGAGTCGTTAAATCAAAATTTGCTCAAATTAGCCCTAGATATTGCTAGAACAACAAGTGATCTTTTAGTTAATAAAAGACCCGACAAAATGACTTATGAATCTAAATCAACCCCTGTTGATTTAGTAACAGAAATGGACAAAAAAGCTGAAGAACATATAGTTAAAAGAGTTCAAGAAGTAAGACCCAATGATTCATTTTTAGGTGAAGAAGGAACCGCACAACAGGTCAGTAATCCATCAAATGTGCGTTGGATTATTGATCCAATAGATGGCACAGTTAACTATTTTTATAATCATCCATATTGGGCAGTATCAATTGGCATAGAAATTGATGGTGAAATCCAAGTTGGAGTAGTAGCAGCCCCACTTCTTCATGAAATTTATTATGCAGTCAAAAATGAAGGCGCATACCTTGAACATGATGGTAAAAAAACTAAATTAAAAACTAATTCTGGTGCAAAACTTGACAAAGCCTTAGTGGCTACTGGTTTTGGATATGACCCAGAAAGAAGAAAAAAACAAGGTGGAGCGCTTGCAGAAATGGTGGTACTTGCTCGCGATACAAGAAGAGCAGGTGCTGCTTCAATTGATTTTTGTTACGTAGCAGCAGGAAGACTAGATGCTTATTATGAATTTGGACTTTATCCTTGGGATTTTGCTGCAGGATCATTAATTGTTACTGAAGCAGGAGGAAGAGTTGGTGGATTAAATGGAGAAAAACTTGGCGGAGATTGGGCACTTGCTGCCAATTCAGATTTGTTTGATGTTTTAAATCAAGAAGTTAGCAGATTAAACGATAAATACTTTAATTAAGTTTTCTTAAAGTATTTTTATATAGTTTTGTCAATTCTAAATAGTGTTTGACTCCATCTTCAAAACTGTTTTCTTCTACCGCGTTTTCTTTTATTTTTACAGGTACTCCAAGAGCTAAAGCATTTTCTGGAATAGTTTTTCCGGGTGGTACTAATGACTGTGCAGCAATTAGTGCACCTTTTTTAATTAAAACTTTTTCTAAAACGGTTGATCCAGAACCTATAAGACATTTATCTTCTATGACGCATCCTTCTAAATGAGTGTTATGTCCAACCACGCATCGAGAACCAATAATTGTGGGAAATTCTGTTTGGCAATGAATAATGCATCCATCTTGAATAGAGGTGTCTTGACCAACTTGGATATAACTTGAGTCACCTCTGAGCACCGCACTTGGCCAAACACTGGAATTGGCACCAATTCGAACATCGCCAATTAATACAGCATCTGGATGGATAAAAGCGCTTTCATGTATTTGAGGAGATCTTCCATTTAGTTCATAGATAGGCATGTATTAGATTTGCCTCCCGTAGTCCTATTACATATCCTGGTGGACACATTAGGTTATGTGACTAGTGTGGCAAGACTCACCATGCGAAAGACTCGCGCAACTGGTCAGTTATAGGGCATTATCCACGCGAAAGATAATTTTTTAAGAGGTGAAGAAAAAAAGTGGCAACAGATTACGATGCACCGCGAAAATCGGATGAAGAATTAGCCGAAGATTCGCTGGAAGAATTAAAAGCGCAACGAGCAGAAGCAACAAATCCACAAGTTGAAGTGGATGAAAACGATGTTTCTGATTCTGTTGAACTTCCAGGTGCAGATTTATCTGATGAATCTTTAACCGTAAGAGTTCTACCTAAACAAGCAGATGAATTTACCTGTTCAAAATGTTTCTTAGTTATGCATAAATCAAGAATCGCAAAAGAAACAAAAGGTAAAGCCGTTTGTATTGAGTGTGCTTAGTTTTTCTTTTTTAGTTTTTTTTGCAGCAAATTCTCAATTAAAGACATGGCAATTGTGCTAACTGCTGTCCAAGTTAATACTTGACCCAAGGGCTGATCTTTATCACCTGGTTTAGGCGGTTTTTGCCCCATGATTTTGGTGTAGCTTTTAGCAAGTATTTTCCTAGCAAAAAATGTAACGATGAGAACCAAAATAGAAGATATAATTCCTAGGGAATTTTTTTTCTTTTTTCTTCTCATAATCACTATTCTAATGCATCAATCAAGATGTAAAACATTCTTAATTTTTTGACCTTTTCTGGTAGAAACAAGCCAATAACTATGAGGATCTGTTGGGTCATCAAATTCAATTTTTATGGAAGTTGCGATTAAAGGTGAAATTGCATGAAAAGCTTTCAAGTCTGTTTTGATGCCTCGTAGTTGAGTGGTTTCTAATGAATTCAAGTCTTCTATTTTGGTGATGATCTTCAAGGGCAATTTTGCTTTACCCGCATAAAAAAACTCTGAATCAATTTTTAATTCAGGGGAGAATTTATAGGATACAAAACATAAAACTAACGTAGTCAAGGCAAAAATTATTATCGCAACATTTGATCCAAAAATCGCACTCATTGATACAGAAAGCATCAAACTTATTCCTAGAAGAAATAGCCAAGCCCAAAAAGGTGGTAGTAATTTCTCACGATATTGCAAGTTGCTCATACTTTAACTTTGCCAGAGAAGTATTCTTGAAACTGTGTCAGTACCTTCAAGTTTAGAAATTTTAGTCACAAAACTTCACCCCTCTGCCATAATTCCAACGTATGCAAAACCAGGTGATGCTGGTGCAGATCTTTATGCGATTGAAGAAAAAACTTTAAAGCCCAGTGAAAGAGCTTTAGTAAAAACTGGAATCGCTATTGCTTTACCTGAAGGTTATGTTGGTTTAGTTCATCCCAGATCTGGATTAGCTTTAAAAAATGGAATAAGTGTGGTCAATTCACCTGGAACAATTGATTCTGGATATAGAGGAGAAATTGGAGTAGTACTTATTAATCATGATTTAAATGAAAGTTTTTCTGTGAAAGTAGGAGATCGTATAGCTCAATTAGTTATTCAAAAGTTTGAAACCGCAATATTTAAGACAGTTTCACAATTACCACCTTCAGAACGAGCTAGCGGTGGATACGGATCAACAGGAAAATGAAATCTATTAAAGGAATTTTTAAAAAATTTTATGTAAGTAATGAGGAACTGGCTGCAGAAGAACTTTCTGAACAAGCTGAAAATAGGGGTTCTACACTTATTGATGAAATTGAACGCGGCAAATTAATTCAAGTAACTGGTGTCGTGAAAAGTGCGATAGTCCAACCAAGTACCCAAAATCCATCGTATGAAGTTGAAGTTTTTGACGGAAGTGGGAATCTGACAGTTATTTGGCAGGGCAGAAGAAAGGTTGTTGGAGTTGAACCAGGAACTCAAATTGAAGTTGAGGGTAGAATTACATTTTTAAATGGTAAACCTTGTTTACATAATCCCATCTATAAAATCTTAAATAACGAAAAGGATTAACTTGGAAAATAAAGATTCACTTGGTGAAAAAGAACTGTTAGATAAAGCCCTTGGGGGATGGAGAGGCTTAGTTGATTCTGCTTTACCGTCTTTATTATTTGTTTTAATTTTTGTGGTTCAAAAAGATTTAAACTTAGCGCTTATTACTTCAGTAGTGGCAGGCGTTATTTTATTTGTAATTAGACTTTTTGAAAAAAAGAGTCTTACGCAAGTAATCGGTGGTTTTTTTGGCTTACTTTTTTCTGTATTCTTAACTTGGCGCACTAATGATGCGAGTAATTTTTTCTTAACAGGCATAATTACAAATTTGGTTTATGGAATTGTTCTATTTATTTCATTAATAGTTAGAAGACCACTTTTAGGGTATTTGGTTGGCTCCTTAGTCGGTAATACTTCAGGTTGGCTACAGGATCAACTTTTAGTTAGGGCTTATACAACTATTACTTGGATTTGGGTGGGAGTTTTTTCAATAAGAGTAGGTGTGCAAGTACCACTTTATTTAGCAGACAATATTGCAGTATTAGGTCCAATAAAAATATTTATGGGTTGGCCTCTTTATTTATTTGCGGCCTGGATTAGTTATCGAATTGTGCAAACTGCAAGAAGTAAATCTTAAAAAATTATTTGCAACACAAAAGATTACGCAAAGTTGGTTGTTGGGCAGTAGTTGCCACAACTAATAATTCATCTCCTGCTTCCAAGGGATCATCTGGATGAGGTGAAATAACTCTTTTATCTCGCAAAATTGCCACAAGAGCAGTATCAATTGGCCATTCGACATCGCCGACTTTCTTACCAATTACTGGTGAATCACTTGGCAAAGTTACCTCTAATAAATCTGAACCTGATTGTCTTAAAGTAAATAATCTAACTAATTCACCTACAGTTACTGCCTCTTCAACTAAAGCGGTCATCATTTGTGGAGTTGATACAGAAAAATCAACACCCCAAGCATCGTTAAATAACCATTCATTCTTTGGATGATTTACTCTGCCCACAACTCTTGGAACACCATATTCAGTTTTTGCTAAGAGTGAAACTACAAGATTGACTTTGTCATCACCAGTTGCTGCAACCACGATTTGTGCTTTAGCTAAATTTGCTTCATCTAATGCATCAGGTTCGCAAGCATCCGCTAATACTGTGTTGGCTCCAGATTTTTTAGCACTTGCAATTGCATCTGGATCTTCATCAATAACAGTTACTTCATGTCCATTTTTTATGAGATCTCTAGCAATAGCTCTTCCTACATTTCCTGCTCCAGCAATAACAATTAACATTTTTTATTCCTTTGGTCCTGAAGCAAAAACATTTTCTACTAAATCTCTATCTTTAACTTGATAGATTGCATGAATTAAATCGCCTTCTTGTAATACAGTGTCACGATCAGGAAGTAAGGCTCCTCCAAAACGACTGATCAAAGCAACTCTTACTTTGGCAGCTTCTGAAAGTTGTCCAACTTTTTTTCCAAACCATTTTGGAGAAAGAAAAACTTGAGCAAGTACCACATTTCCACTTGGATCACGCCATTCTTCTTGAGCACCAAGAGGCAGAAGTCTTCTTAAAACTTGATCTGTTGTCCAAGCAACACTTGCCACCGTTGGAATTCCAAGGCGTTCATAAACTTTTGCTCTTCTAGGATCATAAATTCTTGCTACAACTAATGGAACATTGAAAGTTTCACGAGCAACTCTTGCTGAAACTATATTTGAATTATCACCAGATGACACAGCAGCAAATGCTTGAGCTTTTTCAATTCCAGCTTCGATTAATGTGTCACGATCAAAGCCAATTCCTAGAACTTTTTGTCCAGTAAAGTCATCACCTAAAATTTGAAATGCATTTTCTTCTTTATCAATAATTGCAACACTGTGGCCAAGTTCAATTAAGCGAAAAGAAAGAGCTGAGCCAACTCGACCACAACCCATAATGACTACATGCACTTAGGATTAATCCTTTGAAAGATTTAACTTCTAATTCATACGCTACACGTAATCTCCGGTTTATTAAGGGAGTGGTTGATGGATTAGAATTGAATTGTTGCGTAGTCTTGAGGGATTGTGGCAATTTTTACAACGTCTGTTAAGCGTTTACTACTTGGTCGCGCGTTAAGAAGTGACAAGTTAGGCGACACACTTTTACCCAAAAGAATTGCTTTACCTGTTTTTGCATCCGATGCGTTGTCATCAAACGCATATGCCACCCAAGAAATACTTTTAGTTCTAAGTATTAGTGGACTTGTCTATTTAAATAGTTCAATTTGGGTAGCGTTAGCTGTCGCATTTGTTATGGGTGTTGTGGTGATGTCTTATCGACAAAATGTTCATGCTTATCCAAGTGGTGGGGGAGATTACGAAGTTGTAACAACAAATTTAGGTAAGAAACCAGGTCTAGTTGTGGCTAGTGCATTGATGGTTGATTACGTGATGACAGTTGCAGTTTCTATATCCGCAGCAAAAGACAATATTTCTTCCGCGATCCCATTTTTCGCAAACCATGGTCTTGCATTAACAATAGGTTTAATTATTCTTTTAACTGTTTTAAATTTAAGAGGTGTGAAAGAATCAGGAACTTTATTTGCAATTCCTACTTATGCTTTTATTTTTTCAATTGCAATCATGGTTATCTGGGCTGGTTTTCAATTAACTCAAGGGGTTGAATTAAAGGCAGAAAGTGCTGACTGGACAGTTAGAGCTGAACAATCTTTGACAGGACTTGCCTTAATTTTTCTATTTGCAAGAGCATTTTCTTCAGGTTGTACGGCTTTGACTGGTGTTGAAGCCATCTCAAATGGAGTACCTGCATTTAGAAAACCAAAAAGTAAAAATGCTGCTACGACTCTTTTATTACTTGGTGTAATTTCCTCAACAATGTTTTTATCAATAACTTACTTAGCTATGAAAACTGGCGTTAAAGTTGCAGAACATTCAGAAAATCTAATTGGACTACCGGAAGGTCAAGTTCAAAAAACAGTAATTGTACAAATTGCGCAAGCAACATTTGGTAATTTTTTTATTGGAACATTGATCATCGCTGCTGTGACCGCATTGATTCTGGTTTTAGCTGCTAATACAGCTTTTAATGGTTTTCCTGTTCTAGGTTCAATTCTTGCTCAAGATAAATATCTTCCAAGGCAATTACACAATAGAGGGGACAGACTTGCCTTTAGTAATGGAATTTTATTTTTATCAACAGCTGCAGTTTTAATTGTTTTTGCATTTGATGCAAGTGTGACACGATTAATTCAACTTTATATTTTAGGTGTGTTTACTTCTTTTACTTTGGGACAACTTGGCATGATTAAACATTGGACTAAATTGATTGCAGTTTCTAAGGACAATGAAGAAATAAATAAAATGAAGCGTTCAAGAATTATTAACTCAATTGGCTTTACTTTGACATCCACAGTGCTTGTTATTGTTCTTGTTACAAAATTTATTCACGGTGCTTGGATGGTTGTGGTTGCAATTCCACTCTTAATGGCAATTATGAGTTCTATTTTTTATTACTACAAGAAAGTAAGTAATGAATTAACTTTGACTGATGATTCTATGCAGGTTTTGCCAAGCCGTGTGCATGGAATTGTTCTAGTTTCAAAAATGCACAAACCAACTATGAGAGCTATTTATTACGCTCGTGCTACTAGACCAAGTACTTTAGAAGCAATAACAGTTCGAGCAAGCGAAAAAGAGACAGATGAATTAATTCAGCAATGGCAAAACTTAGAAATCCCTGTGCCATTAAAAGTGCTTGATTCTCCATTTAGAGAAGTTACAAAACCAATTCTTGATTATGTGAAAAGTATTAGAAGGGAAAGTCCAAGAGATGCCATTTCTATCTTTATTCCCCAATATGTGGTAGGACATTGGTGGGAACAACTCTTGCATAATCAATCTGCGATAAGACTTAAATCTAGACTTTTATTTACTCCAGGAGTCATGGTTGTTAGTGTGCCATGGCAATTAATGTCATCTGAGAATGTAGCGAATAAAGAACCCAAAGTTGCTCCTCAAAATTTAAGACGTTTGTAAATTTAAAGTGAAGACAGGAGACATTCTTACTTTAAATATTGAAAAAGTTGCTCACGGTGGCTTTTGTGTTGCAAGACATGATGGAATTGTTATTTTTGTTCGTCATGCGTTACCAAATGAAAAAGTAGAAGCGCAATTAATCTCATTGGCACCTGGAAAAAAATCCTGGTTTGCCCAAACATTAAAAGTAATTAATTCTTCAAAATTTAGAAGAAATTCTCCTTGTGCTTTCTTTAAAAATGATGGCTGTGGAGGATGTGACTGGATGCATACATCTGCTTCTTATCAACGTCAATTAAAAATTGAGGTACTAATTGAACAGCTTGAAAGACTAGGCAAAATCACCCAAGCAAGAGAAATTTGTCGTATGAATGATGTTGATCCCGAAGAAAAAAATTGGAGATCAAAAATAAGGCTTATTGCAAATGATAAGGGCGAATTAGGTTTTAGAAAATATCGAAGTAAAGAAATTCAAGTTATAGAGAAATGCTTAATTGCAGATGAAGCAATAAATAAAACTTTGATAGCACTTGGGAAACAAACTCCTGGTATTGAAGTTGAATTAGTTAAAAATAATGATGAAGTTCTTATATTTGGAAAAGATGATAGAAAAATTAAAGTAAATCGAAAAGTTAATGAGGAAAATTATGAAGCAAATGGAAGTGGTTTTTGGCAGGTTCATCCTAAAGCAGTAGAGGTTTTAGCTGACACAATTGAAAAAGAGATAAAAAAAATGTCGATCGGCTCTTTTCTAGATCTGTATTCTGGCGTGGGAGTTTTTTCATCTGTGATTTTGAAATCTTTTCCAAACGTGTCTGGGTATGCCATTGAAAGCGATAAAGAAGCAAGCGAAAGTGCAAAAAAGAATTTGAGAGATTTCAAAAAGGTCAAAGTGTTGAAGCAAAAAGTTGAAAATTGGATTTTTAAAACAAGAGAAAAGTTTGACCTAATAGTTTTAGATCCACCAAGATCTGGCGCTGGGGTAAAAGTTATGCAAAGTATTTGTAAAAAAGCCAAAGAGAAAATTATTTATATAGCCTGTGATCCTGCCTCCTTAGCCAGAGATACTGCAGTGGCTAAAGAGAATGGTTGGTTGCTAGAAAAAGTTGAAGTTTATGACTTCTTTCCAATGACACATCACTTTGAAAGCGTGGCAGTTTTCACACGAGGCTAAAAGTAGAATTTTGTCCACTGATAGTCTTTGAAGTAATAGTAAATCGTGAGGTTTGATGAGCATTAATTCTTTTGACGCCAAAGTAAATCTTGAATTTAACTCAAGATCTTGTCAAATGTTTGATATCAACAAAGTTTCTGGATCAAAATCTCTTCCTTTTAGTTTAAAAATACTTCTTGAAAATCTTTTAAGAACTGAAGATGGAATAAATGTCACTAAAGAGCACATAAACGCGGTAGCTAATTGGAATGAAAATGCTGAACCAAGTGTTGAAATTCCATACACCCCAGCAAGAGTAATCATGCAGGATTTCACTGGAGTTCCCGCAATTGTTGATTTAGCAACAATGCGAGAAGCAATGATCGAATTAGGTGGAAATCCTGAAAAAGTAAATCCTTTAGCGCCTGCAGAATTAGTAATTGATCACTCTGTTATTGCAGATTCATTTGGATCAAACATGTCTTTTCAAATAAATGTTGATTTGGAATATGAAAGAAATGAAGAACGCTATCAATTTTTAAGATGGGGACAGGGTGCATTTTCTGAATTTAAAGTGGTTCCCCCAGGAACTGGAATTGTTCATCAAGTAAATATTGAAAATTTAGCCCGAGTTGTTTTTGAAAAAGATTCTCTGGTTTATCCAGACACAGTTGTGGGAACAGATTCTCACACCACCATGGTTAATGGTTTAGGAGTTTTAGGTTGGGGAGTCGGAGGAATTGAAGCAGAAGCTGCAATGCTTGGCCAACCGGTAAGCATGCTTATTCCAAAAGTTGTGGGATTTAAATTAACTGGTTCATTAAAAGAAGGTGTTACAGCTACCGATTTAGTTTTAACAATCACAGAAATTTTAAGAAAACATGGTGTGGTTGGAAAGTTTGTTGAATTTTATGGAGCAGGTTGCTCAGCAGTTCCTTTAGCCAATAGAGCAACTATTGGAAATATGAGTCCTGAATATGGATCAACTGTTGCCATATTTCCAATTGATGAGCAAACAATTGATTATTTAAAATTCACCGGTAGAAGTAAAGATCAACTTGCATTAGTTGAAAGTTATGCCAAGAAACAAGGTTTATGGCTTGATCCAAATCATGAACCAAGATTTAGTGAACATTTACAACTTGATCTGTCAACCATTGAACCAAGTATTGCTGGTCCTAAAAGACCTCAAGATCGAGTTAGTTTAAAAAATGCCAAAGAAAATTTCAACAAAGCACTACCGAATTACACCAGTGAAATTGATAAAAAAATTGAAGTTAACCTAGATGGGGAAAAATTTAATTTAACTCACGGAGCTGTAGTTATTGCAGCAATTACCTCTTGTACTAATACTTCAAATCCTGAAGTAATGATTGGTGCAGGTTTAGTTGCAAAAAAAGCCGTTGAACTTGGACTAACAAGATCCTCATGGGTTAAAACGACCCTTGCCCCAGGATCTCAAGTTGTCACAGATTATTTAAATAAATCTGGTTTAACTCCATATTTAAGTAAATTAGGTTTTGATCTGGTGGGCTATGGCTGTACAACTTGTATAGGAAATAGCGGTCCTTTGCCTGAAGCAATTAGTGCAGCTATTAACAAAGCAGATTTGGCAGCAGTATCTGTATTAAGTGGAAATAGAAATTTTGAAGGCAGAATCAATCCTGATGTGAAGATGAATTATTTAGCATCCCCACCACTAGTTGTGGCTTATGCCATCGCTGGAACGATGAATATTGATTTAAACAATGATCCAATCGGAGTAAGCCCAGATGGAAATAAAATTTATTTGAAAGATATTTGGCCAAGTTCAAAAGAAATTCAAGATTATATAAATCAAGCAATAGATAGTGAAATGTTTATTAAAAGATATGCAGATGTATTCAAAGGGGATGAGCGTTGGCAGAAACTTCCCACACCTACAGGTAAGACCTTTACTTGGGCAAACTCAAGTACTTATGTAAGAAAACCGCCATATTTTGAAAATATGCCTAAGACTCCTCAAAAGGTGAGTGATATTTCAAATGCCAGAGTTCTTGCCTGGCTTGGCGATTCAGTAACTACAGATCATATTTCTCCAGCAGGAAGTATAAAAATTGATTCACCAGCTGGAAAATATTTAATTGAACACGGCATAGATAAAAAAGATTTCAATTCCTATGGTTCAAGACGAGGAAACCACGAGGTGATGATCCGAGGAACGTTTGCCAATATTCGATTAAAAAATAAGTTACTTAAAGATGTTGAAGGTGGATTTACTTTTAATTTCTTAAAAGATAAACAAGATACAATTTATGATGCAAGTGTTGACTATATAAATAGCAAGATTCCTTTAATTATTCTTGCAGGTAAAGAATATGGATCCGGTTCTTCAAGAGATTGGGCTGCAAAAGGAACTGCACTACTTGGAGTAAAAGCTGTAATTGCAGAATCATACGAAAGAATTCACAGAAGTAATTTAGTAGGAATGGGAGTGTTACCTCTTCAATTTATTGATGGTGAAAACGTTGAAACACTAGGACTTGATGGTTCTGAAACATTTAGTATTATAGGTATTGAAAATCTAAATGCAAATATAACTCCACAAACTTTAGAAGTTATTGCTAATACTAAAAGTGGGGAAAAGAAATTTAAAGTCAAGTTAAGAATTGATACACCAGGAGAAGCTGAGTATTACAGAAATGGTGGAATCTTACCTTTCGTATTAAGACAATTGGCAAAATAATATGTCAAGAAATTTAGTTGCAGGAGTAGATTCTTCAACTCAATCTGTAAAAATTGTTATTAGAGATGCTCAAACTGGTGAGTTAGTTCGAGAAGCCAGAGGCACACATCCAGATGCGACAGAAGTTGATCCTGCGATTTGGTGGAATGAATTTGAAACTAACTCAAAAGATCTTTTTGAAGATGTAAAAGCTATTTCAATAGGTGCGCAACAACATGGCATGGTTGTGGTTGATCAAAACAAAAATGTTGTGAGAGATGCATTGTTATGGAACGACACACGTTCGGCACAAGATGCAACTGATCTGATTAGTGAATTTGGTAGTGCACAAAAATGGGCAGACGCCATTGGTTCGATGCCCGTTGCATCTTTTACCGTTACAAAACTTAGATGGCTTGCCAAAAATGAACCAGAAAATGCCAACAAAGTTTCTGGAGTTATGTTGCCACATGATTACTTAACTTGGAATTTAATGAATAAACCAGATGAATTTGTCACCGATAGGGGAGATGCTTCTGGGACAGGATACTGGTCGCCTCAAACTAATGAATATAGAAAAGATTTATTAAAACTTGCTTTTGGAAAAGAAATACAAGTTCCAAGAGTTGCAAAACCAAATGAAGTAGTTGGAGAAACAAAATCTGGCATAAAAATTGGTCCTGGTACTGGTGACAATATGGCTGCTGCTTTGGGACTTGGGGCACAAACTGGAGATATTGTTATTTCGTTAGGAACATCTGGAACTGCTTATACAGTTTCTGCTAATCCAACAAATGATTCTTCAGGAATAATTGCAGGTTTTGCTGATGCTACCGGAAATTATTTGCCATTAGCTTGCACATTAAATGCTGCAAGAGTAATAAATGCAGGAGCTGCAACTTTAAATGTTTCACTAGATGATTTTGCACACCTTGCTTTAACTGCAGAACCAGGCTCACAAGGACTAGTTTTGTTACCATTTTTAGATGGCGAAAGAACTCCAAATCTTCCAAATTCAAAAGGATCTTTACACGGTTTAACTAGAAATAATTTAACTCCAGCAAACTTTGCAAGAGCTTGTATTGAAGGAATGCTTTGTTCACTGGCAGAAGCAAGTGATTACATTACAAATTTTGGCCAAAAAACAAAACCAAATAGAGTTGTATTAATTGGAGGAGCTGCAGTATCAAAAGCGGTGCAAGAAATTGCTGCAACATTGTTTCAAGTTCCAGTTCATATTCCTCCAATGTCTGAATATGTGGCAGATGGTGCGGCTCGACAAGCTGCTTGGGTTTTATCTGGTGAAGCTAAACCTCCGGTATGGCAAGAAAAAGGAAGTGTGGAGAAGCAATCAAATTTCAAAGAAAACGTCAGAATTGCCTATAAAAATGCATTTGAATCTCTGTATGAGTAAATTGTAAAAATTGGTACAAAAAGTTACCGAAAAGTAATATTTCTGGTGCTTAACTGTGACCACCTTCGCTAGACCCTATAAATGAGTTCAAGGTAAGTTATTACCTATAGCAATTAATTTGCAATAAAAATCCTTTTGAAATGAGGTTGTGAATGTCTAACGCTTTGACTCCAAAAAGAGAAGACAAATTTGCATTTGGTCTTTGGACAATTGGCCACTCTGGTAGAGATCCATTTGGAGAAGCGACAAGACCACCAATTTATCCAGCTGATTTTGTTAGAAAACTTGGCGAACTAAATGTTTGGGGAGTTTCATTTCATGATGACGATTTACTTCCATACAAATCTTCACTTGCAGAACAAGACAAAATTAAAAAAGATTTTCGCAAAGCATTAGATGATTCAGGTGTTGTTGTTTCGATGGCAACTACTAATTTATTTACTCATCCTGTTTTTAAAGATGGTGCATTTACTTCAAATGATCCACAAATTAGAAAGTATGCAATTCAAAAAGTTTTAAGAGCTCTAGATGTCGGAGCAGAATTTGGTGCACCCACTGCAGTTTTCTGGGGTGGACGAGAAGGTGTTGAAGCAGCAGGATCTAAATATCCACTAGATGCACTTGAAAGATATAGAGAAGCTTTGAATTTCTTTATCGGTTATATAAAAGATAAAGGTTACAAAATGCGTATGGCATTAGAACCTAAACCAAATGAACCAAGAGGCGATACATTCTTGCCAACTATTGGTCATGCCATGGCTTTTATTGAAACTCTTGATGATCCAAGCATGGTTGGAATTAATCCTGAAGTTGCACACGAAACTATGGCAGGACTTTCTTTTTACCAAGGAGTTGCTCAAGCTGTTTGGCAAAAGAAGTTATTCCATATTGATTTGAATGATCAAAAAATTGGAAGATACGATCAAGATCTTCGTTTTGGTTCAGAAGGAATAAAAGATAATTTCTTCCTTGTTAGATTGCTAGAAAAAACTGGCTATTCAGGTCCAAAACATTTTGATTCTCGTCCATACAGAAATGAACATGGCGATGGAATTTGGGAATTTGCCAAAAATTCAATGAGAAATTATTTAGCACTTGCAGAAAAAGCACGCGCATACGATGCTGACCCAGAAGTAAAAGAAGCTCACAAAGTTTCTGGTCATGATTCATTAGCGCAACCAACTGTCGGAGGTTATTCCTCAGATTCAGCTAACAAGTTGAAACAGGAGGTGTTTGACGCCGACAAGCTAGCAGAACGTGGATTCTTTAACGAGAGACTCGATCAGTTAGCTATTGATCACATTCTTGGTTTGAAAAAATAAAATCAAAAGTTTTATTTAATTCAAAACAAGATTAAAAACAAACAAAAGGAGAACTGAGTGTTAAAACGCTCTTTCGGAGTAGCAGCAGTTACCGCTGCAGCAGCTCTTTTATTAGCAGCATGCTCAAGCGGTTCAAGTGATTCCGCAGCAAGCGAAGAAACAGCAGCAGCAGAAGCTGCAAGCGGTTTAGCTTGCGTAATCTTGCCAGACTCTGCATCTTCCCCACGTTGGGAAAATGGAGATCGTCCAGCATTGAAGGAAGCACTAGAAGCAGCCGGTTTCACAACCGACATTCAAAATGCTGAAGGCGACACTGCAAAGATGTTGACCATTGGTGACCAAATGCTTGCATCTGGTTGCAACGTAATGATCATCACCGATTATCAAGGTGCTGGTGCACAAGTTGCTGCTAAATCAAAAGCACAAGGCGTACCAACAATCGCTTATGACCGTCCAATTGAAGGTGTTGACTACTACGTTTCATTTGACAACGTAACAGTTGGAACTCTTCAAGGTGAAGGTATCTTGAAGTGTTTAGCAGATGCAGGTAAAGATCCAAAGACCGCTGAATTGATCTTCCTAGATGGAGACCCAACAGACGGAAACGCAGCAATGTTTGCTGAAGGATATGACACTGCACTTAAAGCAGCAGGTGTAGAAGTTGACAAAGCAGCACTTGGCGCAAAACGTCCTGATGGAACATGGGATGGCGCAAAAGCTGGAACAAACTTCGAACAAGCTCTTACTGCAAATGGTGGAAAAGTTGACGCAGTTGTGTCAGCAAACGACACCAACGCAGCATCAGCAATTGCAATCCTTGACAAGAACAACTTGAAAGTTCCAGTTTCTGGACAAGATGCTTCTGTTGAAGGTTTGACAAACGTATTGTCAGGCAAGCAATGTATGACAGTCTTCAAAGATTACTTAGTTGAAGCTTCAACAGCTGCTGAATTGGCAATCGCAATCTTGAAGGGTGAAACCCCAACAACCAATAAACAATTGGCTGACGGAACACCATTCCAAGCAGCAGATCCACAAGCGTTGTATGCAGATGCAGCATCACTTGACGGATTCAAAGCAGCACTTGACCGCATTGCAAAAACCGCAGCAGATGTTTGCACCGGTGACGCAGCAGCTAAGTGTACAGAAATCGGTCTTTCCTAAGATCTGATTTAAAGCACGTCTATATGGTCTTGGCACCTTAAATGGTGTCAAGACCATATATTTAAATAGAGCAATAACCTGGTCGAAGGAGAAAACACTTGTCTAGTCAAACTCCCGTAATTGAATTAAGAGAAGTTAAAAAAAGTTTTGGTCCAGTAGAAGTTTTAAAAGGTGTAAATTTTTCAATTCGCGCAGGTGAAGTTACCGCGTTAGTCGGTGACAACGGTGCAGGCAAATCTACTTTAATTAAAGGATTAGCTGGCATTCAGCCTTATGATTCAGGCACAATTTTATTTGAAGGAAAAGAAGTAGAACTTACAAGCCCAAGACAATCTTCAGATCTTGGAATAGATGTGGTGTATCAAGATTTAGCATTGTGCGACAACTTAGACATAGTGCACAACATGTTTTTAGGAAGAGAACAGGCAAATAACGGTGTTCTAGACGAAGGACACATGGAATCAAAAGCAGCAAGTACTCTTACTTCTCTTTCAGTAAGAACTGTTAAGTCTGTTAGACAAAAAGTAGCTAAACTTTCTGGTGGTCAAAGACAAACCGTAGCTATTGCCAGAGCAGTTTTGTGGAATAACAAAGTCGTTATTTTAGATGAACCAACAGCCGCTTTAGGTGTTGCTCAAACTGAACAGGTTTTGCAATTGGTAAGAAGACTTGCAGATGCAGGAAAAGCAGTAATTATTATTTCGCACAACTTACAAGATGTGTTTACTGTGGCAGATCGAATTTATGTTCTTTACTTAGGAAAAATGACTGCAGCTGTTAAAAAGTCTGAAACTTCACAATCTGATGTTGTTGCATATATAACCGGTACCAAAACTCAAGAAAATGTAGAGGCCTAACATGTCAAACCAAAATTCTGTACAAACGGGAAATGAAGGTTCTTTACTAGATACTTTTAAAGATTACATCGTAAAAGTACGAGGTGGAGAAACTGGATCTCTCCCAGCTCTTCTTGGTTTGGTAATTTTGGCAACAATTTTTGCCTTTGCAAATCCAATATTTTTAAAACCAATTAATTTTGCAAATCTACTTACTCAGACAGCAACTGTAACAACTCTTGCTATGGGTTTGACATTTGTTTTATTACTTGGAGAAATTGATTTATCAGCTGGAGTTACAGCTGGCTTATCTGCAGGATTCTTAGCTGTTTCTATGTTTAATTACGGTGTTGCATGGCCAATTGCGGTTATCATTGCAATTCTTTTTGGAATGCTAGTTGGATTCCTAGTTGGACTTTTAGTTGCCAAAGTCGGTATACCCTCGTTCGTAGTAACGCTGGCGGCATTTTTAGCTTTTCAAGGTTTGCAATTAGTAGTTATTGGACGTGGTGGATTAATTGGAATAGATGCACCACCAATTCTTGCAATTATGAATAAACCAATGCCTTTAATTTTTGGTTGGATTTTATTGTTTATAGTTTTTGTTCTTTATGTTTTAACTTCTCTAATTTCCAGAAGGCAAAGAAGTGCTTCTGGTCAAGTAAGTAAACCAATCAGTATTTTGGTTGCAAAATCATTAACATTATTAGTAGTTGGCGCAGGGGTAGTTACATTTTTGAATCAAGAACGTGGCGCAAATCCTGCTGTAACTTCATTAAAAGGTGTGCCATGGGTAGTGCCCATTGTTTTAATTCTTCTTGCTGCAGGAACTTTTGTTTTGAATAGAACTAAATTTGGCAGACACGTTTACGCAGTTGGTGGCAATGCTGAAGCTGCAAGACGTGCAGGTATTCGAGTTGATCGAGTTCGAATTACGTGTTTTATGATTTCATCTACATTTGCAGGAATTGCTGGAATTTTGTTAGCTTCAAGACAAGCTTCAGTTGATGCTGCAGCTGGACGTTCAATTGTGTTAAGTGCAATTGCTGCGGCAGTTGTTGGTGGCGTGAGTTTGTTTGGTGGGCGAGGAAGACTAAGTGATGCAGTAATTGGTGGATTTGTTATCGCAATTATTGATAATGGCTTAGGTTTAATTGGTCTTGCTTCAGGATTAAATTTGGCAGTAACAGGTGCTGTGTTGTTACTTGCAGCAACTGCAGATGCTATTTCTAGAAGAAAATCTAGAGCTGGAAGTTAAAAAGTTTTAATTAAGACTTTTTAATGACTATTACTATTTCTCAAGGTGAAAACAAATTAGTAATTGACCCATTACTTGGTGGTCAAGTTTTAGAATGCCACATTGGAAAATATCAAATAATTGCACCAAAAACCGATAACCCGTTAGTGGGAGGCTGGTATTTGATGGCTCCCTGGGCTGGAAGATTAGAAAATAACGAAATAGTTTACAAAGGAAAAAATTATCCTCAAAGCATTAATTTTCAAAGTTGGGCTATTCATGGAACAGTTGCTTTTGAAAAGGGAAAAGTTTTAAATCATCAAGCAGATTCAGTTGAAATAATTCATGAGTCTAATAATAATTTTCCAGTTAAAGCAATAATTAATCAAAAATGGTTTGTGGCAAATAAATTTATTCGCTGCAGTGCTTCGATTGAAGTTGATCAAGAATTTCCAGTGCAATTGGGATGGCATCCTTGGTTTAAAAGAGATTTAGGAAATGGTAAAAAAGCAAAATATGCCATTGAAGCAATTTCTCAATATATAAGAACTAAAGATTTTGTAACTTTAAATGAAACTAAAGAAATAGGAATACCACCTTTTGATGATGCTTTTGATGTACCAAGTGGGAAAGGTTTTATTCAATGGCCTGATGCATTAAGATTAGATTTCCAATTTGATCATAAAACTTTTGTGATTTATGACGAACCTGAAGATAGTTTTTGCATTGAACCTCAAACTGGACCACCAAATTCAACAAACCATGCATTATTTGTCGCAACACCAAATAAACCTCTTTTAGCTTCAGTGAAGTGGGATATAACCCAAATTCGTGAGGGAATTTAAAAGAAATAGGCCAAAATAGGGGACTGAATTAGAATTGCGAGAGGACTTAAAACCTATAGTGTTTCAAATCAAAGGAGGAAAGTTTAAATGGGTCTGTTAAATTCCATAAATTCTCCTCAAGATTTAAAAAAACTATCCTCCTCCCAGTTGCCAATTCTTGCCCGAGAAATTAGAGAGTTTTTAATTTCTAAAGTTTCAAAAACTGGAGGACACCTTGGTCCAAATCTAGGTGTCGTGGAGTTGACGATTGCATTGCATAGAGTTTTTGATTCACCACAAGATGCCATTATTTGGGACACTGGGCATCAATCTTATGTGCACAAAATGTTTACCGGAAGATTAGATAAATTTAGCGATTTGAGAAAAAAAGATGGAATATCTGGTTATCCATCAAGAGCAGAATCAGAACATGATTTTGTGGAAAACTCTCATGCTTCAACTGCATTGTCATGGGCAGATGGATTAGCAAGAGCATTTGAACAAACTGGAGAATTAAAAGATAGACATGTTGTTGCCGTAGTAGGGGATGGATCTCTTACAGGTGGTATGAGTTGGGAAGCTTTAAATAACATCGCATCACAAAAACATCGTCCTTTAGTAATTGTTGTTAATGACAACGGAAGATCTTATTCACCAACTATTGGTGGATTATCTGAACATTTAGCAGCCTTAAGAACTAATGAAACTTATGAAAGAGTTTTGGATTGGGGTAAAGAAACGTTGCTTCGTTCCCCAATCGGAAGACCGGTTTTTGAAGCATTACATGGTATGAAAAAAGGTATAAAAGATGTTTTTGCTCCACAAGGTTTATTTGAAGATTTAGGTTTGAAATATATTGGTCCAGTTAATGGTCATGATGAAGATTTAATTGAAAATGCTTTGCAATATGCAAAAAGATTTCATGGTCCAGTTATGGTGCACGTCATTACTGAAAAAGGTAAGGGTTATGCACCAGCTTTAGAAGATGAAGCTGAAAAATTTCACGCTACAGGTGTAATTGATCCTGCTACTGGCAAACCAGTTAGTGCAAGTGCTACAACGTGGACAAGTGTTTTTAGTGATGAATTAGTTGCCATCGGTAAAGAAAGAAAAGACATAGTTGCAATAACAGCAGCAATGCTTGGACCAACTGGATTAGATAAATTTGCAAAAGAATTTCCAGACAGAATTTATGACGTTGGAATTGCTGAGCAACATGCCACAACCGCAGCTGCTGGAATGGCTTTGGGCGGATTACATCCAGTGGTGGCAATTTATGCCACGTTTTTAAATCGTGCTTTTGATCAATTACTTTTAGACGTTGCTTTACATAAAGCAGGAGTTACTTTTGTTTTAGACAGAGCAGGAATAACTGGTGATGATGGAGCAAGTCATAACGGAATGTGGGATTTATCAATCTTGCAAGTAGTGCCTAATTTGATGTTGGCAGCACCACGCGATGCTCAAACTTTAAGAGAACTTTTAAGAGAATCAGTAGTTGTGAAAGACCGACCAACCGTAATTAGATTTCCAAAAGGTGCGATAGTTTCACCTGTTACTGTTCAGGAAAGAATTGAAGGAATCGACATCTTAAACAAAAATGGTGATGAAGATGTCCTAGTTATTTCCATTGGAGCTATGGCTCATTTAGCAAATGAAGTTGCTCAAAGATTAAGCGATCAAGGATTAGGAGTAACTGTGGTTGATCCAAGATGGATTAAACCTTTACCAAATTACCTTGCTAATTTAGGTGCAAGACATCGTTTAGTTGCAGTAATCGAAGATAATTCAAGATCAGGTGGAACTGCTTCTAGTATTTCTCAATTTCTACGAGACAGAAATATTTACACTCCACAAAGAGATTTTGGAATACCAGAAAAATTCTTAGATCATGCTTCAAGAGCTCAAGTTTTGAATGAAATTGGATTAACTGCTCAAGATATTTCAAGAGACATAATTGAGGCTATGGCCAGACTTGACAATGCTATTTCTGAAAAAGTTAAGAAAAATTAACTAACTTTAACTTTAGGTTGTTCAACTGAAGTTGTTTTACTTGGTTTTAAGAAGAAATAACCAACTATCAGGATATAGGCAATATAAGCATAAACTTCAAGCCAAGACATTGAGGTTCTTAAACTTAGTAATCCTCTAAACATTGTTGCTACAAATCCGTTTGGATCCAGAGTTCCTGAAATGTCATAAGCGATTGAATTTAAGCCAGGTAGCCAGCCTAATTCTTGAAATTCATGAATTCCATATGTTAAAACTCCTGCTGCCACAATCATTAAAAGAATTCCAGTTGTTTTGAAAAAGAAGGACAAATTTAATTTAATTGCACCTAGATAAATCAAATATCCTAAAAATATTGACATTGCTATTCCTGTAAAGCCACCCACAAGTGTTGGAAGACTTCCAGAGTTTTGAGCCGTGGCCCATAAAAATATTGCAGTTTCTACGCCTTCGCGAGCAACTGCTGCAAAAGAAAGTGCGGTTAAACCAAAAGCTCCACCAGAAATTAAGGCACTATCAATTTGGTTTCTTAAATCTTTTGCTAAACCTTTAGAAGCTGTTCTCATCCAAAAAATCATGCCTGTAACAAAGCCCACTGCAATAAAACTCATTGTGCCTGCAAAAAATTTCTCAGCAAATTCTGTTAAAGACTCAGAAGTTAGTCCAACGGCGATACCCACAACCAGTGAAAACACGGTTGCAGAAATTACTCCAATCCAAATACTTCTGATTCGGCTTCTTAGATCAATTTTTACAAGATAAGCGATCAAAATTCCCACAATTAGGGATGCTTCTAGACCTTCACGAAGTCCAATCAGTAATCCAGCTAGCACAAAGATCCTTTGTTTTTGAAGTTACCTTCAAACTTAGGCCATGTTGCTGAATTCGTCAACCCCAGGGTTGTCTAATACCTTTTGGCAGAGAACTGCCATGGTTTTTGCCTGCCAGTGCCTTGCCCCTTGGTCCAAGAACCAGTTGATAGTCAATTTTTCATGGTCAGTGGGCAAAAGCCAACACCATTTACGCACCAAATCAGGCGAGCATAAATTTTCAACTGGAATATTTAACTCTTCAGCTTGATTTGCAATCAAACTTTTTAAGGTTTTGAGTCGAATAAAGGCTTCTGGATTTTTTTGCTCCCAAGATTTAGGAAGGGGGATGGCATCTGAGTTTGTAACTTTAACTGGCCAATCTTTTGGGTCAAGTGCAAGTGAAGATTGTAATGATTCAAACCATATTTTTGCATATTGTTGGCTAGATCTATATTTAATTGATTTTAATTCACTTAACTCGATTTCACTTTTTGGCTTTTGTAAGGCTATTTCAATAATGCTTGCATCATTTAAGACTCTTCCTGGAGCCATATCTTTTTCTTGAGCAATTTCATCTCTTTTTAACCACAGATTTTTCACAATACAACTATCTAATCCAGTTTTAATATCATGCATGCCTGATGTTCTTCGCCATGGTTCTTTTCTAGATTCATTAGGTTTCCAGGTACATAAGTAGGCAAATTCTTCTTGGGCAATTGTTAATTTGTTTGCATTTATCAATTTTGTTTTTAATGAATTCATTAATTGATGTAGGAATTCAACATCTAATGCTGCGTAATTTAGCCAATCATTTTCTAGTGGTCTAATGGACCAATTAACTGCGGAGTGTTCCTTATCTAAAGTTATTCCTAACTCATCTTCTAATAAACCGGCTAAACCAACTTTAGGTAAGGACAATAATCTAGCCGCTAATTCTGTGTCAAATATTTCTTTGGGATTTAGACCTAATTCCAGTAAACAAGGTAAATCTTGGGTAGCTGCATGCAAAATCCAAGGTTTATGACCAAATAAATTTTGTAAATTATTTAAATCTTTTAAATTAATCGGGTCAATTAAATAAATGTCAGATTTTTCTGTCGAAACTTGAATTAAATAAGCTTTATTAAAATATCTAAAACCTGAGGCTCTTTCGGTATCTATAGCAAGATAATTATTTTCTTCATTTAATTTTTCACACATTGTTTTTACTTGATCATCTGTTTCGATTAGATGAAATTTTCTGAGTGGTTTTGTGATATGGGTTAAAAAGTCGTTTTCCTCAAGTGTTATTTCCTCTAAGGATTTCGACATATATAAGTAATACTAACTAGATTTGTTAATGAGTTTTCTTGATTCGAGCCATTCCTGGTGGCAATGGTTGCAAACCTGCTGCTTGACATAGTAAATCTGCCCAAGCAGCAACATGTAAACCTAAGTTCTCCTTAACAGTCCAAGATGCTCTTATCTCTATTGTTCCTGGAAGTGGATGATTATCTAAGTCTCCAAAAGATTCAGATGAGGTTCTAGTGACGGTGCCTGATAATGCGGATGCTTCAACATTTCGATCTCTCAAACAATCCAAAAGCCAAGTCCAACCCACTTGAGTAAGCAATGGATCTTGAGCTAAATCAGGTTCGATTCTTGCTTTAGTAAAGGTTACTAAGCGAATATTTCCTTGCCAGGTTTCAACAAATTCTGGGTCATAAAGTAAAACTAAGCGACCATTACTTAAATCATCTTCACCTTCAAGAACTTCAGCTGCAACTGCCAGCGAATATGGTGCAAGTCTTAACGGCGCTGGCACTTCCTCCGTTGTTACCTCAGGTCTTAAAGGTGAACGACGAACCTCTTCAACTAGTTGATTGAAGTGGGAATTTTGATCTTTCACATCCATAACTGTAGGTGTTACAGAAGTTACAGATGTGGTGCAACGCCGAACCTAATTGAGGCTAATTAGTTTTTAGACAAACCGCATTGATGCAATAGCGAAGATCAGTTGGGGTAGAAAAACCTTCACCTGCAAACACGTGTCCCAAGTGTGAACCACAAGTTGCACACCTTACTTCAGTTCTTTTCATGCCTAAAGAAAAATCATCTATTTCGATTATTGATTCTTTTGCTAAAGGTGACCAAAAAGATGGCCAACCACAGTTTGATTCAAATTTTTCATTTGAAGTAAATAACTTTGCATCGCATCCTCTGCAGTGATAAGTAATGTCATTTCCTTTTTCGATCTGTCCACTCCACGCAGGTTCAGTACCAGCTTGTCTTAAAACGTGATATTCAAAATCAGTTAATTGTTTTTTCCATTCTTCATCAGATTTAACAACAGAATATTTTTCACCACTTGGTTTTGTGTCAGAAATTTCTTCACTCATAATTACAACCTATGCCCATGGACTAGATAGCGCAACAAAAGCGTTTTTTCATGCTGAATCACTTGAATTGGCTTTAGCTTCACAGCAGGTTTTAAGAGTAGACCTTGGGCAATTTTTAAGGGATTAGTTAAATGAGAAAGTTTAACCTGCACAGTTAAATCTAACTCATCAATTAAATTATTTTGAAACATTGAATTTAATAAAGTAGGGCCACCTTCACAAAGAATACGTCTAAAAGATCTTTGAATTAGATCTTTTTTGACTGCTTTTAAATCAACTTGACTTTTTCCACAAAAAACAATTTCTGCCAAATCTTTAAAATTTTCTATTTTTGATTGGTTTTCTTTATGAGTATAAATTAAGGGTCTTAAATTATCTTGCCAATTAGTAAAAAAATCCTTTTCAATATTTAAATTATTAGTAATTATTGCTAAGCGAGGAATATCTTTAAGTTTTAATTTCTTTCTTAAATCTTTATTTTGTTCACTTATTTTAATATCTTGATATCTGTTAGTTTTCACTGTTTTTGAACCAACAACTACCACATCTGATAATTGGCGAAGTGTTCTAAAGATTGACTTATCTATGTCGTTGGTAATCAATTCAGTGGAACCCAGTAAATCTAGAACGGATCCATCAAGGGTTTGAACCATGTTGGCTCTGATCCAGGGTTTTTCAGGCCAAGAGTAAAGATTAGGTAAAAGGGATAAATCTAATATTTTTTCTGGCGTAGGGCTGATTCTTAACATACTTAGGCATAAATCTACTTCACAATTTCTGTTCCAAAGTAGGTGTTGCAGGTAAAAAAGCCC